>JADFXQ010000070.1 GCA_015233495.1 Candidatus Omnitrophota bacterium | reverse complement strand
GTTTTTTTCAATAGCAAGTCATTCCTCCGACGGAAATATAAACTTGCTATCTCGCAAAAAGCATGGCTATATGTGAGCGACTTGGAAAATCCGATGGAAAACCATAAAAACCAAAACATCAATCCATGTAATCATTATTGGATTCGGGAGGATTTCCAACCCGACGGCGAGGATATAAAATTTTTTAGTATTTGCGAAAAATGCGGGAAGAAACAAGTAGAAATTTTTTCAGTGCGCGATAGTTATGAGATCGGTCCCGATGGAAAAAGAGAGTGACAACTTCCATTGTGAATATCAGGAGCCCAAACGACTATAACTTGCTATCTCGACGATCGTATGGCTATATCTGATTGACGAGAGGAGATCACAGACAATGGAAAAAGCCCCGAATAACACGCTTTTAAACGAAATTATGGCCCTGAAAAACGTCTCCTTGTCCGATATGCGGGCCAAATACCAAGAGGTCTGCGGGGAGGCGGGCTCAAACTCAAAGAACCGGATTTACCTCTGGCGAAAGATCGCCTTCCGGTTGCAGGAAAGGGAATACGGCGGGTTGCCCGAAACCGCTCAATCTCGGTTGCATGAGCTTATTGAGAAGTACGAGCCGGTGAACAACAAGACGCTCCGGCCGGAAACGACACCGGAAGAAAAATGCTCTCGCAAAGCCATGTCCCGCGACAAGCGGCTCCCGATCCCAGGGGCGATCATCAGGAAAGAATACAAGGGTAGGATGCTGGAAGTGCGCGTTCTGGACAAAGGATTCGAATTTGAAAACAAACCATACAAAACGCTTTCAGCCATTGCCAAAACCATTACCGGAGCCCACTGGAACGGATTTTTGTTCTTTGCGCAATGAAACAAGAACCTGAAAAACCCAAACATCTGGTGTGCGCCATTTACACGCGCAAGTCGACTGCCGAAGGGCCGGAGAAGGAATTCACTTCCCTTGATGCTCAGCGTGAGGCAGCGGAAAATTACATCCGCAGCCAGCAACATGAAGGTTGGACTGCTCTGCCCGACCACTACGATGACGGCGGTTTCACTGGAGCCAACACGGAACGACCAGCGCTTCAGGCTCTGATCAACGACATCAAGGCAGGAAGGATCAACTGTGTAATCGTCTACAAGGTTGACAGGCTTTCCCGCTCGCTTCTCGATTTCAGCCAACTGTTAGAGTTTTTTGAAAAACACGGCGTGACCTTTGTCTCGGTTACTCAGCAGTTCAACACCAATTCCTCAATGGGACGACTCACGCTCAATATTCTTCTTTCTTTCGCGCAATTTGAGCGGGAGATAATCAGCGAACGAACTAAAGATAAAATGGGCGCAGCGAGAAAGCGAGGCCAATGGCTCGGCGGCAGACCGCCGTTCGGTTATTACAAGGAAAATAAGAAGCTCGTCATTGCGCCGAACGAGGCTGAGATCGTTCGGAAAATATTTACGCTCTACCTTAAAACCAAGTCCATCCTTAAGGTTGTACAAATTTTAAACGATGAGGGACTTAGAACCCGGCAATGGACGAAGAATTCTATCGCAGTTTACGGCGGCAAGAAATACGGGGTTTCTCAGCTCCAGCACATGCTAAACAATGTGCTTTATATAGGCAAGGTCAAATTCGACGGCCAGATTTACGACGGGCAACAACCTGCCATCATCGACGAGGAAATATTCAAGCAAGCGCAGAGTCTCCTCGCTGTAAACCGGGCTGAACGAAAGCCGTTCAAGAACATGGACTGCTTCGGGCTGCTCAGTCAGCTTCTTAAATGCAAGCACTGCGTGGCGGCATTATTCCATTCCTATACCATGAAAGGATCGGGCAAGAAGTACCGCTATTACGTTTGTTCCAGCGCCCAAAAGCGCAGCTACAAAACCTGTCCCAACCGATCGCTACCCGCCCATATCATAGAAACCGCTGTTGTTGAAAAACTCCGGGAGATTCTTCCTGTTCACATAAAGACGAACACTCCGGCAACAGAAGCTTTCCTATCGCCGGTCTGGGAAACCCTGTTCAATGAGGCAAAACGCCGGGTTCTTAAGGAGATCGTGCGTGAGATCGAATGCGACACCGTCAACCACAGGCTCACCTTCAACCTCCACAACTCACCCGAAAAAATCGAAACTTCATCTGATATACGCCGGGCAGCCTTGGGGAGGCGCTGGCGCAAGGAAACAGCTGTTCAAGCCGAACCCAGCATCCGGCAGGCCCTCATTTTAGCCCACAACATCGACCGACTCATAAAGGCGGGGACTATCCAAAACACCCGGCAGGCCGCCGACTGGCTTGGCTTGAGCATATCACAGATCGGCCACAATCTCGGGTTGCTTCTCCTTGCTCCCGCCATTCAGAATGAAATTCTGACCGGCAAGGACGAGCTGATCGAAACCATCTCCGAATACAAAGTCCGGCTCATTTCCTTTGAAACGGATTGGTTCAAGCAAATGGAACTCTGGCAGGAAATCAAAGGATTCACTCAAGAAGCGTCCTTATCTCTCCTCACAGAGTAACCAACCACAACGAAATCCAGTAAACGACACCACCTCCAACCCCAAAACGCTGCTTATAATCAGTATTAGTCATTTACTAAAAATTGGCGCTTTCACCCACAAAGAGAGATAAAGAGATAGAACTCCGAGATGTTTTGGCTTTTTTGGAGACGAGAGAACGACAATCAGGAAGGTTTGTTCAAAAAGAATTTCGACAGCACAAAAATTGTGTCGTAAGTCTTTCCGACGACAAAACATGAAAAAAGCCTCGGACGGTGGTGCCATCCGGGGCTATTTCTATCTCTCGACCTTAAGTTCGAGAGAATTATATGGCTGCCCCGCTTGGACTCGAACCAAGACAAACAGATCCAGAGTCTGTTGTCCTACCATTAGACGACAGGGCAAAAAAGCGATTGGCGGATTGTCCTTCCCGATCTTGCCTCCGGCAGGCCTGCCTGCCGGAGGCAGGCCTGCCTGCCGGAGGCAGGCCTGGGTGAGAAGGTTATCATGCAAAAAATTATATAATAGATCGCAGCAAACGCGCTATGGTTTTTTCCTGACCTAACACAGCCATAGTTTCAAACAGGCCCGGGCCGACGTCACTGCCGGTCAAGGCCACGCGGCAGGGATGGACGATATCGGACATTTTCAGGCCCATGTCTTCGACCGCTTTACGGAACACCTTCTCGACGGTCGTGGCGTCAAACGCCGGCGCTTGCCGCAGGCGTTCGCTAAACTCCGAAAACGTCTTGGCGTATTCCGGCTTAAAGTGTTTGGCCTTTAATTCCGGGTCGATCGCAAAATCATTTTTAAATAAAAATCCGGCCCGCGCGGAAAGGTCCGCTAAAGTCGGCATACGGCTGCGGTATAATTCCACAATCGCTTTAATTTTTTCCCGGTCAACCGTCCCGGCGATCAGCCCGGCTTCCCGCAAAAACGGGACCGCCATATCCGCCAATTTTTCCGCGTCATATTTTTTGATGTATTCCCCGTTGATCCAGCGCAGTTTTTCCATGGAAAAAACTGCCGAAGCCTTATTGACTTTTTTAAGGGTGAATTTTTTGACAGCCGCATCTAAGGCGATGATTTCCTGGTCCCCACCCGGAGACCAGCTCAACAGCATCAGATAATTCACCATCGCTTCCGGCAAAAAACCCATCCGGCGATAATCCGTCACCGCGACTGCGCCAGTGCGTTTGGAAAGCCGGCCGCCGTCTTCTCCCATGATGAGCGGCATATGCGCGAATTTAGGCGGCTTGAATCCCAATGCCTCATAAAGCAATAATTGTTTCGGCGTGTTGGAAATATGGTCTTCGCCGCGGATCACGTGCGTGATTTCCATCAGCGCGTCGTCTACCACGCAGGCAAAACTGTATACCGGCGAACCGTCCGCCTTGATCAATACCTCGTCTTTTAAACCCGGCGCTTCCGTTCCCGCCGCGGGATCCGCGCCTTCCTGATATGCCACAAAATTCCCAGTGTCAAAAACAATCTCGCCCCGGATCAGATCAAAAAATTTTATTTCCTTGGCCGGCGTTTTAAAAAGAATCGCGCCGTTTTCCTCATAGGCATTTCCGGCTGCTAAAAGTTGCTGCGCGTATTGCCGATAAATATCAAACCGTTGACTCTGGTAATAAATCTCGTCCCAGGTCAAGCCCAACCAACGCATACTATCGAGAATCTCGTCTACAAATTCCTGCTTTGACCGCTGGCGGTCCGTGTCCTCAATGCGCAGGACAAATACCCCCTCCTGGCCGCGGGCATAAAGCCAATTGAACAAAGCGGCCCGACCGCCGCCAATGTGCAGATATCCCGTCGGACTGGGCGCGAATCTCACTTTAACCATGTACGCTCCTCATCATAATTCGTGACCGGCGCCGGTCACGAATTATAAAAAACAACGGACACTGTCTATCTCCCCAGTGTCCGTTGTGGAATGATCTATTGATAGCTAGACGACCCGCCTAACCCTGCCGTCCACTGTGATTAAAACTGATTGTCCTGTTGATGAATCAGCCGTTTCACCACATCTTCCACGCGCTCTTTTTCTGCTTCCGGCAAATCCACAAATTCCACGCCGATATCGTAAAACAAAGGCTTGGTTTTGGCGTCACTGCGCCTTTGCACATTCCATACGACGCGGCCGGGACATTTGATATGTTCGCCGAGGTCGAGCAGGTCGATTTCCAAATTGACCGGTGAAAACATCGCCACATCCTGCTTTAAAATCACGCAAATCCCTCCCACGCCGATGTTTTCGGTATGCGTGAGAATAACGTCATTGACTTTTTCTTGATTATGGATCACAACGAGACAAGGGTAATTAACGCGCGGAAATCTACGCCGGTTCAGACCATCCCAATTCATTCTGTCCTCCTTTAATAGTTTCCTGCAAATCGAAAATACCGCAATTTTTCATCCCCAAGCAGAAAAAAATTTGCCTATTTTTGATTTGCCAAAAAATTTAGAAAAACTATTAAAACGCTGGTAAAACGCCTCCGAAACCAGCGCTCAAATCATAATCGCCAATCGATAGATCCCAACAACTCAAGCGCCCAAATTATACCGCAATCTTTTTCAAGCAACAAGTCAAAATATGGATAAACTTACTCTTCTGCCGCCCCCTCCACAACCCCCTCATATTTCTGAGAAACGCGCTCGATCCCGCGGGCCTTTCCGGTAGCCGCATCAATGTCCGCGAGAATCCCGCTCAGGCGGATATCGCCGGAAGCCACGGTAAATTTCACCGGCATACTCAATAAAAACCGCTGAATAATATTTTCTTTTGACTGCCCGATCACCGAATCATATGGCCCGGTCATCCCCGTGTCCGTAATGTAGGCCGTGCCTTTCGGCAAAATCTGTGCATCCGCGGTTTGAATGTGCGTATGCGTGCCAAACACCACCGAGGCCTGGCCATCCACAAAATGCCCGAACGCGATTTTTTCGCTGGTGGCCTCGCCGTGAAAATCCACAATAATCACCGGGGTTTCCCGCCGGATCTCTTCATAAATCCGCTGCCAGGCGCGAAACGGGCAATCCACGGCATAACGCATAAACACCCGGCCCAAAAGACTAACCACCGCGACTTTCGGCCCGCCCGGAATCGAATAAATTCCCCAACCGTTTCCCGGAGCTCCGGGTGGAAAATTCGCCGGCCGCAATAACCGCGGCTCCTCCTTCAAATACTTCTCCACTTCTTTTTGATCCCAAATATGGTCGCCAGCCGTCAATACATCGCATCCCATGCGCAAAAAATGCTTGGCTAACCGGGAAGTGACGCCCGACCCGCTGGCCGCGTTTTCAACATTAGCCACTACCGCGTCAATTCCCCTCTCGGGCTTCATGATCTTCAACAAACTTTCCACAGCCGCGCGTCCCGGCTTGCCCACAATATCTCCGATGCAAAGAATTTTCATTATTTAACCTCATTCAAGGACACAAGTCATAAGTATTGTTGATTTTTATTCTGTTTTCATTGCTGTCCAAATTGTGCGTAGGGGCCGAGCTTGTCTCGGCCCGTTGAGTCGGGCGGACACAACAAATTTTTAAAAAAAGGTAAACGTCATGACTTGTGTCTTGTGTCGTGTGTGCCCTTACTTCGCGTACTCCACCGCCCGGGTCTCGCGCATCACAATCACCTTTATTTGCCCCGGATATTCCATCTCCTCCTCAATGCGCTTGCGTATATCCCGCGCCAAAACAATCGCCTCATCGTCATTGATCTTCTCCGGATCAACAATAATCCGGATTTCCCGCCCGGCCTGCAAAGCGTAGGATTTAGAAATGCCCTTAAACGAATTCGCAATCTTCTCCAGATTCTCTAGACGTTTGACATAAGTTTCCAGCGTCTCTGCGCGCGCTCCCGGCCGGGCCGCGCTAATCGCGTCCGCCGCGCAAACCAAAGCGCCAAACATACTGGTCATTTCCACTTCCTCGTGATGCGCCGCGATAGCATTGACCACTTCATCGGTCTCGCCGTATTTCTTGGCAAGATTCGCGCCGACAATCGCGTGCGTGCCTTCTTCCACATCCTGCCCCACCACTTTGCCGATATCATGCAATAAACCAGCGCGTACCGCGATCTTGGTATTCAACCCGATTTGCGAAGCCATCGCGCCCATCAACATAGCGACTTCCTTGGTATGCTGCAGCGCGTTCTGGCCATAACTGGTGCGAAACTTCAATTTCCCCACCAACTTGATCAACTCCGGATTCATGGCATGCACGCCCAGATCAAACGCGACTTTCTCGCCCTCTTCCTTAATCACGTTCTCCATGTCTTTTTTTGCCTTTTCCACCACTTCTTCAATCCGGCCCGGATGAATCCGGCCGTCCGCGATCAAATATTCCAAAGACAATTTCGCGATTTCCCGGCGGTACATATCAAACCCGGAAATCGTCACCGCTTCCGGAGTGTCATCAATAATAATGTCCACGCCCGCCGCCGCTTCCAAAGCCCGGATGTTGCGGCCTTCCCGGCCAATGATCCGGCCTTTCATTTCATCGCTCGGCAGCACCACTACCGTCACCGTGGAGGATGACGTATGCTCCGAAGCGCAGCGTTGAATCGCGGTGGAAATGATATTCCGCGCTTTTTTATCCGCAGTGTCCCGGATTTCTTCTTCGATTTTGCGGATCCGCGTGGCTTTCTCCGAAAGCAGATCATCATCGACCCGCGCTAAGAGCACTTGTTTCGCTTCCTGTTCCGTCATTGAAGCAATGGTCTGCAAACGCTGTTTTTCTTCCGCGATCAATTTATGCAAAGTTTCTTCTTTGACTTTGCGCTCGTCCTCGCTTTTCCGCAAACCCTCTTGCCGGTCAGTGATATCTTTTTCCTTCCGTTCCAGCAAATCAACGCGTTTATCCAAATTTTCTTCTTTTTGCGCGATGCGCTTTTCCACCACTAAACTTTCTTCCCGGCGTTCTTTGATTTCGCGCTCAAAATCCTGGCGCATTTTGATCAACAGATCTTTCGCGTGTAATTCCGCTTCTTTCTTCTTGCTCTCCGCTTCCTTCTTCGCGGCATCAATCAATTCTTTCGCTTTCCCTTCCACTTCATCCAATTTTTTCCCCGCGAATATATGCCGCAGAAAAAAACCGGCGCCTAACCCGGCCGCAGCGGCAACAACGGCAAAAATGATGCTCAATCCTGACATGATGACTTCCTCCTTAAATTGTTTCCATCCAGTGATAAAATTGCCCAGCTCTTATTTTATCATCTGCTAAAAAATAAAAAAACGCGATGCAAGCCCATACGGAGGACGGCGCTTCATCAGCAGGACCAGTCCCCTATTTTTTCATGCTTTTAATTATTCAGGACACAAGAAACAGGAACATCGTGCGGTTCTATCTGGGGAATAACATCCAACATTTGGAAATCGAACGCCAGCCCAACTGTGGTTGTCCGGGCGGACAACCGCGGCAGAAACCGGTCATAATATCCCTGGCCGCGGCCTAACCGGCAATTGTTCCGGTCAAACGCCACGCCTGGGACAATAACCATATCAATCTGATCCAAATCCAGCTTTCTGTCCTCGCTGGCTTTCGGCTGTAAAATGCCGTAGGGACCAGATTCCATATCCTGT
>JADFXQ010000006.1:59868-64720 GCA_015233495.1 Candidatus Omnitrophota bacterium | reverse complement strand
CATTATCGATTTCCTTGATCTCATTCGCAATTTTTGCGATTTCATAGTCAATGTCCGCGTCGGCCAAACCCGCGTAATCCTCCTCGAGGACCGCGCCGGACAAGCGCGGAAGATCCACCGCGGCCGCCGTCACCGGCGCGGGGCCGTCCAATATTTCTTCCACCCTGCGGAGGGTCGCCACATGATCCTGTTTTAAAGAATGAAAACCGGCCCGGAACGATTTCGCAATATCCACGGCGCCGTCTTTAATCCCGGCGCCGATTTTGACGGAAGATTTCTTGGTAGTCTGCCAGGCTTTTTTTGAGACGTCCGAAACCTTGTTCAAAGGCACAACGTTATTGATTTTTTTGGCTCGCGCCACAGCGCGGCCCGCCGCGAAACAAACTTGCTGCGCTAAATTTTTTGCTTTGACCGCTGTTTTACCCATCTTGATATGCACTCCCGATAATTGTGGTTTCTCTTGCCTGCGATCCCCGCGCTTGGCTATCCGTTTCCCCGCCCGGAACCGCGTCCGGCGCGGGAGAACGAGGTCCCTCTATTTTTTGCTGCGCCAGGAGCATCCGCGCCTCGACATCGGCGAGCAGGGATAAAATTTTTTTTACGGTTTGCTGCTGCGGGGCGTCATCCGGCGAATAAACAAGCCGAATCGCTCCGATTTTGTGCAGATTGTAAGCCAATCCTCCCAACAAAAATTTCACTTGATTATTTTTACGCTTCAGCTCTTCCCATTGGGTTCGCGCGACATCCGATTCCGTCATAAAGTGATCCGCCGTTTCCCGTTAAGTTTTCTTTTCTTCAGCGGATTTCTTCCGGGACGCGCGTTTACGCTTCACCACGGGTTTATCCTGATCTTCCGCTTTGGCGGCCGCTGTCCGGCGCCGACGCTTGATCTCTTTTTTCGGTTTTGCTTCAACCGGCTCAGTTTGCGCTGGCGCTTCCGCCGCGGGCAAATCGTTTCCGAAACTCTCCGACCCGTCTTCCGACAAGGATTTCACGCCTTCTTCAAATGATTCTTTCATATCCGCGATGCCGGCCTTAACGGCGGCGCCGGTCTTTTTTACCATCTTGGACAATTCTTTGGTCTTCACGATCTGGCCCAGATTCGTCACCTTGCCGCAAAGCAACCCTGTCCCCCACGAAATGCTTTTCACAATATCGGAAACAAGGTTGGGTTCACTTTTTTTCTCTTTTGTCATAAAGGCTCTCCTGTTGGATTCCTATTTAATCAAAGTATTACCATATCATTTTTCAACGCGTTCTTCAACCTTCGTGATGCGAACTTGCACATGATCCAATAAGCGGAAAATCTTGCGAACGTCCTTCTCGTTATCCGCGGCCGCGGATGTGTAAAGCAGCCGCAGCTGCCCCGACTGGTTCAAGCGGCCGATCACTTCGCCTAACAGCGTGATCAGTTTAGTTTTTAGCAGTTGCAATTCTTGTAGTTTTTGTTCCATAGCAATTTTACCGATCTTTCCACACCGATATATTCGCGGCAATGTCATTATCCAGCGCGATATGCGCGCCTTCGCATTCAATCACATACGCCGGATAATTCTGATGCAATTTGATCTCCACGCCCGGACGCACGCATAATCCGTCTAAGCGGTGGATCTGCTGGTCATTTTGACATTTCACATACGCGATCCGGCCGGTTGTCCCCAGTTTGATTTGATTCAGCGGCACCACGCAATTGAGCGCGGTTTTCTCCGCCCTCGCGCAGCAATCGCCTTCGGGAATCGGCAACCCGTGCGGACATTCTTTCGGATGCCCGAGCAAAGTGCAGATGCCGTTAACCAAATCCAAAGATACAGTGTGTTCAAACTCACACGCCCCTTTTTCAAAATCCGCGCCCAAGACATCGTGCAAAAGTCTCTCCGCCAGACGGTGCGCCCGAATCAATTGCCGGGCCCGGCTTTCTCCCGCAGCCGTCAGACTGATGTCTTGCCCGTCAGAACTGATTTTCACCAAGCCTTCCGCGGCAAGCCGCTCATACAATTTCGCGTCAAAACCGTCGGGCAGCGACCGCTTTAAAGCCGCGACCGAACTTTGTTCGGCCTCTTTCATGTACCACAATTGTTCCAAATATTCATCCAGATCGCGGTCACGGGTCATGCGAACACCTTTCCCATATTGACTGCCAAAGCGATATACAAGAAAAACGCCAAAACCGAAACCGAGGTGCCGGTTTTGGTCATCAGGCCTGCCAGCAACCCCGCGATTTGACGCCAGATGCCGTCGATGCCTAAGTTCCAAGCCGCGGAATATACCGCGGACGGCGCGGCCGCGAACCCGGAAGCGGCGCCGGCGGCTTTCGGACTTAGACCATCAATCTCATTTATCCAGGCCAGCCAAACCGTCCGTTCCGCGTCCGTAATTCGCTCGACGCGCGACGGCCTTTCAAACTGCGCCAACCGAACCTTCCAGCCTTCGTTCAACAACAGCTCGTCGGTATTTTCGATAAAATCCCGGTTAATGCCTTTTACGAAAATCCGGGAATCAAAATCTAAGATCACCGCTTCCTTGCCACGCAAACTGACGCCGAAACTCGTGCCGCGCACCCCCGCGACCGCGGTGGGCGTGCGCACTTTAAAAGTCGATCCTTTTTCCAATTTTTCCAACTTCAAAATGATATCGCCTTGACTTAAAAAAATATTGGTCTGCTTTTCAATGACCGCGCTTTCCAATACAACCTGGCTTCGACTGCCGACGCGCACCACATCCTTCAAGCCTTCATCATACGCCACTTCCACGAAAGCGCCTTCTCCGGTGACAAGCTTATCGCGGTTGTTCAAAACCATGCCGGCAACCGGAACGATTTTGCCGCCGGAGCGTTCGACCGAAACCGGGCCGGATATCCGTAAAACCCGCGCCCGGTCCTGCGAATCGCGGGATAAAAAATTCGAAGCCAGCAAAGTCACCGCTAAAACGAATCCCGCTGATCCCAGCAAAAAATAATTATTGGCCAGCCAATCCCGGCCTTGCGGGGATTTCCGGCGTTTATTTTTTCTTTGTGTCATCACGCCACTCAATTAAAAAAGTTGTTTTGCTATCGTCTTTTTCTCTATTTGACTTCCGAAAACCGCGTTTGGCAACAATTATTGTATAATTAACACCAACAGCCCATGCAAAATACCCGCCATTAAAAATGCCGAGGTCACAATCAGGCCGGACATCACCAAAGCGGTTTTCAGCCCCATTTCCTTGCTCAGGGCGATCATGCTGGCGAAACACGGATAAAACGTGGTCGTGATCACCACCGCGATAATGGACTGAATATAATTCATCGCGCCGCTATTCACCATCTGGTAAATCAAACCCGCCGCGGCTTCCCGCCGGGCGAGCGCGAGAATAAACACATCCGTAATATTGGCCGGAAGCCCGAGCCAGCCGACTAAAAGCGGATTGATCCAACGGGTTATCTGCCCCAGCAAGCCGATTTTATCCGCGGCAAATAATGCCACAGCCGATACTATAAAAATCGGCAATGCTTCTTTGAGGAACCACACGACCCGATAATATGTTTTGATAAGCACGCCCTTGATGCTGGGAAAACGCATTTTGGGAAGCACTTGAATAAAAGAATTTTGCTGATCGTCCTTAATAACTAAATTAAGCAACAAACCAGCCGCGATCTCTAAAAACGCTAAACTGCCAAACGCAATTACCGAGGCTGACCAGCCGAACTTGCCTAAAATAGCGATGTTGATGCTCAACTGCACCGAACAAGGTATCGCGAAGAGAATCAAAAAATTGGTGATAAATTTTTCTTTATACGAGGTCAGGCCTTTGGTGGTCAAGGTGGCCATGGTTTTGCAGCCGAAGCCCAAAACGATGGAGGTGATGGCGCCGCCGGTCACGCCGAATTTTTCAAAAACCCGTTTCATCAAGACGCTGAAGTTGGCGATATACCCGCTGTCCTCGACGAATCCATAAACCAAAAAAAACACCGAGAGGATCGGCAAAACCGTGCAAACCGCGTTGAAAACACCCAAGGTCAACACCCCGTGGTTGCCGATCAGAAAATCATGCCAAAACGGCGGCAATGCCCAGTTGGTTATCAATTTCAAAGCCGGGTTAACCAATAATTGATTGATCGTTTTATCGAGGCCGGTGGACACGTTTACCACCGAAAAATAAATCGCCATAATGACCCCGCTGAGAATCGGGATCCCCCAAAACGGATGGCGGCAGGCCTGGGCGCAATATTGGGAAAACCGGGTCGCGGCTTTTTCCGTTTTACACGCCGCCTCGCAGACTCCGTCCACCCATTGGTGGCGTTTACGGTAAATCTCGCCGCGGATTTTTTCCTGAAAATCCCGGCGGACTTTGCTGACCGCCAGGCGGACCCGGCTGACTAAATCCGCGCCGTGCCGCTTCGCGAGATCGTTTTCCAAAAACGGGTCCATGAGCAACAACAAAACCGCGATTTTAAATTTATACGCCATCTCCAACGGCAACGCCGCCATAACTTCGACAATCGCGCGCTCTACGCCAAAACCATAGTGCAGGCCAGCCTTGCTTTTGCGCGCCTTGACAATGGCGTTTTTCAACTGTTCGGTGCCGCGGCCGGAGATCGCGACCGATTCCACGACGGCGACGCCCAGCAGTTCTTCTAAGATCTTCGCGTTGATCGCTATGCCTTTTTTCGCGGTCTCATCCACCGCGTTTAAGACGATCACCAGCGGCATTTCCAATTCCATCAAATCAACGGTCAACAACAAAGATTGCTTGAACTGCGTGGCGTCAATGCATTGCACAATTACATCCGGCTGTTCTTCCAAAATAAGATTGCGGACCAAAATCCTTTTGTGACTTATTTCCGCACAACTTTTGAGCAAAAGCCGAAACAGCC
>JADFXQ010000006.1:0-59858 GCA_015233495.1 Candidatus Omnitrophota bacterium | reverse complement strand
ATAAAGACAGTGCAAACTGGGGGTGTCGATGATTTCAAAAAACCGGTTGCTGATCTTCGCCAAGGCCCGCTTGATCTCAATGGTGGTTCGCTCGTAATTAGCGACAATGTTATATTCGCCGGTGAGATTATTAAAGATTTGGCTTTTGCCGGTGTTGGGCAGTCCGACAATCGCGACTTTCCGGACAATACGTTTCTCGGAGGTAAACGAATCCGGCGCCGCTCCCCCAAACCGCAGCGGGGCTAGCGATGATTTTTCCCCGCCGCTTTTAACTTCCGGCGGTAAGGACGACGCGGTTCGTGAAGATTTCGGAATCTTGGTCAATTGATCAGACATTTTTTTAAATAACTTTTCCGGATTATTTCCCCCACAACACCTTAGACAAAAAAGACGGCTTCGCCGCTTTTTCCCCGGTGGAATCAAACAATTGTTCTTCTTCCGTATCCCTGACGGACGGTTCAATTTCTTCCGCGGCCGGTTGCGCCGCGAGCGCTGACGCCGCGGTTTTTTTTAGAGGGAGAACAACGGATTTGTTCATCTGGGCTTTTTCTTTGGCTAAAATTTCGATCCCGGAGGTTTCCGGCGCGGGTTCCACAACCGCGGCTTTTTCCGCTGCGGCGGCCGGCGGCATTGCCCCGGCCAAAGGCGCAGCCGGCTGAGATTCCTCTTCGGGAAAATATTTTTTCTTAGGATTCACGACCAATCCCTGCAGACGAAAATCAAACTTAAAATTATGCCAGGCAAAGACATTATCGAGTTCGGCGATTAAAGTGTTTTCAATTTGCTGCAGCACTTGGTGCACGGAAGGCACCCCGCTCAGCTCAACAATAATCGCGATGGTTACCGGCTGTTTCGGCTTTTGCTCAAAAGTTGTGCGGAAATAAGTCACAAAAGGATTTTGCTCGCCGATCTGCTGGATAAAATCCATCACGGTTTTCTGGGGGATCGTCAGGATTTTCCCATCCTGTTCCACCGCGATCGTTTTTGCCGCGGGTTTGGCTCGGGCAGCTAATAATAACAGTAAAAAACCCAAAGCAACAAAAAAAGACCCAACTCCCTGAATAGTTTTGAGCGCCGCGGCCTGCTGTAAAAGCTGATTATAAAAAGTCACCAACCGGTCCGGCGATAAACGTCCCAATCCAACCGCGAGCAAAACCAATCCCTCGAACATACAAAGGCCGGCGGCGATCACCAAAAAAATCTTCATGAAAAACGTTTTCAACTGACTATCTCCTTGATAATATTGGTTCTTTTTTATGCCGCACCTACAAATTAAACAACATTTCTAAACACGCCTGCGGCACGCGTAATTTGCCGGATTCCCGTTCGATACGCTCAATCACGTCGTGAGCGATTTTTTTAATTTCGGACTTTTGTTTCTCCTGATCAGCCAGACGCAAATCTACCTGCGCCGCCAGAGCCATGACTTTCGTCATCTCAAAAAAAGAAATTTTATCGCAAATTTTTGCGATGTCGTCTTTGAGAACCGCATCGAAATCAAATTTTTTTAATTCTTTCGCCAATGGCGACTTTTGATCGAGCTGGCCGATCCCTTTATAAGCCGCCCCCGTCAGAAACACCGCTAATTTACCGCGCAATGGATTCATTTTGTCATTGCTTTACTTCGGTTGCGGAATGGGCGTAAATCCTTCCATTTCCCCTTCCCCGATCATCAGCAGAGCTTTCTTTAGCCGGCCGCCGCGCAAATAAGTCACCTTATATTCTTTTTCCGGCGGAGCGCTCAGAGTCAAATCTTGAAACTGCTGCAAACTGGTTATTTTTTTTCCATTAAACGAAAGCAAAATATCATTCGCCTTTAATCCCGCTTTGTCCGCCCAGGAACTGCCCATTACGCCGGTGATCTTGACTTTGCCGCCGCCGACTTGCAGCACTTCCGCGCCCATTTGTTTGATCAGCGCCGGTTTTTCTTGCCCCGCCAGAATCGGCGGCGCGCCGTTGAGCGCGACCGGCTGATTCGGGCCCGAATAAGGCGAAGCGGAACCTGGTCCTCCCACCGGACACGGAGCGTGCGCGGACTGCTGCCAGGCATCCGCGGTCTTGATCTCATGCAAAGTTTCATCAACCGCGACCTGCGCATCTTTGTGGTTGAACAGAGCGACTACCAGCAAGGCGATAAACACCAAGCCGCACAACGCGATCATAGTTTCTTTTTTCATAGCTTCTCCATGTCAAAATACAGGTCGACCAAATTCACCGAAATCAAAACCGCGCGCCTTTCCGAAACGCGATAAAGCATCATCGAGCGCCTCGCGCTTTCATCAAATTCTCGACCTACCGGGTTGTTTTACGCGGCCGGCTGTTCCGTCTTGCCTAACAAAAAATAAAGCATGAACCCGACAACCGGAACAATAAACACCAAGGCTATCCAGAGAAATTTTTTCTCGACGGGCAACCCGCCCCGGAGAATGTCAACAATGGCGACAATGTCAAAAATAGCGACGAAAGCGGTGAATAAAAATTCCATGCCCTTCTCCTTTTCATGAGTCCGTGTTTGTGCGGACAGGGTTTCTACCCCCCCCCCCGGCCTTTTTCGTCGACGACAAAAAAGGCCAAAGCAATGGAAATCCGAGACCCGAGAAATCAGCGGCCAATCCAACCATTGCGGCCGCCTCTCTCCTCTCTACTTTCCATCGCCCGGGCAAATCACCGCCGGGTTCAGGGCCACAAAAATTTTCTCTCCTCACCGCCGAGCGAAAGCTTTCCTCGGCGGCGTTTCTTTAAACAAAAAACAATTTGACCGCAAACACGATCAAAATAATAATGAATAAATACAGCGTGACTTTGGTGTTCAGTTTCGCGGCAAGCCGCGCGCCGACTTGCGCGCCGACGATCACGCCAAACCCCATCCACATCGCTTCCCCATACATGAAATTGCCGAGAAACACATGCGGCAAAATGGCGATCGCGCAGGTCATCAGGGTGACAAAATGGCTCGTCGCGGTCGCGATATGCGTCGGATAATTCAGAAGAAAAAGCAAAATCGGGACTTGAAAAACCCCGCCGCCAATGCCCAAAAATCCGCAAAAAAATCCCAGCATCAAATTCATAGAAATGCCCATTTTATCATTGGCGTAAAAATCATAGGAGATTTTGAAATTATCAATAAACCGGACGCGGCGGAATCCTTGGGCTTTCGCTTCTTTGAGATTTTTCTGTTTTTCTTCCGTGGTTTTGTCGATCCTCCCCATGCTGACCAAAGTATACCCGGCGAGAAAAATCAAAAATACGCCGAAAATCAGATTAAAAAACGTCAGATTGACTAAGTGATGAATATAGCTGGAGATGAAAGCGCCGGGCATCGCGGCGAGCGTAAACTTGATGCCGCCTTTGTAATCGATGCGTTTTTGCATGGCATAACCCAGACAGCCAGAGCCGGCATTCAAAAGCACAATGAACAACGATGTGGCAACCAGAAATTCATTTTCCCACCCATAGAAAAAAACCAAAATCGGCAGAATCAACGGACCGCCGCCGATGCCGACGATCGTGCCATAACAACCGATCGCGAATCCGATCAAGGCCAAAAGCCAGATCGGCTGATCCACCGCCACGCTGGGGGGAATCGGGACTGGCAGCTGCAGTTTCGCCGTAGGAGAACTAAACATCGCGATCAGAGCAAAAATCGCCACGATCAAACCCAACGCGATATTGGCATAACCGATCCAATCATGCGTCTTCAGATTATTATTTTTCATAGTCATCTTTCTTTAAGGAATCATACTTAATATGACAATATAAATAGAAGACAAAATCAAAAATCCGATCGCCGTCGGAATTCCCCGGCGGCTGTAACTCGCGAAAGTCAAGCCTTCCTTATCCTTATCGCCCGCCCGGATCGGATAATGTTCCTCGACGAGCGTTTGGGATATGATCCCGGCGCTGGCGCCCGTAATACACGCGCAGGAACCGGCGATCGATCCGAGGTTCAACGCCCACCAGATCACGTCGGTAAAATCCGCATAACCCGAGCTTATGATAATCGGGATGAAAAACGCCGTGGCCGGCCCGGCGTTCATAAACGCGGTGAACAAGGCCATCGTCCACATCATTAAAATCAGATACGCGACTTGATTGCCCATGGATAAAGCGATGAGGATATCGGAAAGAATTTTTAACAACCCGGAATAAAGCGCGCCGCCGACGATTAAAAACAAAGAAATAAAAAACAAAATATCCGTGAGGCTGATTTTTTTGATGATCTCTTTCGCTTTTTGATTCTCGAGCGCCAGCAGGATAAACCCGCCGCCTAAGGCGATCGGCGCGAGATGAATTTTAAAAAACGGCAAAATGATAAACGCCGCGATTACGGATCCTAAAACATACAAAACCCGTTTAATCGCCGGCCAATCCAAACGCATCGCTTCGATTTCAGTTTCGAGTTTCTTCAAAAAAGCCTTCTCAATGCTCTGCGACCGGGGCTGTTTAATATGGCGAAATTCAAAATACCACATATAACCCAGAAACGCGGCCAGACAAATCGCGCAAATCGGCCCCATGAATAAGAGGAAATCGATAAAAGTTAGACCGGCGCTGGTCGCGATCAGCATATTGGAAAAATCGCCGATCGGCGTCATATTGCCGCCGACCGCCGAAGAAATGACTTCGGCAATCACCACCGGAATCGGGTCAAAATTCAACCCCTTGGCTACGTAAATCGTGATCGGGACAATGATCAAAATGATCGAAATATTATTCATAAACGCCGAGGCGACCGCGGTCAATATGCACAAAGCGAAAATGATCTTGATCTTATCCCCCTGCATGGCAAGGACCAAGCGTTTGGCCACATAATCAAAATAGCGCAAGTTTTCCAAAAATAGGGCAAAAATACTCATGCCGATCAACACGAAAATCGGGCTCATCCGGATCGAATCAAAGGCCTCGCTTTGCCGGTAAAATCCCAGCATCGAACCCGCGACCAACATCAGCACCGCGCCTAAGGTCACGCAGATGGTGCGGTCAAACAAATTCAGGAACAGGGCCGTGAATGTAATAAGAATAATGACCAAGGTCACAAAGACCGCCATGCCGTTGGCGCCAAATATATCCAGCCCGGTCTCGACGGGAATTTTGCCGCTGACTGTCAGGGATTTGCCGTTGCGCGAGATGACAAAACTGATGTTGTCTCCGGGCTTGCTCTGCGACATCAAATAGGCGAAATGGTTGGCTGACTCGACATTGACCTGATTGTATTGCAAAATCACGTCGCCGCGCCGGATATCAATCAACTTGCGGGCCGCGCCGGTGGGAGCGCTGTTGACCAAAACGCCGGAAGCGTACGGCAAACTGAAATCCTTCGCGATGATCGGATTGACCGTGATGACATCAAATTCCAATGCGCTGCCGCCGCTGGATTGGGCCACGCGCGACGCTCCCTGGGGGGGCATATTGCGGCTGTCGAAAAATAAGGCCGCGAGCATGATGATCACGATCAGAGCGATCGCCGATTCCACCAACGGAAACGATGCCCAGCGTTTTGTCGGTTGCAACCGCGCCATTTTTTGTTTGGTCAGCGCCATAGTTCTCCCCTTAATAAGCAATCGGATTGAATTTCTTAATATCCGGGTCCACTTCCGCGTAATGGAACATTTTTTCCCGGTAGCCAAAAATATAAGCGTAAAAACACGCCGGGATCTGCTTCACATAAGCGTGATAATTGCTCGCCGCTTCATTGTAAGCCATGCGGCGGTCCGCGATGTTGTCTTCCGTCTTGATCAATCCCTGCATCAAAATCTGGAAGTTTTCGCTCAACTTCAACTGCGGATATGCTTCCGCCAAAGCCATGATTTTCGCCAGGGCTTTATCCAAATTCACTCCCTTTAAATTTTTTATCTCCGCCAGAGCTTTGGGGTCAATCAAGCCTTTCGCATCCAGCGGGGTTTTTGTCAGATCATTAGTCTTCAAAGCTTCCGCCCGTTTGTCGGCCATATATTGGAACATCTGCCGTTCATGCTCGGCATAATCCATAACCGTTTTCACCAAATTTGCGGACAAATCTTTGCGCCGCTGCAACTGCACTTCGATCTGATGGCTTTCCATTTCCGTGAAACGGTAAATCGCGATGAGCTTATTGTAATAATAAATCCCGCCGAGAATTACCACGCCGATCGCTAAAGAAACCCAGAGACCTTCTTTGCTCTGTAATTGGGCGAAATCAATTTTTTCCCACCAAGGTTTCCTGATCGGGATCAATTCTTCAAATTCCTTAGGAAACATTTTCTTAATAGTTTCAGTGATACGGCTCATGTGGCGCTCCCTCCCGCAACGACCGCGGCAGATCCGGAATCTGCCGGGGTTACGTCTTTTTTTCGCGTTCCAAATCCATCGCTTTTTTAAAACAGACAATGGCGTCTTTATGATTGCCGGAATTTTCGTAGACAAAACCCAAAGCGTGATAATAAACCGCTTCCCGCGGACTCAAATCAATCGCCTTTTTATAATTCTTTTTCGCGTCTTCGATCTGGTCGAGCTTTTCGTAACAGGTGCCGAGATGATAATAGACATCCGCGTCGTCGGGAATAATCGCGGTCGCTTTTTTCAAATACGCCAACGCCTCGCTGTAATTTTCCAGCGCGAAAAGGCATTTGGCGGATTCCATGATGATGTCCTCATCCTCGGGACTCAATTTTTCCGCTTTTTTCAAATCAACCGCCGCAGCTTTGTGATCGCCCTGGTGGACCTGACACATGGCCATCAGATACAAAACATCCGCGTCCTGGCCATCCACGTCTTGCAGATACGCGTCAAAATGCTCCAAGGCGCGTTCATAATTGCCTTTATTGTAAAATTTGATCCCCTGCTCTTTTTCAAAATCCTTTTTCACGTCTTCCTTGCCGATGAAAATGTTCTCATAAGCATTCGACAATCCCTGAATGATCCGCTCGGTTGTCGACAACATCCGGTGCGTGCCGAGCTGGATTTTTTGAGTGATATTGTCTTTCAAATTTTCCTCTTTGCTCTTCTTGGGCTTGCGCGTCCGTTTGACTTTGGTTTCTGGCGCGCCGTTCCCGGCGGATTCCGCTGTTTCGCGGTCTTCGGCGGTATCCGTTTCTAATTCCCCGGCGACTTTATCATCAGTGATCTTATTCTTTTTTCGTTCTTCCATTCGTTCCCCCTGGTTGTTTATGCAGCTGGTCTTAATTGTTTATTCAAGGTCATGGCCGCGCGAGGTTTAATCCCGACGCCGGCTGCCGCCGGATTTTCCCGGCAGGTAAAAGTGATCGTGATGTCTTTGATCTGGCTGAAACGCCGCATCAAAGCCGCCCGCACTTCGCGGGTAATCACGTGCCCTTCTTTCACCGTATGTTTGGAATCAATGATGATTTCCATATCCACCCAAGCCTGCTGCCCGACCCGGCGGGTATGCAAATAATTGATCCCTTTGACTTCCTGATATTGCAACGCCACTTTTTCAATCAGCGCTTTTTTCTCCGCCGGCAGTGATTCATCGATCAAATTGCGCAAAGCGCTGATCCCCAATTTGAGCGCCATCCGGCCGATCATCAAGCCGACCAAAAACGCGGCTACCGCGTCGAGGATCACGAATCCGATATTGGCCAACAAAATCCCCGCGGCCACTGCCACGCTCGCGACCATGTCAGAACGGTTTTCATTGGCATTGGCGATCATGGCCGGCGAGTTCAGTTTTTTTCCGGCGCATAATCCATAAGCCGATAAAATATAATTCGCCAAAATCGCCACCACCGCGCAGAAAAACGCGGCCGCGTGCGGCGGATGAATGTTCCCGCTGATCAAAACTTTCCCGGCGTCAAATAAAATCATGATCGCGATATATAACAACAACGCGTAAGCGAACACCGCGCCTAAAAATTCCGCTTTGCCCCGGCCCCACGGATGCTGCTTGTCGCTTTTGCGTTCCGACAAACTGACGGTGATAATCACCATCAGAGTAGTCAAAACGTCCGTGCCCGAATGGATTCCGTCCGCGATCAAGCCCTTTGACCCGGCCATCGTGCCGACGAATATCTGAAATACCGACAAGGTAGTGTTTCCCACCAAAACCATCCAGGGAACAACTTTGCCGCATTTCACGCATTTTTCCGGAACTGCCATTTGTTCATCCTTTAACGGTATACGGTATACAGGATACGGTAAAACTGTTTATGTCAGTCAATTAGGATATGCTGTGTGTCAAAATTCCTGATTTGAAAAAAAGACGAAATCAGGCATACACCACATCAAATTTGCCAGACATAAACAGTGTTCCCTTATACCGTATACCGCTCTTTACTCCACCGGCACGACCTGAATCGCGATATGCCCGATGTACTTGTTCTCCTCCCGCAGCAAAGACTTGATCTTTTGAATAATATTCTTCGCTTCCAGCACGCTGATGTCCGGATCAATTTGTAAAATCACGTCGAGAACAATGTGCCGTCCGGTTTGCCTGGCCCGGACGTCATTTACCTTGCGCACACCATTGACTTGCCGGATGAATTTTTTAATGTCTTCCGTGTACTTGTCCGGCAAATTGGTGTCCATCACGCCTTTTAACCCTTCTTGCAAAATCATCCAACTGCCGTGAATAACATGCAGACACTCAAAAATCGCGATGGCCGGGTCAATCCAGTGCAGGCCTTTGCGGGTCAACAAAACACCCACCCCGACGAGCAATGACGAGATAACGTCAATTTTATTGTGCTCGGCATGCGCTTTCAAGACTGGGCTGTTCAGCTCCTTGCCGCCGCAGTGCGAAAATTTGTATAACAAAGCGTTGATGATCGCGCTTAAAATCGCGACGAAAAACACAACCATGTGCTGAATTACAATGATCCGCTTGGCGATCACGATGAACGAACTGAAAATCAACGCGACCGTGCCCATAATCATGAAACAGCTCATAATGACCTGGGTGATAAACTCCACTTTTCCGTAACCGTACGGATACCGGACGTTCGGCGGCCGCTTCGCGTAACGCACCCCGATGATCACGGCGATCGACGAGGTGATATCGCTCAAATTACACAAACCGCTGCCGACCAAAGCGCGGCTGCGGCCTAAAAACCCGACAAAGAGCTTAAAAATCGCCAGCAAAAAATTCGCGACCAAACCCCAGGCAATGGTCTTAGTGGTGCAGGCCTCGCATTTGGCCAAATCTTTGACTTTTCCCGGTCCAACGCTCATTCTTCATCCTCAAACAAAGCCTGTTCACTTTCCGGGACTTCCGCCGCTTTTTGCTGACGTTTGATTTCCCGGCCAATCACCGTCATCCCCCACATGGCCGTGGCAAACCCAAAAACGTAGGAAGCCAAAATAATGTAAATCATGCCGATCCGCCGGCCTTTAAACATCGGGATCCAAATCGGCACCGGGTCCAAATTTTCAAAAATAAAAAATACCATCAATAATAAAAACAACACGCCAAAAATGATCTTAATTACCGTCGCTGTTCTCATGCGATACCCCTCTGATTAAATAACAAATGCCAAAATTCGAATAACAAAAACTGTGACGAAGATCAAATGCCGGACTCCAAAACTCTTGTTAAGCCCTTTACGGTTTTTTCTATCACCGCATCCGTGTGACCGGCTGAAACAAAACACGCCTCAAACGCCGAAGGCGGAAAAAGAATCCCTGCCCGGCAAAGACCGGAAAACCAACGGGCATAACGGGCTTTATCCGTAGTCAATGCCGCCGCGTAAGACGTGACGGGTTGGTCCGTAAAAAATAATGAAAACAAAGAGCCGATCGTATTCACCTTCAACGCGACACCCGCGGCCGCCGCCGCTTGCCGTATTCCGGCCGCCAGCCGGAAGGTTTTGGTCTCCAAATCCTTATATAAGGAAGCGGACGCTTCCAAACATTCTAAAGTCTGCAAACCGGCGGCTATCGCTACCGGATTGCCGGCGAGCGTGCCGGCTTGATAAACCGGGCCAACCGGGGCCAATAAATCCATAATTTCCCGCCGGCCGCCAACCGCGCCAACCGGAAACCCGCCGCCGATAATTTTGCCCAGACACGTTAAATCGGGCTCCGCGCCAAAAACTTTTTGCGCTCCGCCTAACCCTAAACGGAAACCGGTGATCACCTCGTCAAAGATCAAAACCATCCCGGCTTCCTTAGTCATCCGGCGCAGGTATTTTAAAAAATCACCTTGCGGTAAAATCACGCCGGCGTTGCACGCCACGGGTTCGACAATCACCGCGGCGATTTCACCGCGGTTGCGGGCGATGGCCGCTTTCAACATCCCGATATCATTAAACGGCAAGGACAACGTGTCCCGGGTATACGCGGGCAAGATCCCTTTGCCCGACGGAAGACCTAACGTCAAATTGCCGGACCCGCTTTTCACCAACAAACTGTCAAAGTGCCCGTGGTACGCTCCGTCGAACTTAAGAATTTTGGTCTTGCCCGTAAAGGCCCGGCTGAGCCGGACCGCGGTCATGCACGCCTCAGTGCCCGACGTGACAAACCGCACTTTGTCCAGGCTCTTTATATGCCGTTTGAGCTTTTCGGCTAAGCGGATTTCTCCTGCCGTGGCCAAGCCAAAACTCGCGCCGTGTTTCATGGCCCGGACCGCTGCCGCGACAACCGGCGGATAAGCGTGGCCCAAGATGCCCACGCCCCAGCTCATGATGTAATCGATATATTTATTGCCGTCCGCGTCCCATAAATACGGACCGCCGGCTTTGGCCGCGAAGAGCATCGGCGATTCCACCGCCGCAAAACTGCGAACCGGCGAATTAACCGCTCCGACGAGCGAGCGAACGCCGCGGCCGCGCCAACGCGCCGACTGTTTAAAAATCATTCCAGCAAATCCTTAAATGACATTTTTTCTTTTTTCAATTCTTGTTCCGTGAATAAAATTTCATGCGCTATCTTTTTTTGCCGGGTGGTTTCCCGGACAAACCGCTTGACTTCCGCCGCGGATTTCGCGTGCAGCATGGCAAAAACATCGTAATCAAACCCCGGCTGCGATTGGCGTTGATAACAATGCGATATCCGCTCGTCGCTCACCAACCGCGCCTGAATGAAATCGTCCTTTTCCGCGGGCCGCAGTCCCCGCGTATTCCAAGCAATCAAGGCATTGGTCCGGTATCCCGCTTGGCGGTGATCAATGACTCCGCGCAAATTTTTAATCACGCCTTTTGCTTGTAAATCCCGCAGTACCGCTAATAAACGGTTTTCCGTCAAGCCCAATTTTACCGCGGCTTTTTTAAACGGCCGGGAGCACAAAGCCGCGTCTTGCCGGGAAAAATAAATCAACACATCTTTCTCGCGTTTACCCAGCATGGAAGCGAAACCTCAACTTATAAATTTTTTCCGTAGACAACACAACGGTTTCCTCAGCAGGCAAAGCGCTGTTGAGCCGGGTTAAAATTTCCTTAAGCCGCCGCGGCGATGCCGCGCTGATTGTAAACCACATATTGAGCCGATGCCGCCGCGCGTAATTGTGGGTAACCTGGCCGCAAGCCGCGATGATTTTGGCCGCGCGGCCCATATCCGGGCCGGCAATCCGGCAGCCGACCAAGGCGCTGACCACACCCAGCTTGCTCAAATCAAAACTGAAATTGATCCGTTTGAGCAGGCCTTGTTTTTTTAACCAGACGAGCCGGCGGAGAATCTCCGTTTCGCTGACCCCGAAATCGGCGGCCAAATCCTGGTAAGGCCGCGCCGCGATCGGCAAGCCTGCCTGCAGCGCAAGCATCAGACGGTTCATATTTTCGTCCAGACAATAGCGTGTTTTCATGAAACCGCAACCCCCGGGGCCAAACAACACGTCACGTCGCTGGCCATATAATCGCCAGTCACGCCATAGGCCCGGGCGCGGCAGCCGCGGCATTGGTTTTTCCAAGCGCAAACTCCGCATCCGCCTTTTAGGTCGTTCTGGCGCAAGGTCTGAAAAACCGCCGCGTTCTTCCAAATGTCAAGGAGCGAGTTTTCACGGATCGACCCGGCCGAAACCGGTAAATATCCGCAAGGATAAACCTTTCCCTCCGACGATATAAAAACCACTCCCGTGCCTGCCAAACAACCCTTCGCAAAATGCGGATCGCCTAACCGAACATATTGCGGACTGCAGGTCGGCCGGATGTCCAGCGCATACTCCGCCGCCAAAGCCCGAATCCGCGTCAAAACATCTTCCGCTTCCTCACCGTCGAGCATATCGGCCGGCCGAACGGTTTTGCCGCAGCCCACGGGCACGAGCACAAAATAATGCACCCCCACCGCGCCGAGCGTTTGGCCAAAATCCGCGACCGCCCGAACTTCCCCCCGATTCTTTTTCGTAAGGGTGAAGTTTATCTGAAACGGAACCGCGTGTGCTTGCAAAAAAGCTGCGGCAGCTTTGGTTTTCTCAAAAGCGCCGGGCAAACCGCGCGACCGGTCATGCGTGCCGCTGTCCACCGAATCAAAACTCAAGCTCACCCGCTTGACCCCAGATTGCCGCAACCATACCGCTTCTTTTTCTTCCAGCCGCAAACCGTTCGTCGCTAAAGCCAAAGGCAAACCCATCCGGGCCGCGTGGGCCATGATGTCAAAAATATCTTCCCGCAATAAAGGCTCGCCGCCGCTTAACACCAAAACCGGTTTGCCAAAATTGGCGCGGATCACCTCGATCAGCCGCAACGCTTCGGGAGTAGTCAATTCCTGGTCCGCTGGCGCCGTCAACCGACGGCAATAACCACAATGCAAATTACAACGTTTTGTCGTTTCCCAAAAAATCATCCGCGGCGTCAAATCCATTGCGCCGCCTCTTTCGCCCAATACGTTATGATCAAATCCGCGCCAGCCCGTTTGATGGAATTCAAAATCTCCCAGGCCGCGGACTTTTCATCCAGCCAACCTTGAGCATGCGCCGCCTTGACCATTGCGTATTCGCCGCTCACATTATAAGCCGCAACCGGAACATAGACAGCTGCCCGAACAGCTTGAATTATATCCAAATACGCCAAAGCGGGTTTGACCATGACCATATCCGCGCCTTGGGCCACATCCAAAGCCGCTTCCGCTAATGCTTCCCGTCCATTGGCCGGATCCATTTGATAACCACGCCGATCGCCTTGGGCCGGAGACGAATCGTAGATATCCCGAAACGGCCCATAAAAACTCGAAGCATATTTTACCGCGTAACTCAAAATCGCGGTCGTGTCCAAACCCGCCTTGTCCAATGCCTGACGGATGGCCGCGACCTGACCGTCCGCCATAGCGGAAGGCGCCACAATATCCGCGCCAGCCTGAGCGTGAGAAACCGCGATCTTCGCTAAGGCCGCCAAGGTCCGGCCGGAATCCAACCTAAACGGCGTCCTATTTTTTGCCCCAGAGTGAGCGACAATTCCGCAATGACCATGCGTGGTATACGCGCACAAACACACATCCGTGATCAGAACAATATCGCTCGCTTTTTTAATCGCCCGGATCGTTTGTTGAAACGGGCCGTCTGCGGCATAGCTGGATGAGCCAACCGCGTCTTTGGCCGAAGCCGAGCCAAACAACAACACCGCCTTGATCCCCAACTTTTGCAAGGCCTCCGCTTCCCTTAATAAAACCTCCCGGGACATTTTGGCTACGCCAGGCAAAGCAGGGACCGATTGTGTCCCTTTCCCCTCTTTAAAAAACAGAGGCATGATCAAATCGCTTTTATGCAGCCGGGTTTCGCGAACCAAATCCCTTATATTCGAGCTTTGTCTTAATCTGGCGAGTCGCGAATTTTCAAAAATCATATCCATCACCTTAATTCTATACTCCGACAACCTGCTTCTCAGTTTTCCTGGGCCGACGCAAAAATTGCGGAGTCACTTCCCCTTCGGTCAAATAGCATCCCGGGTCTTCCGCCCATAAAGAACCATGATACGCTTGGGCCCTAGCCCGGCATCCGCCGCAAATATGTTTATGCCGGCAAATCCCGCATTTGCCTTCGACGTAACTTTGTTTATCGCGCAACTGCAACAATAAATCGTTGCGCGTATTTTGCCAAATTTCAATGAGCGGTTCTTCTAAAATATTCCCCAGCGGATATTCCCGTAAAAACTGGCAGGGAAAAACATCGCCGTTGGAATCGATATAAACGACCCGGTCGCCCGCTGAACATCCCTTATGCGAGGTAATACACGCCAAAGCGTCTTTTTTATTGTTGACCATGCCGAGCATAAACACGCCGTCCGCCGGACTGTCTGTGGTCAAAACATCAAACTCCGGATCGACCGCTAAAATTTCCCGGATTTTTTTAAAAAACCCTTCCATGCACAGCCGTTTTTCTTCCACCGTCATGTCCTGTTCAGCCGCGGCGCGGCCGGCGTAAACCAAATGATACAAGCAGAATCGTTTCGTGCCGCTGATCACGGTCTTGGCTAAAACCGCATTAAGATCGTGACGGTTAGCCGCAGTCAAGGTAAACCGCACTCCGGTTTTCACGCCGTGCTTGTTTAAAGATTCAATCCCTTGCCAACTGGCTTCCCATGACCCGTCGGCGCGGCGGAACCGGTCATGCGCTTCCTTATTCCCGTCAATGCTGATCCCGACATAACTCACTCCCGCGTCCTGAATTTTTTTCGCCATGTCCGGATTGATCAGCGTGCCGTTGGTGGACAATCCTACGGATAAACCTTCATCCCGGCAAACCCGGATAATGTCAAAAATATTTCCGCGCAACAGCGGCTCGCCGCCGGTCAACAGCACGATCGGCGGGTTGAGCTCCTTAATCTCGCGGATAAAATTCAGGCAATTTTGGTCGGTCAAATCATCGGCGCCGTTTCCCGAAGAAGCATCCCGATAACAATGACCGCACTGCAAATTGCAGCGACTGGTGACATTCCAGACGAACAGCGGTCCCTTTTTACGCTGAGTGTGTTCCGTGCGTTCGCCTTTGAATATTTTCGAGCAAGAAATCATCAGACAATGTCCTTTAAACACCGATCAACCATGCCGTTTACCGTGTGCTCTGCCGCGGCACGAATATCGCGGGCCCCTATTTTTTTCAACATCCGGGTAGTCACCGGGCCAATAGAATAAAACGCCGCTTTTTGTTTCAGCGCTGCTTGGCTCTCGGGCGGAACCGTCGCAAAAAACACCCGCACAGCTTGCGGACTCAAGAAAAATATTCCGTCGAGTTTTTTTACAGCTGGGGCCAACCGCGGCCCGGAATACCCGACATTTTCCACGTGATAAACCGCGCAATCCGTTATAACCGCTCCGGCTTTAAGCAAAATTTTCTTTAAAACATCCTGCGCTAAAGGCGTGCGTAACAAAGCCACCCGTTTGCCGGCTATCCCTTGAGCTGCGAGCGCCAAACCCAGATTTCGCGTCGTAAATTCTTCGGGCATCAGATCCGCGGCCATCCCGTGTTTCGCGAATTCCGCGGCAGTGCCGCAACCCACACAGGCAATGCGTCCGGCTAAATGCGCCGGATTCGCGCCCAACTCAAAATAACGCTTTAGAAAATAATCCACCCCGTGCCGCGACGTAAACACCAGCCAATCAAAAGTTTTTACCTGCGTGATGATCCGGTCCAAGACCGCAGTATCCGGATTCGCGACGATATGAATCATCGGCAGTAAACTCACGGCCGCGCCCAACCGTTTTAATTGGCGCACAATATCCGCGCCCAACGCTTCGCTCGCTGTCGACAAATACCGTTTGCCGGCCAAAGGCCTGAGCCGGTCATTGATCCCATAAGCCATTTTTACAACCCCGCCGATCACGCAAATCGCCGGCGCGGTAAAATTTTTAGTCTTGGCCGCGATATCCGATAGTCGGGATATCACGATTTTTTCCCGGCGCGTGGTGCCGCTGGCGATTACCGCAGCCGGGGTATCGCCGCTTTTGCCGGCCGCCATCAGCCGGCTGGTAATTTTACCGAGATTCGACAACCCCATCATTACAACAATCGTCCCCTGAAACCGTCCGGCGTGCCGCCAGTCAATGCCTGGGGTTTGCTTTGCCGGGTCTTCATGCCCGGTCAACACCATAAATTGACTCGCGATGCCCCGATAGGTAAGCGGAATCCCGCAAACCTCCGGCACGGCGTAAAAAGAACTCACGCCCGGAATCACGGCGCAGGCAATACCCTGATTATTGAGAAAGAACGCCTCTTCCTGTCCCCGGCCAAAAATAAACGGATCGCCGCCTTTTAATCGGACAACGGTTTTTCCGGCGCGGGCATAGGATAAAATTGTTTGGTTGATCTTTGCCTGATCAACCGATTCGCCCTTGGCTTTGCCTACATATTTTAAAACCGCGCCGGCTTTGCCCTGCTTTAAAATCTCCGGACTGATCAGCCGGTCATAAAGAATCACGTCCGCTTGCTTAACGCATTCCAAAGCCTTAACTGTCATCAGGCCCGGATCCCCCGGACCCGCGCCGACCAAATACACTTTCGCTGGTTTCTGCGCCTTTAACATTTTTATAAAATTCGAATGATAAATCGCCAAATTCAAAATAAATTCAAATTTTAAAATCCCTGGCGTAAAACAAAAAATTCCAAGCTGTATGTTTGGATTTTTGAATTTTGAATTTTGTCATTGGTCATTCACTTTAAAGCGTTTATCAATTTATCTACCGCCGCTTCCCACTGCGCCGCCGGGACAACTTGCTTTTTGCTCACCAAGGCCTGTTTTGCCGCCGTAAATCCCCGGGCGGTTATGCAAAATTGTTCTGCGTCAAACCGGGCATACACCCCAAAAGGCACTTGGCAGCCGATGTTTAAAACCGTTAAAATTTTCCGTTCCGCCTGGGCCGCTTTTCCGGTCGCGGCGCAAGAACACGCGCGTAACGCTTGGTTCAATTCAATGTCCCTGCCGCGGGTTTGGCCGCAAATAATCCCTTGCCCGGCCGGTGGAACAAAAATTTCCGGATCAAAATACCGAGCAACGCGTCCCGCGTAACCGAGACGTTTTAACCCGGCAGCCGCCAAAATCAAACCATCATAATCGCCTTTGTCCAACTTGCGCAGCCGCGTTTCAACGTTTCCGCGGACTGGCAAAGCTTGCGCGGTACTTTCCAGCTCTTTTAAAAAAGCGGCGCGCCGCGGACTGCCTGTGCCGATCCGTAATCCCGCCAAATGCTCCGGCGCCACTCCCGGCCGGACAACCAAACAATCGCGGCTGTCTTGCCGCGGCGGGAAACAAGACAAAGCCGTTCCGGGTTCAAGTTCCGCCGGCATATCTTTCAAACTGTGGACCGCGCAATCGATTTCTCCGCGCAAAAGCGCGGCTTCGATCGTCTTCGTAAAAATCCCCCGGCCCATTTTATCCAGCGGAGTCTTTTTGTCCTGGTCCCCGGCGGTGGCAATCGTTTTCACGCAGTAGTCAAAAATAAAATTTTGCTGCGCCAAAAAAGCGATGAACTCTTCGAGCTGTACCCGCGCCAAAGCGCTTTTTCTTATCCCGAAAACGAGAGTTCGCATAAAAATTTTTCCCCTGCTGGCGCCGCGGCAATACCGGCCGCGCCTCGCGCCGGGTTGCTTGTTTGCCGTCGAGCGGCCAAGATCTCCCGGCTGACAATCGCTTGTGCTTTACGCGCTTCCACCGCCCGGTCGCGGATAGTTTGTTCAATCACCGGAGCCAAATCGTCAATGTTATAAAGCCGCACACCCGACATGGCCCGCGCGGCGGCGTCAATGTTGCGCGGCACGCCCAAATCGATCAGCAGCAGTTCCTTTTGCCGACCTTGACAAATGTATTCCAGCATCGAGCGGTTGATCAAATGCGGCGCAGTGGTGGCCGCAACCACTATATCCGCGGCCGCGACTTCCCGCGGCAGATCAACAAATTCCGCCACCCGCCAATTGGGTTGACGCGCCAATTGCGCCGCCCGGGCAATATCCCGGTTTGTCAAAACTATTTCTTGAACCGCCATTTCCGCTAATTTCCCGACGGTAGTGGCGCCGATCTTTCCCGCGCCGATGACCAAAATCTTTTTCTGATTCAGCCCGGGTTCGCGCTTGATCAAATCGATTACCACCCCGGATAAGGAAGTTACCCCGCGGGTAATGCCGGTATGATTTCGGACTTTCTTGCCGATCCGCAGGCCATCCTGAATCACCGCGTGCAACCCCGAACCAACCGCGCCCGCAGCCAAAGCCTTTTCATACGCCCGTTTAATCTGGCCCAGAATCTGCGGCTCGCCGATTAACATCGAATCCAACCCGCTGGCCACGCGGAAAAAATGACCTAGCGCCGCTTCTCCGGTTTTCCGATAAAAATATTGCCGCAAAAATTCCGGGGCGATTAATTGAATATCATTTAAAAATTCTACCAACCGGTCAACGACTTGAACCGCGTCCTCTCCCACGCCGTAAATTTCCACCCGGTTGCAGGTTGACAAAATCATAGCTTCACGGATTGGGCCGCCCGCTAATAACCCGCGATAATACCCCTCCAAGGCGTTGTCCGGAAAACTGTACCGCTCCCGAATATCCAGCGGCGCTGTCTTATGATTTATCCCTAGGACGACTAAAGTCATTTCTATTCCTCTTAAACAATATTTTAAACGTGTAAAATGTGAAAGAACCCATTATTTAACAACATTATACGCATGATGACTGACCATGAAAAGACTCACGCCAAAAAACGTAATCAGCATTGACAAAAAACCCGCGATGGAAGTCATCGCCTGCCAAAACGGTTCCATCCGGAATACCCGGCGCGCCACCACTGCTGTCCCATAAATCAAAAACGTAATCAACGCCCAAGTTTCTTTCGGGTCCCAGCTCCAATAAGTTCCCCACGCGGTATGCGCCCAGATCGACCCGGTCACAATCCCAAATCCCAAAAACACGACGCCGAATAAAATCAATCCCGCGTTCAACGCGTCTAACCCGCCGTTGGCCCGGCCGAATTTTTTCCCGATCACCAGATAAACGCTGATCGCGAACGACAAAGCAAAAGCGCTATAACTTAAAATAACCGCCGGAACATGAATGCCGAGCCACGGGCTGTTCAATAAAGGATTCAAAAGATGGCTTTGCTTATCTAAAAACAAATCCCAGATAAACACGCTGTCAAAAATCAGCAAAGCGACTGCCTGGATAGGCTTGGCCATTGCCGCCTTAAGCAAAAGACAAACGACAATGCTCAACAACCACGCCCAGAAAAAAGTAATTTCAAACAGCGAAACCAATGGCAAATACCCTTGATCTCGATACCGCGTAATCAGAAAAAACAACCCTGCGACCGCGCCGACCGCGATCCACTGTCTGGCATAATCAAAGAACCGCGGCTGCGAACGCGAAAAATAAGCGATTCCCAACGCCGTGCCGATCGCGTAAAAAATACAGCCCGCGTAAAAAAAAATAATGTTATAAGACGGCATCCAACTTGTCCCTTAATTGCTTGGCCAACGCCGGACTGCGGCCGCCGGTGGATACGCTGATCAGGAAATATTTTCGTTTTAAAATCGCCGGCATAATCATCGTTCCCGGCGCGCTTTGGTCTGCCACATTTACTAAGATCTTAGCCCGGGCCGCGTCTGCCGCGACCCGCCGGTTCACAGCTGGGTCATCCGTAGCCGCGAAGACCAGCTGATACTTTTTCAAAGACAAATTTTGGGGATACCGCCTATACTGACAACAGACTTTGCCCTCTCTGCCCCATTTTTCGAGCGGGGCCACAAATTCCGGACTGATACAGGTCAAAGCCGCGCCGAATTTTTTTAATACCTTAATCTTCCTCCAAGCCACATTGCCGCCGCCCACAATCAAACATTCCGCGCCTTTAAGCCTGAGACAAACCGGCATATAATCTAATAGACTCATATTGCTTTAATTTGTCATTTGTCATTTTTTTAATATCACGTGACAGTTCTTGCATTTGCCGCGATATTCGTGCGGCGCCACCGCGCCCTTGGTGATCGGAGGCGGGTTCGGTAAAATATCTCCCGCGTCCGTCGGCAGTTGTCCGCCCGTCACCATAATTATATGACAAGAGGTGCACGGTTTATTGCGGCTGCGATGCGGGCTGATCGCGCCCGGCGCGATCGGCTGAGCCGCTTCATTCTGCGAAAACCCCAAAGTGCGTTCAGAAGAAATCTTAAAATCCAGAATACGCCCCCGCCGGGAAACCGTGATCTTAGCGCTGTCGCGGTTTTTGACCCGGCGCGTCGCTTCCGTAAAAGCGACCAAATCCGGAGTCGCCACCCCATCCACGCCCACTACCATGTCACCCGCCAAAATACCCGATTCCGCGGATTCCAAACAAATCTCATCAACCAACAAACCTTTTGTATCCGGCGGGACTTTATATTCAGTCGCTAATTCCGGAGTGAGCGGGATCAACTCCATGCCCAACCAATGACCTTCAATCAAATCTTTTTTCGCCGCTCCCTGTTGTTTTGGGGTTGGCAATTGCGTATTCAACGGCGCTGGCGCCGGCTGTCCCACTCCGGCTTCCGCGGTTTCCGCCGGCGATCGGTTAGCGAACGCGGCTAACTGTCCCGGTCCGCCCGCGGTGGAGCCGCTTTTGGCTGCAGCCGGTGGAGCGGCAGCCGGGTTTTTTCCTGTCACGCCCATATCCATGTTCAAACTCTTCTTGATACTGTCATGCAGACCCAATTTATTTTCCATGGTGATGTAAATCGGCTGGCCATTGCGCAAAACGTCCAACAACGCGCCTTGACTTAACTCGGTTTGCTTGGTCACTTTTAAAAAGTCCGCTAAATTTTTAATCTTCTGATTGTTGACGGCTTTCAAAAGATCGCCGCTGCGCACACCCGAAGAATAAGCAGGGTCCTCGCACCAGTTGACCACTACGCCTTTTTCGTCTTTCGGAATATTGAATTCCATCGCGTTGGCCGCAGAAACATTGCTCACCGACATCCCGCCCCATTCCGCGTCTCCCGCCCCGATGTGCATCAAGGCCGCCACAAAAAGCAGCCCGAGAAAAAACACTGCCAAAACCAGAAAAAATTTCTGCCGGCTTTGTTTGCGATATTTGATAAGTTTGTCAGCCACGATGTTTTACTCTTTTGTTTTTTTAACGGTTTCGGTTTGTTCCGGTTTCAGTTCAATCCGTTCGATCCCGGTATTACATTCCTTGCATACCCAGAGCTGGCGTTTCGCGCCCACCATATAGAGCCCGATGAAAAAAAGCGGCACGCCCAAAACCGGCCCCATCCAAAATAAAGTAAGAAAAATACCAACCCCAACTAAAAACACCCCGAGTTTCCGGCTGTAACGCGGGCCGGTATACAACTGCATTTCACCATTACATAAATTGCACACTAATAATTTATTGGCCATATAATCTCCTCGTATAATGTTTTATCTGGCTCGCCGTCCAATTCCCACGCGCAGGGAATTCCCTGCTGGCGGCTGCATATTTTGACTGTTGGCTGTCGGCCCGATGATCTGATGACAATTGGAACACACGCCGCGGTATTCATGCGTCATCACCGCGTTGCTGGCTATAGCCGGCGCCGCGATCGGCATTTGGGCCGCTGCCGGCGCCATCGCAACATTCCCTTGATTATAATAATTCGGCTGGTTGTTGCCCCCGCCTTGCGCCATGATTTGTCCGCAATTAGGGCAGCGCGGATATGCGCCTTGACCGGATTGGCCGTACATCCGCCAATTGCAATTCGGGCATTGGAAAATCCCTGCTCCGTTCTGAGCCGCGGCATAATTCGACGAGTTCATCGCCGAATTATATTGCGGCGGCATTTGATTCAAATTCGCCGCCTGTTCCCCTCCCCATGGCGCCCCGGCTTTATTCTTATCCGCCATATCCAAAGCCATCGGCGCGCCGCAATTCGGACAATCCGGAAAACTGTTTCCCTGCCGGGAAGCTTTCATCCGCCAATTGCAATTGGGGCAGACAAACGCTTGCTGTCCCCAGCCAAAAAATCCGACTTGAGTCCCGGGATTGGATTTGCGCATTGTATCCGCGTCCGGCAAGTTCTGGATCATCGCGCCTTGCATCCATCCGCCGCGTCCCGGTAAAGGACACGGGCCGTTCATCATATTCATTGCGCCCCATCCCGCGTTCATGCCGCCCGGCAGCATAGGGTTGCCATTCGGATAAATTTGTCCCATTCCATTCACATCCGGAACACCCCAGCCCGCGCCTTGCCCCGCGTTTTGCCGCGTCATCTGTCCCCGGCAATTCGGGCAAAGCGGACAGGGTCCGCCAAAATCCTGGCCAGCGGCGCTATATCGGCAATTCGGGCAAACAAACTGACAGGGTCTTCCCACCGACTGAGCCGGCTGACCTTGCGGAAAAAACGCGACTGGCGCGTTGGGGACACTGCCGATCGCCGCGGGGGCGGTCATTGCCGGCGGAGTTGCGTTCTGCAAAGGGGTCGGCGTGATCCGAGCCTGTTTATATAACCGGATAACTTTTTTCGCCTGACCGGTATAGCCGCCAAAAACCCGGATACCGAATTGCATTAAAATTTTATAACTTTGCGAGTCAATATTGCCAACAACCACTGCTTCCTCGCCTTTACCCGCGATGAGATAAACAATTTGTAAATCCGGCTGCGTCGAACGGTAAGGATTTTGAATTGCCTCATCCAATTTCGCGGATAACGGGTCCACTACCAAAAAATATTTCGCGCTTTCCAATGTCGGAGCCACATTATTCCGTAATGACGGCCCGTCCGCCGCGATAACGATCTTGCCGCAGGCCGGATTGCCCGCCTTCTGGCTTTCAACACCCGGAGCGAATAACGCGTAAATCCCGACCAGCAAAACCAGAATAATCGCGCCGAAAATAAAATACGAATTCAAGTCCGCGTCTTTGGCGCGGGACATAAATTCGTTTAAATTCAACTTCGGGATTAGCGCGCCCTTAGGACTCGGTTTTTTAATCATAGAAACCCCTTTAAGATTGCTATCGTCTATTTTGCTGATTATTACCCGGATTATTTCCCGGGAACACCGGCCCATAAGGAAACGCCTGTCCAAAAACCGGCGATCCCAACTGCCAGCTGCCTTTATTCGGGCCCAAAAGCGGCCCGTACTGATATTCAAAAGGAATCGTCAAATAAAATATTTTTCCGTCGCGGAAGATCTCCAGCAAAATCCCGTCCGAATATTTCACATTGTTGGCGACATTAACAAAAGTTTTCTGAGTAGCGACTGATTTGCGCCCGATCGAAACTAAAATATCGCCGGTCTTCACCCCGTACCTTTGCGCCAAATCTTTGCCTTCGTTTTGGACAAACATCCCTTTGATCTTGCCGGGAATTTTAAATTCCTTGCGGATTGTCCGGGTAAGAGGAATCACATCCATCCCGATCCATTGCACACTGTCGCCGGGTTCAAAGACCGTTCCGTTGGGCGCAGTAACGCGCTGTGCCCGTTCCGGAATCAATTCCAAGGAAGACAATACCCAAAAAAAGGTAATCAGCGCGAAAATGACAATCCCCGCGGCTAAAACCGGCTCGCGACCGACAAAATTTTGAATCCGCACTTTCCAGGCGTTCGTTGTTTTTTTTGTTTTCATATGTGTCACCCAATTCCTGCTACTGAAGTTTCACTAAAATCTCGTCAGTTTTTCCGTTTCTTAAAATACGGACATTTACGCTGTCCCCGGTTCGAAAATGCGCCACGATTTTTTTAATATCCTCTCCGGAAGCGACCGGCACGCCGGCAATCGCCGTCACCACATCGCCGCGTTGGATACCCGCGAAACTGGCGGCGCTTTCATCCATCACCCGGTTAACCAAAACGCCTTGGCCAGGAGTTATGCCAAACTGCTTGGCAATCACGCTGTTGACCGGCATGACTTCCAAGCCGAACCGCACCGGAATCGACGCGTCCATGGCCGTCACTTTGGGCAGCGCTGCCGCGACCATGCCTTTACGATTAACCGGCACGGGAAAATTACGCTGCAACGCCTGCGTCAAAAAATCTTTGCAATCATTGATGGGAATGGCGAATCCGGTGCCGTTAAAAACACCGGTCGGCGCGTAGATCGCGGTATTGAGTCCGATGACATCGCCGTTTAAATCCACCAGCGGTCCGCCGGAAGAACCATGGTTGATCGGCGCGTCGGTTTGAAACAAATTTTCGTATCGCACTCCTTGAATCGCGACGGATTTACGGATGCCGCTGATAATGCCGCTCGTCACTGTCTGTTCCATGCCGAACGGACTGCCCACCGCTACGACATAATCGCCAATCTGGCAAAAACTCGAATCCCCGAGTTTGACTTCCGGAAACGGGCCGTCCGCGCGCACCTTGATCACCGCCAAATCCAATGTCGGTTCCTGCGCGACAATGTCAGCGCGCACGTCGCGGGTCGGATTTCCCGTGATCGTCACGAAAATGTCAGTCGCGTCTTTGGTCACATGATAATTGGTCAATATATAACCGCGCTCGTCGACAAAGATCCCGGCGCCGATATTTTCATACCCTTTGTTTTCAATGAATTTATCAATCGTCCCGTCAAAATTCGGCGCGAAACGCGGGTCTTGATTATTCGTATTGACCGGCGCCGGCACACTTACCACCCGGCGGGCATGAATATCGCACACCGACGGGATGATTGCGTTGACTGCGTCTTTTAAAGAGTTTTGAAATTTGCTGTCCGTGCCGGCAACCAATTGCATACCTCCGTTGGGCGTGGCTTTGGTTATCGCCGCCGGCGCGTAATTGGCGTTATTACGATTATTTTGCGCGTAGGCCTGCGGGCCGCCATTGGATGTGACGCGCGAAACCGCGGCCGGCTGAGGAAAAGCCGCCTGCTGAACCGGTCCGGGAAATTTCGGGTCGCCCGGATTCGGCGGTTTCACCGTGTTGGGCGTGCCGTTTTCCGCGTCCATTACGTTCTTAATATCTTCCCGCCGCATTACCACCCAGAAAACCAACATCACTGCCGTCACTACCAAACCGGCGATCCAGGGGCCCAGCGGTTTACTGCAAAATGAATCGTCTTGGTCAGACATGCTTTTTAAACTCCGTTTAAAACGTCAATTTATCCGCGGCGGGCGCCACACCGCCCCCCGCACTCGGCGCTGCCGCCGGCGTCACGGTTTGACGCGGCGCGGTCTTCCGATGCGGCCGCCGATGCCCGGGGTTCCCCCGGAACTCGTAGAAAATAGCTGCCGAAATCACCACGCAAACCGATAAAATGATGAGAAAACCAAACCAAGGATTAAGGCATTTGTCTGTTTTACCGATCATAAAACATCCCGCGCTTTATTGTTTGCCCCGGGTCAATTTGAGTCCGGTATTCAAAGCGATCAATCCGCCGATAAGCAAAAACAACGGCACGCCGCCTCTTAAAAAATCGCCGAAATTATCCCACCAGCCGATAATCCCGCAGATTCCCAGTACCGCAGCGATTGCTCCCCCGATAATATGCGCCATTGATAACTCCTTTCGTAGACTTCCTTTTTGGAATATTTAATTTCTTTACCCATTGATAAACGTGACTCCAAATCCCCCCCGGGGATTTTCCCATTCAATCGCCCCGTCAGTGCAAATGACGCGGCAGCTGCCGCACTCCAAACAATTTTCATAATTGGCTTCAATCACCCCTTTGCGCTCTTCATAAGTTTTGGCCGGACACACAATCAGACACATTTTAGACGCGCAATGTTTGCACATTTTGGAATTAACTTTGATATGACTGACCGTGTCCTTTTTCGTCTTAACCAAAAAAAGCTTGTCTTCCAGCGTCAACTGTTTTTCAGGCGAATGCAGCGCTGTTTTTTTATTGTTTGTCATATCAAATTGCTCCACGCTCCCCACATATCCCAGGCCACGCGGGTGAATTTCACGTTTTTCTTGACCCGCTGAAAAATTTCTTTTTTGATTTGGATTTTCGGCTTCTCGCAAACCTGAAAATAATCGACCAAAACATTATTCAACAACACCGGATAATCATTGATGAGCGATTTGTGTTTGTGCAAAAATGACAGAAAATTTTTGCAATTTTTCAAGTCCTGGAGCACAAAACTTTTTTTGAGTTTTTCTTCATAAAACTCCAGGGTGTCCGCGCTGAAATCCTTTTGCTCCCGCGCCGCGATGACCGTTTCCGCTGCGAAAATGCCCGAGGCCATGGCCAGATTGACGCCTTCATGAAAAAATGACGTGTTCAACAGCCCGGCCGCGTCTCCGACAACCAACAGCCCGTCCCGATAAAGTTTCGGCAGATAATCATACCCGTCCGACGGGATCATGTGCGCCATGTATTCCATGGTTTCCCCGCCGCGCAACAACGGCGCAATCACCGGATGACTTTTAAATTCATCGAGGATATCGTTGGGATTCTTATCTGTCTGAGTTTTGGTGAAATCGCTCAACGAAAATCCCACACCGACCGACAAACTGTCCTGATTCGTGTAAATAAATCCGTTGCCCAACAGGCCTTGCACCGAAGCGCCGAAATATTCATACGCCGCGCCTTGCCGTCCGGTCAAACCAAACCGGTCTTCAATCACGGCGCGCGGCAAACGGATATTTTCCTTCACCGCGATTGACCGCCGGCCCGCCATGATTTTTTTGCGCAGCCGCGCCTTTTCGGAAAGCAGGGAATTCGCGCCTTCCGCGCAGACAATCACGTCCGCCAGCAAGGTATCATGGTCGCCGCCGCTGGTGATCCCGACCACTTTGTCGTGTTCATACAAAAAATCGCTCACGCAATAATTGTTGATAATGCTCGCGCCCGCGGCTTCCGCTTTTTTCGCCAGCCACTGGTCCATGCTGCCGCGCCGCGCCATAAACGAATGATTATACGGCGGCTCATTAAACGCGCTGGGAGTAAAGTCAAAAGCCATCTCGCTGTTGCCGGCCAACAGTGAAAATTTTCTTTTTCCGACAAACCTTTCCCAAGGCGCGTCTGCAAAAAAATCCGGGAATATTTTCGACATGATGCTGGAAAAAAATATCCCGCCAAACATATTTTTCGCGCCGGGATATTCCCCGCGCTCAATGACCACAACTTCCACGCCCGCTTTGGCAAGCGTGTAAGCGCAAGTCAAACCGGATGGCCCGGCGCCCACAATAATGACTTCAACTTTATCCATTAGGCGTTCAATTTTCTTTATTATTGTGATTAAATTTGTGCGTTATCGCCGCTATATATTTGCCGGAAGAAAACGCGCCTTTTTTTAAAACTTCAACTATATTCGGATTATTTTTCGACCTAACCGGCGCTGATCTTTTGACCGGAACAGGCGCCAAAAGATTTGCCGAAACCTGCCGCGTTGCCGGAGGCAGTTTCAACCCGTTGCTCCGTTTGAATTTCGCGGCAGAAAGTACCAACGCTTTTGCTATCCGCTGGTGACCGCCGAGCGTGGAAACGGCCGGCAATTTTCCTTGCTTGATCCAATTCAGCACTGTGAAACGCGTCACATGCAAATACTTGGCAGCTTGGGATGTAGTAAAAAAATCAGCTTGCATAAATAAAAGAATATAATAAATTATTGCTATCCAAATTATGTGTAGGGGCTGCCGGCAGGCAGGCAAGGTCCGCCCCTTACTAATAAATCATGTCTCCAATGCTCTTAACCGACGGCATATACAGTACAAAATGGACATATACGATAATAAATAAATGATAAATAGTGTCGCATTGTAACAAACAGTTTAGGAGAAGGTCAAGAAGTTTTTTGCCCAGGATGTCCGAAGGAAAAATGTTGAAAACGTTGAGGCAATACGCGTCGAGATCCTGGTTGGGCCAGGCATAAAACGCCTTGCCAATCAAGCGGATAGCGCAAAATCAACGAAAACCCGCGGTTTGATATTGGGTAATGATCCCTTCATGGTTTTCGATAACCAACGCTTCCACGTCATTTAAAACGCTAGCCAGCCGCATGGCTTGCCTTGCGCCTAATACAGAAAACGCAGTTGACAATTGATTCGCAGCTTCTGTAGTTGGAGCCATCGCACTCGCGCTCACCACAAATTTTTGCGGATATCCGCTGACCGGATCAATAATATGGGAAAAAGTCTCTGTCCCGATCCGGTAAAATTTCTCATAACTGCCGGAAGTAGAAATGCCTTTGTCTTGCAAGTGAACAATACTGTGCAATTTGTCTTTATTAAAGGGATCCTGAATCCCGATCACCCAGGGTTTGATTCCCTGATCCTTCCCCCGGCAAAAAATCTCGCCACCGCCATCAAGCAAAAAATGTTGTATCTTATTACTGCTTAATATTTTAGCTATCTCATCACAGACAAATCCCGAAGCCGGCGATCCTAAATCGATTTTCATCCCGGGTTTTTGAAAAAACACCCTGTCCGGCGCTTCCAGCCGCAGATTTTGATATCCGACTTTTTCCTTGGCCGCTTCCAAATCGTTTTTATCCGGCATTCTGCCCTTTGCCGCTGCTTTTTTCCATTGTTCAATCAAAGGAAAAACCGTAATATCATAAGCCCCTTGCGTTTTACGGGAATATGCGAGGGAGTTTTTAATTATTTGATAAACATCCGGATTAACGCGTACACCGCTTAATCCGCCCGCGTTCAAACGGCTCAAATCCCCTTCCAGGGTTGTCGCATGAACATTCATGTGCCGGTGGACAGCTTCCACTTTGTCCCAACATCGCCGCAATACTGCCTCAATATCCCGTTTTGATTCATAATAAAAATGAATCCGCACATACGCGCCCAAATAAGGACGCGTTTCGTCATAGGATACGAGCGGAGATTTTTTTCCGGAAAAAGGCATTAACACTGCGGCTAACCTGTGGATAAAACTGTTGAAAATGTTGAAATCGTAAACTGGAAAATCGGCTGCTGAAAAGCGATTTCTATTCGCTGTTTACCAAAAACGTAAATATTTGCGGCATAAGCCGGTTATAAAAATCGGAATCAGAAAAATGCCGATAAATTCCTCACAAAGCGCGACCACTTTATTAAAACCGATGGGCACAATATCGCCATAACCAATGCGCGTCACCGTAATATAACTGAAATAAATTGATTCCAAAAAACTCGGTTTCGTGATCACGGAGTCCATCATCAATTGGCCCTGGGTGTACACCAAGGCGGCGCAAAACATCAAACAAAAACCAAAAATGAATGTGCGGTGCGGCCGTTCGCCATGACCCCATACCATAGCGGAAACAGTCAGCGAAAACCAGGCGAATATCCGCTTGATCTGGCTGAACAAATCGAATTTGGTCGGCGTTTTTACCAAACCCGGCGGCCGCTGCCAAAGCCAGAACCTGGGCAAAAGAGACCGCCGGTAACATTCCTTGGATAAATAAAAACATTCGGAAAATCCCACATATTCCAGATCTCGTTCATAACAGATTCCCGCGTGTTTATAAAGCATACTGGCATATTCAAAATCCGCGGCTAATTCCGCTTCTTTCGCCGCTTTTTCATAATAATCCGCCGCGTAATAAAATAAAGACTGCTTACCTGCCTGAAACTCTGAACACCCGGCCGCGGAGCTAAAACTCAGAGCCGCCTCCTGATGCTGTCCCAATTCCTGATATGCCTGCGCTGCCCGTAAAAACAACTTGGACGCGTCCTCATATTTTTGCGCTTCGAGCACTTTTTGCGCTTCTTTTTCTAAAGATTTAATCTGCTCAGAGAGCATAGACGTTTACCAGTTGAAATTAAAAGTGGCCGGGTCTATTTTTGCATTCGCCATAATCGAGTAGGTGTGTTCAAAATCCCCTGCCGTGGTCTTCACAAAACCCTTTGCCTTAAAAAGCTTTTTTAGCTCCTGCGCGGCTGGATCAGCGCTGATTGCCACTTGAACCAAGGCTGTTTCAATCTGCGCCCCGTATTTGTCATAAGTTTTCTTAGCGAGAATCAAGGTGTTATTGGGATTTTCGGCCGTGTCGCCGCCCGCCACAATGGTTCCGGGATATGCCGCGCCGTCTTTATAAGTCAAATTTTTCACAATCGCGTAATCGGCGCGTTTTAATATCACATCCTGTAAAGCGGAACTGTGGCTGGCTTTAATCAACGGCGTAAAAAATGTTTTTGGGTCAGCGCCTTCAATGAGACTCCGCGCGAAAACTTCGCCGGAAGAAGCATAGGCGCAATAGGCGACTTTTTTTCCCTTCAGATCCGCCGGCCCGGTGAATGCCGGCGTGCCGTTAAGCGCGACAATAATTGCTTTATACGTAGAGACATCGTTCTCTAAAACAGGGCGGACAACCGGAACCGCCGCGCCTTGCTTGATAAACACCGCCGCGACAAATGAACCGGCGAACATCCCGTCCACAGAGCCGGATTTGAACATCGCGGCTGCCGCGGCATAATCCTGTGCGGTTTCCAGCTTAATCTCGCCAATCCCCAGGACGCTAGTTTTAATATACTTGGCTAGAGCGGCGTATTTCGGCGCCTCTTCCGCAGGCTTGTCCGAAACCATAATCACAAATTTCAACACCTCCCCCGCAATGGCGCGTTCAACGCTGAAAAAAAAGATCATTGCCCCGAGTAATATCAAACTAAAGATTTTTTTCATGATCCGCCTCCGCTTCCGTTCTCTTTTTATAATTTAAAACTCCCGCAAAGCCATAGCGCGGTTTTCATAAATCGGAATCAATTTATGAATCTTGGTTATTTCAAACAACCCCCGGATATCATTATTGATCTGGCAGCAGACAAGTTTACCGCCCGCTTTTTTGAGCAATTGCATCATTTCAATCAAAGTCGCCAACCCGGCACTGCCGACAAAACTGACCTTTTCAAAATCAACCATGACTTTGGTCGCCCCTTCTTTCAGCAGTTTTAAAAAAGCCTCGCGCAGCTGAATCGAATCATCGACATTCAGCTCGCCTGCTAAATTGACGATTTTGACCGCGCCTTGAGTTTCCGCCTGAATTTTCACTTCCCCCTCCTTTAATAAAACTGACCCGGGGAACTACGACTGACCCCGAAAATATTTCACCATTTTTATAGTCCGGCCTTGGTCCAAAAATTCCGCTTGATCCATGATTTTTCGGATCAGAAATATTCCCCGGCCGCTTAATTTTTCCAAATGCTCAACGCAAGTCGGAACCGGCACCTGACGCGCGTCAAATCCCCGGCCCTGGTCTGTGACTGTTATGGCTAATTTCCCCGGTTCCAACGCAATATCCACCCGAACAGCCAATTGCGGGTTCATCTGATTGCCATGCCTTACTGCGTTGACTAACGCCTCATGCAAAGCCAATTTGATCTGAAACCCGAAGCTGGGATCTGGCAGCTCCGGGCTGAGTTTTGCCATGGCCGCGGAGATAAAAGCTTCAACGCGCCCTAAGTCAGAAGGAAGACTTTCGGATATTAGCATAAAAATCAATGCGCTGGTTCGAAAAATTTTATTTCATCCTACCAAAAATAACCAGAACGGTAAAACAAAATCGTTGCCGCGGTAAGAGCGAAGCGCAAGCCTATTCTGGGAATCACGCGGCGAAATATCGTTTATTTGATTTTCACCACAATCAACGTAATGTCGTCGGATTGTTTATGCTTTGGCTCGAATTGCCGCACGTCTTTTTCAATGGCGGACAAAATGACCTGCGCTGAGGCACTGCGGTTTTTCTTCACCACCGCAACTAACCGCTCTTTGCCGTACATGCCTAACCTTGGGTGTTTGGCTTCCGTAATCCCGTCCGTATAAAAAACAAAAATATCCCCGAACACGAAAGTGGTCTGACCACTGCCGTACGACCCTTCGACCACGCCTAAGGGAAAACCCTCCTCCACATCTAAAAAATTCACCACAGTGTTTTTCGCTAAATATAATACCGGCAAATGTCCGCCGTTGGAATAGGCCATCACTTGTTGGTCCATATCGAATATGGCATAAAAAATGGTCACAAACAACTTGGTCGCGCTTTCCTTTTGCAATTTCACATTCAAATTGTGCAGGGTCTCTTCCGGCTTGGCATCAGGCTTGGCGAAAAATTTGAACGAACCGGAAACCGTGGTCATGAACAAACTCGCCGGCATACCTTTGCCGGACACGTCGCCGATCATGATACCTGTCAAGCCGGGCGTGAATTCGTAAAAATCATACAGGTCGCCGCCCACCTGCCGAGCTGTATGCATGACTGCGGCTACGTCGAGGCCGGCGGCCGCGGGTATGGATTTTGGCAAAAAACTTTCCTGAATATTTTTCGCGATCTTCAGTTCATTGTCAATGATCAGGCTTTTTTTCCAAGCGCTGATCGAGACTATGAGAGTGCTGATAAAATAAATGGCCAGTAAGGCATAGAGCGGGACAAACAGATCAACCCACAATCCAAACATGATGAATAACAGGATAGCTAACACAATATAGGCGGCCGCCGCGGCCGCGAAAAAAATAAATCCCTTGAGCGGCTTCCCTAATAAAGCGCCCCAGGCGATCAAAAGACCGAGAATGAATACTAAGACTGCGTTGAACTTGGACGTTGCCCGGACAATATAGTGTTGTTTCAGAATGGAATTGACGAGGTCCGCGTGCGTTCCCAGCGCCGGATATAAGGAAGCAAACGCGTTGGGGTGCAGGTCAGCCGTGCCGGTCGCGGTCAATCCGACTAAACAAATTTTATCTTTGAATATTTTCAGATCCAAAAACGGCTTCTCTCCTGCCTTCACCGAAACATAAGACCGCAGGACATCCACAAACGAATAATGCCGGTAATATTTCCCCCACGGCCCGGCGTAATTGATGATCGCGTTGGAATTCGCGTCCAAGGGAACGCGGGTCTGGTTTCCGACTTGGACATAACGGCCCGGTTCGATTTTTATATCGGCCGGGGAAACGCCCAAAAAATCCGCGGCCAAGCGCAGGGAAAGATATGGATGCGATTGCCCGTTATAGGAAACCAACAACGGCACACGCCGGTATTTACCGTCGGTATCCGGGATAATGTTGATATGCCCAACGCCTTTCGCGTTTTGAGTGAGGGCGTCCACACTCCGCGCCACATAACCGCGGGCCAAGGGTATTTTTTGTTTAGCCGCCGTTTCCAAATCAAAAACATACGGCAAATACACATTGCCGGCATTTTTAATCGCCTCTGCCAAATCACCGTCGCTGGGACTCGGCTCGGAGAAAAAAATATCGAACAGAACCGCCTTGGCCCCGGATTGCGACAACACGTTGATCAGCAAAGCATGATATTTGCGGTCAAACGGAAACCGGCCCAGTTTCGCGATAGTATCGTCCGCGATTTCAATAATGACGATTTTATCCGTCGTGGAAATCAAAGGCCGCAAGCGAAACCGCCAGTCCAAGGTATCCAGCTCATTATTTTCAAACACCCGGAAGGCAGCAGCGTAGGCGAACAGAAGAATGATACCGAGAAAATTAACCGCAAGAAAAATATTCGGCCGCGTGAAAGCCGGAACATCTAACCATTTTTTAAAAGGCGTGAGTACCCGGAAAAAAAATCCAAGCAATTGCCGCTGAAGGGATGGTTTGTTTTCAGGCATTGTCGCAATTATAGCATTTCCGCCATAAAAAGGAAGCCTCAATGCGTGACGCCTTTGTCGAACGTGTCGCCTTTTTCAAACAACAGGCCGTAATGATAGGGTTGGAAATCCTGCCGTTCCAACAACTTTAATCCAACCTGCCGCGCCCATTCAATGCATTGCTCCGGGGCCGGGCGAATGGTCAGGTCAGGTCCTCCGGGCGTATCCGGATCGCATTGCCATTGGAGCAAAGCGACCCTTCCCCATTTTTTCAAGACCCGCTTCGCCTCAATCAGCAAATTGTTTTGGTTGACCGAATCCAAGACATTAAAAATCATTACATAATCCATACTGCGATTTTTCTCGCCCGACCCGGTTGTGATAAAATCTTTTTGAATGGTTGTCACATTATCGCATTTTTGCAGTTTGGCCCGTTTGGCAGTCAACTGGATCATTTGCGGGTTGCTGTCCAAGGCCGTGATTTTCCCGCTGATGATCTGGGCCGCCGGAATGGTAAACGTCCCGTACCCGCAACCGAGCTCGACGACATTCTCCACCCGGTGATTGAGCTTAAGCGTGGCAAAAATTTTCTGCGTATCGAATAAATTTTCCCATGTCTCAGGGGCCATCATTCCGCTCTCGCGCACGCGCATAGTTATCTCCCATGGCGATAGTAATTATTATAATTAATGACCAGCACTAATGACTAAGCCGATAAACAGAGGGCCGATGCATCGATCGTTTTCGCGCAAACACTGCGGTAATGAAAGGCCTGATTAAGCGCGCGGCGAGGCTAAGCAGATAACCGCTACAATTTTTTTCATTTTCTGGATAAAAAAACTGATTTCGTGATATTTCCGCTCGCTGTAAGGAAACTCTACTCCGTCCGCGATATCGGTTTTAAATTTTTGCGGCGCGGACGCGATTAAATCCTTGTATCCAAAGGCGCGCAGCTCTTCTTTAAACTGACCGGTAATCGCCTTGGCCATTTCGCCGCAGGCCTCCAGCAAAATTTCCGGGTCTTCCAAATCCGGCCCCTTCTGGCCGAAAGCGCGGGCGAGATTCGGGACAATTTCTTCTTCTAAATAAAGCACCAGCGTGCCGCACGTGTCTTTCCCGTCTGCGGCCTGCTGGTTAAGATAAAAATTGACAACCGCGATATAACACGGCACGCCGAATTTTTCCAAACCAAAAACCCGCATCCGGCTATTATACTCAATAATGGTTCGTTCTTTGTTCTCCGCTTCTTTGGAAAAAGTGACATTGCCCTTTTTTTCAAAAGCGTCCTGGACGCAGTTGGTCAGGGCAGTCACGATCATTTGCGGGTCAAATTGCTCGGCCATAGTTTTTTTCCCGAAAAATTCTTAGGTTTTTTTCACTAAGCACCTAGAAGTGTAGTTTATACCCCGACCCGCGTCAGACGCAAGCGAATATTTTTGTTCGTCGTCTATAACGACCGCAAAAAAAAATTAGCGACAGCCAATAATAATTTCATCCCCAACCCTCCCCTGTAGACAATTCGCGACCGCCATTAATTATTTTACCGCCGCACTTCGGTCCGCCGCCGCGATATCAAGCGGCGCGGATGTTTGGCGGCACTTGCCGATTTGTTCCTGCAGTAAGCCCATGGGGCAGATCACGCACCAGGCGCGGTGTTTGGTGAAGATGCCCAATACAATGGCGATGATCGTCGTGATTAAGCACATAATGACAAATACCAAGCCGATTTTGGTCGGTGATCCGCCGGTGAGGTACAGACGCCAGGATAGAAAAGACATTAAAATCGTTAACACGAGCCAACGGAACCACGGCCGCGAAAAAATTTTTGGATACGGGCGCTTGGCGCTGAACCGGGAAAGCCCCAAATCCAAAAACGAGCCCCGCGGACAAAAATTGCCGCACCAATACCGCGGTTTAAAATACGAAAGTACCAGCAAAAAAAGCATCATGCCGATGACCAAATAACCCAACAGCGGCACAAACAACCCGCCGATAACGATCAAAGGGAGCAGCCAAACCATAATCCATTGCGAAAGCTTGCCTTTCATATGGTTCTCCTTAACGTAAAATGCAATTGAACAAATAACCGGTCAAAACAATCCCGATACCGACGACGGACGCGAAAATCAACAGGAGTTTTAACTTCATGACCCGCCGCAGAATAATAAATTCCGGCAGGGACAATCCGGTCACGGCCATCATGAACGCCAGCGCCGTTCCCATGGCTACGCCTTTTTCGGTGAGCGCGCTGACCAAGGGAATCACGCCGGCCGCGTTGGAATAGAGCGGAATACCGACCAGAACGGCAAACGGCACAGCCAGCCAATTGTCTTTTCCGGCGTATTTTGCCAACAGATCTGCCGGGACATATCCGTGGATCCACGCGCCGACGCCGATGCCGATCACCACATAAATCCAAATTTTTTTCAAAATCTCCGCCGTATAATCTCGGGCGTAAGAAAACCTTTGCCGCCAATCCGGATTGGACTGCCCTCCGCACCCGCACGCCTGCTTCAATTCCAGCCGCTCCACCAAATCTTCGACCTTTAACTTTCCGATCACGAGGCCGGACAAAACCGCGATCATCAGCCCGCTGGCAATATAAATCAACGCCACCTTCCAGCCAAACAGGCCCCACAACATGACCAAGGCCACCTCATTGATCATCGGCGAAGCCACGAGAAAGGAAAACGTCACGCCCAGCGGCACGCCCGCCTCAATAAATCCCAAAAACAGCGGCACCGCACTGCACGAACAAAACGGCGTCACGATCCCCAACAGCGCGGCAAGAATATTCCCGATATAAGTCTGTTTTCTCCCCAGGATGTCCCGGATTTTTTCCGGCGGGAAAAATGACCGGATCAGCGAAATCACGAAAATGATCACGGTCAGAAGCAAAAAAATCTTGACCGTATCATAAATAAAAAAATCAACGGCTTCAAACAAAATGTCCCCGCGGGACATTCCCATTCCGTTGTAAACCAAAGCATCGATCACCGGCTTCAGCATATCCATTCTTTTTCATATCGGTTTCAAATGCTCCTTCTAGTTTTGAATGGGTAAGAAAGCTCGCCGTAAACCTGCCGGCAGGCGTGGCAAAAAAAATTTTCTTTGGCCCTTTCTAGCCCATTCAAAACTCCAAAGAGGAGTTATTTGTTGTTTATTATAGCACAATCCCTACGGAAACCAAGTGTAACGCCAAAATGATAATCCACTGCGTTAACTAATTTACGCGTATTTCAGAATCTTTTCCCGCAGTTGGTCAAGAATGATCGGCTTGCCCACAAAATCGTCCATTCCTGCCTCGAGGCATTGGTCAATGCTGTTTTTGAACACGTCCGCGGTGACCGCGATGATCGGAATTTTATTTTTTAATTCCTGGCGGATGATCCGCGCCGCCTCCAGGCCGTCGATGTCCGGCATATGCACGTCCATCAAACACAGGTCATACCGATTGTGTTTGAGCTTTTCGATCGCGGCGCGGCCCGTAGAGGCGAAATCGCAGTCGCATTGTAAAATCTCAAAATAATTCTCGAGCAAAAACTGGTTGGCGGGATTGTCTTCCGCGGCCAAAATTTTTTTCCGTAGGAATGTTAATTCCGCGGCCGTATGACGCGTCACGATCGGGCCGGCGGCCCGTTTATCGCCGAGCACTGCGGCAATTACTTGCAACAGTTCCGGCTCCAAAATTGGCTTGGGCAAATACCCGTCAAAACCGTATTCCTGGGATTTTTCCGCGGTCCCGGACATCACGTCCGAAGTTAACGCGATCAGTTTGATGTCCCCGCCCCCCTCCAGGGCTTTGATTTCCCGGGCCAGGTGATAACCGTCCATCTGCGGCATCATAATATCCATAAGAATCAAATCGGGTTTGTTGCCTGCGACCATTAAACTCCGGACTTGATCTAACGCGGTCGACGATCCATTGGCGATGGCTAATACTTCGATCCCCGCGTCTAAACAATAGCGCTCCGTAATTTGCCGGGCCAGATCATTATCATCTACGATCATGGTCTTTTTCCCGCGTAATTTTTCCGTGGCAATGGGCACAATGTCCGCCTGAAACGCAGGGTCTGCCAAGGCGAACGGCGCCACAATAATAAAATCACTCCCTTGGCCCTGCTGAGATTCTACCCAGACTTTGCCGCCCATCAATTTGACCAGGGAAGCGCAAATCGCCAGGCCCAGACCCGTGCCCCCGTATTTGCGGGTTGTCGACGTGTCTGCTTGTTCGAAGGCGTTGAAAATATTTCCCATTTTATCTTCCGGGATCCCGATGCCCGTGTCTTTCACGCGGAAACGCAGAGTCACTTTCCCGCTTAAGTCCGCCGGCTGTTCAACCTGGGCGATAATGCCGATACTTCCTGTTGCTGTAAACTTAACCGCATTGTTCAATAAATTAACGAATATCTGCCGAATCCGCGTCGGGTCGCCTTTAAGATATTGCGGAAAGTCCTTCGGAATATCAATATAGGTATCGATATTTTTCCCGGACAATTTGGGCAAAATCATTTTAAAGACATCATTGATCAAATAACGGATGTCAAAATCGATATTCTCTAAGGTCACTGTCCCGGATTCATATTTGGAAAAGTTCAAAATGTCGTCGATGACCCGCAGCAACAGCTCGCCGCTCGACTGCACCGATGACATATATTTCTTTTGTTGTTCGTCTAATGGGGTGCGCTGCAGCAATTGGCCAAACCCCAAAATCGCGTTCATGGGAGTCCGGATCTCATGGCTCATATTTGCCAAAAACTCGCTCTTCGCCTTAGAAGCCGCTTCCGCTTTATTCCGCGCCTGTTCCAAATCTTCGCGCAGAGATTCGGAAGTTTTGAGAGCTGCCTGAAGCTCTTCATTGGCGGCACGGATCTTTTCCTCAGCCTGCTTTCGGTCATCTATATTGAGGGAATATTCGATCATCTGCGCGACATTACCGTCTTGGTCAAAAATGGGATAGCCGTGCACTTCATAAAATTTTTTATTTCCGTCAGGGTCAAAATGCTGATGCTCACAAATGACATACCGTTTCTTTTCCTTGACTTCCCGCAAGGGACACCTATGCGCATCGCCGCAAGGCTGATCGCTGTGATGCGTAAGTTTGTGACACGTCATATTCCCCAGCGGCTGGCCCCGCGCGGCCGCGTCATTCGCCAAAACAATATGATAATTGTTCGCGTCAATAATATAAAACGGATGGGTGAGCGAATTGATCGCCATATTCAAAAACTCACCTTGCGCTTTGATCTGCGCTTCAATTTTCTTCCGTTTTGTGATATCGCGCATGACTCCGACCGCCTGCCACTCGCCATTTAACAACGCGGAAGACAACGAAAGCTCCACCGGGATCTCAACTCCGTCTTTGCGTATAGCCGCCAATTCCAGCGTCTTGCCAACGGCATTGCCTTTCCCGGTATTTTGCCAATCCGGCATGGCCGCTTGCGAAGCTGGTTGAAACCGCGGCGGCGCTAAAATACTATGCAATGCTTGCCCGATAATTTCCGCGGCGCTGTACCCGAAGATTTTCTCCGCCGCCGGATTCCAAAAAATCACCGTGCCGCGGTTGTCCATCATGATCATCGCATCCTGCGCGGCTGAGGCGAGCACCCGGATTTTCTCGTCGCTGTCTTTCAATCCCGCTTCAATTTTTTGCCGTTCGGCGATTTCCTGGTTGAGCCGCTCAATGGAGGTCGTTGAGGTTTGCAAATCATCGGCCATGCGGTTAAAAGCAACCGCGACTTCGCCAAGTTCGTCATGGGACGTGACCGCAACTTTCCGATTGCTGCCTCCGGCGGCAATGACAACAATGCCTTCCCGCAAACGGTTGAGCGGACGGCTGATATGCCGCGCCAAATACATGGCAACCAATAAAGAGATGATCGGCACCAGGCCGAGAAAAAACCAAAATTCCATCTGGATTTTTTTCAACGGCAAAAACGCTTCCGCCGTGTCCATTTCCGCGACCACTACCCAATCCATGGACGGAATATAATAATGCGTTCCGATCACCCGTTGGCCGCGATAATCATCGTAAATCAACGGCGTCTTTTCCTGCCCCGGAGCCAGCCGTTGGTCCCGATGCTCCCTAAAAGCTTTTTTCAAATTGTCCGTATCGACTTTTAATTCCAATGAGGCATTGTCTAAAAACCGGCTGGCCGTGATCATCCGTCCGTATTTGTTCACTAAATACGTTTCTCCGGTGCTGCCCAAACCGCTGTGTTCCGTCAGGATCATGTTGATATCTTCCAGGGTATAGCGGGTCACGACCACGCCCAGCCATGATCCGGTTTGCGGGTCATGGATGGGCGATGACACCGCGAATCCGAATTTACGGGTGGTGGGCGAAAGATAAACATCCTTAACATAAGGGCCGTTTTGCGCGCCGAGAAAATAGGCGTCGTCCGATTTATCCGCGCCCAAGCGAGTCAGATCAGAAGAAGCGATAACCTTGCCCCGGGGGTCCAAGATAAAAATTTCATAAGCGGCATTATCCAATCGCTGAATTTGACTCAACGAAGCGTTTAAGGCGTTCAAAACCTCGTCACCGGCCGCGGCGCCTTGCATATTTTTCAGCGGTTGAACAATCCAGGGTGACCGCGCCAGAGCCGAACTTTCCTGTTGATATTGTTGTAATAAAACGTTCAACCGCTGCGCTTTTAAGGACGCCAAGCCATTGAGATTGGAAAATATGATGTCCAGCAAATGACCCCGGGTTTGGATATAGAAAAACGTCAGCGCGGCGCTTAAAAACAAAGTCAATATGAACAAAAAAAACAAACTGAGTTTAGCGGATATTTTCATAGAGTTTTTGCAATAAAGTTGGGTTGATCACTTCAACCGCGTTGATTTGCGAAGACGATCCGGCTTGGCCGGATTTAATCGAGACAATCAAATTTAACACGTCCCGCCATTTCGCGAAATTTGCCGGCGTGTTTTGTTCCTTATAATCTACCCATTTGAGCCCGGCGATCTGATTTTGATATTCCGCCTGCGTGATTCCATAATACTTGGCGGTGAGCCGGGCCGCCTCAACCGGATGTTCTTTGGCGTACCGCATCGAACGGAACCAGCCCCGCATTAACCGCCGGACCAGATCCGGATTGCGAACCGCCAAATCCTGACGGACGTTAAGCGTATCCACAATGAATCCGGGTTGATCTTTGGATGTCAGAAAAACCCGGCTCCCGGGGCGTTTGGCAGCGGCGGATAATTCCGGCTCCCAGGTCACGGCCGCATCGCCTTCGCCGTTAACAAACGCCGCCGCCACTTCATCCGGCCGTTTCGCGATCACGGCGACATCATCCCGCGACAAGCCTTGTTCATGAAAAAGATAGGACAGAAACATATCGCTGACGTCATTTTTCGATAACACAACTTTTTTGCCTTTCAGATCCGCTAGGGTTTGGATGTTGTCCATCGCCACGATTCCGTCCGCGCCAAAAGAATAGTCTATCTCCATCACGGATACGATTAAAGCCCCCTGCCCGCGTTTGGAAACCAGCAGATCCAAGGTGCCGGCTTCCGCATCGAGCATCCCGGCGATGAACGCGTCCCGCCGGGCCGAGTCCAACTGCTCGTTCACAATATTTAACTCAATCCCTTCGTCCTTAAAAAATCCCAGGTCCCGTCCCAAATAAAAAGGCGAATATCCGATCCAACCCTGAAAAGCGATGTTGATCGCGTCCGGTTTTTTCTCCGGCGGCTTAGACCCGCACCCAACAGTCATCAGGGCAATCCATAAAAAAATGATCAAAGAAGATTTCATTGTTCTCCGTTCATGAGACATCCAGAGTAAAATACTTAAATTCTGACTATAGCCGATTTGTGGTCGGCGCGGTTATTGTAATGCAACTTTGAGGGAAACAGAAAAAAATAAAAGAATATTCTTCATCGTTGTCGGGGCGCCCTACGAAATCACGCCGAAGATATATTCTTTGGTCATTTCTTGTTGGGGATTTTCGAAGATGGCTTGGGCCGGACCGTGCTCGATTAAGCGTCCCATGTAGAGAAACAGGACATAATCCGCCAAGCGTTTCGCCTGACGCAGGATATGGGTGACAACAATGATGGTATAACGTTCTTTCAACTCGATGAACCGTTTTTCAATGTGCTGGCTGGATTTGGGGTCCAAGGCGGAAGTCGGCTCATCGCCGAGGATGATTTCCGGTCCGACCGCCAGACCGCGGGCCAGACACAAACGCTGCTGCTGGCCGACGGACAACCGCGCTGCCGGGCCGTGCAATTTATCTTTCACTTCCTCCCAGAGGCTGGCGGTTTTCAAAAAATGCTCGACAATTTTGTCTAATTTCTTTTTATTTTGCTCACCGTGAATCCGGGGGCCATAAGCGATATTATCATAAATTGACATCGGCAACGGATAGGGTTTTTGCGACAGCAGTCCCATTTTTTTGCGGATATGGGTGATCTCCATCTTCGGATCGTAAATATCTTCCCCATCCACCAAAACCTGGCCGGTCACCTTCACATTGTCGGCACGCTCTAACAAACGATTGAACGATTTGAGCAAAGTCGTTTTGCCGCATCCGGAAGGTCCGATGATCGCCGTGATTTTTTTATTCGGGATATCCACGCTGATATCTTTCAAGGCATGGTCTTTGCCATAAAAAACATTCAAATCCCGGACGCTGATATGGGGCGGAATTCCCGTCATTGATCTACCTCACAATATGGCGCGTAAAACGCTTAGTTAAAAAACGGGACGCAAAACTTACCCCTAAAATGATCAGGGTTAAAATGAGCGCCGCCGCGTAAGCCCGGCCTTGCACTTGGGGGACGGGCGAACTGAATTGAAAAAAAATGGCTAAGGGCAATGTCGCGGCCGGACGCCCGAGAGACGATGGCAAAGCGTCCGTGAATCCTGCCGTAAAAATCAACGATGCCGCGTCGCCGATCCCGCGGCCAAAGGCCATTAAAACCGCGGTGGAAATTCCCGGCAGGGCCTGCCGGACAACCACTTTCCAGGCTGTTTCCCAGCGGGTAGCGCCCAAACCATAGGACGCGTCCAAAAGCGGCCCCGGCACCATCCGGATGATTTCATCCATGGAACGGGTCATGATCGGCAAAATCAAAAACGTAACCGTAATGATCCCAGCGAACAAGGACGCCTGCATTCCCCAAAAAAGCATAAGCGTAAAACCGAACGCGCCATATACAATCGACGGAATTCCCCACAAGACATCAAATACAAAACGGGTGACATAAACCGAAACGGAATCTTTTTTCGCGTAAACATTAAGATACAACGTAACCGGCAAACTGATCAACAGCGCCAAAACCGTAGCCCCGCCAGTAAGATACAGCGAACCGAGAATCGCGTTTAAAATTCCTCCTCCTTTACCGAGATAATACCCATTCTGGGGGGGCTGGGTAACCATTTCCCAGCTCAAATAGGGAAGCCCTTTATACGCGATCGTCCCCAGAATCAACAGCAGAACCGAGATGATCAACAGCCCCGAAACTGCCATCAAGAATTTAAAAATATTTTCTTCGATGTACCGCTTATCCATAATAATAGGAGCTCCACTTCGTGCCGCTTAAGATCAAACGTGAAACCACATTAAAATACAGAACGACCAACAGCAGGATCAAGGCGGCAAAAAGCAAAGCGGCGTCATACATCGGAATCGAAAGCATCTCGCCGTAATTATTGGCGATCAAAGCCGGCAAAGGATATGCCGGATCAAAAATCGAACCCGGCACCCGGGCCACATTCCCGACGACCATCAAGACCGCGATGGTTTCGCCAAAAGCGCGCGACAAACCCAGCACAATCGCGGCCACCATGCCCGGCATGGCGCGACGCGTCACCACATTTTTAATCGTCTGCCATTTGGTCGCGCCCAAAGCCAAAGAAGCGTCGCGCAACTCTTGCGGCACGGATTTCAAAACTTCCATGGTTATGTGAATGATGCCTGGGACCACCATCACCGCCAGCACCATCCCGCCGGCAATAATGCTATAACCGCTCGACGAAACCCCAAACCAAGGCGCCAAATAATTTTTGACAAATGGCACAATGACCAATACTCCCCACATCCCGTAAACCACCGAAGGGATACCCGCCAAAATATCGATAAGCGGATTGATCCCTTCCCGCAAAAACCTCGGCGCGTATTCCACCAAATAAATCGCCATGAGCAGACAAACCGGGACAGCCAAAACCATGGCCACTCCGGTAACCCACAAAGTCCCGGCGATAAACGGCAGAAAACCGAATTGCCCTCGGGACGGATGCCATTCCCGCGACATCAGCAAACTCCCCCAATGCGCTTGTCCGTGCACGGGCAGCGAACGGAAATACAGCGTTCCCGCGATGATCAATAAAATCAACCCGGAGCAAACCACCACCAGCTCCAAAACCCGTTTTGCGGCCCGGTCCACAAATAAACGCCGCGCGTAAATTGTCACGAAACTGCTTAACATGGAAATACCGTTTCCAAACTATCCCATTCAAAAAAACCTCTAAAAATTAATCTTTCCCTAATTTTTGTAAATCCTCGTCTATTCTTTCCTTGCTAACATTGATAAACCCGGCCTCCGGGACAAAAGCTTGCCCATCCGTCAACACCCAGCGCAAAAAAACGCGAACCGCGCGACTCTCCGGGCATCCCTTGGCAACAAAAAACAGCTCGCGCGCGGGCGGCGAAGGATAACGTCCGTCGGCAATCGCGGCGTTGATCGTATTGAGGTCTTTATAAACATCTTCCCACGAATCAATTTTCCCGTTGCCGTTAAGATCAATCGGCACCACCCGGATCCCATCCACCATCTTTTTCGTCTTCGCGTCATAAGCGAAATTGATATTATTATACCCGATTCCGGATTTATCTTTTTTCACCGCTTCCGCGACGCCCGGATCGCCGTAAACGCCGATCCCCATAATGTCTTCCTGCTTCTTTCCTAAATATTTCGCCCAAGTCTCCGCCGCGCCGCAAGCATCCGACCGGGTATAAACCGCCACAGAATCTCCGGCGCCGGTTTTGACCGCTTCGCCCCATTTTTTAATCTTCCCGGTGATAAAAATATCCGTGAACATTTCTTTTGTCAAACCCTGCGCCAAAAGCTCTTTTAACACCGGGTTGTCTTGATTGATCGTAGCCACAACCGCGTCTTTTGTCACCGCTACCGACCAGGCGCCTTTGCGCACTTCTTCCGCGTTAATATCCCGCGACACCATTCCCAAATCAACAACCTTTGACAAACAATCCGCCATTCCCTTGCCCGCGCCGCCCGCCGAAATATCGATTTTTATCTCCGGATGCGCCTTCTGAAATTCCTCCGCCCATTTGACTGCCATCGGATACAGGGCCCAAGCTCCGGAAATCGTGATCCGGCCGCCTGCCGCTTGCTCTTGAGCTTGGCTGGAAATAGTTTGCCCAAAGACAATAAAACTCATCAGGGCCCCGCGCAGCAACAGATCTTGCAGTTTCATGTTTCTCCTCTCATTGGTTGGACGTTTTCAGAACAAATATCCGCGAATGTAACCTGCTCTAAAACGCGCGCCACCGCGTTGCGGACTTCCAGCATCACGCGTTTTAGTTTGCACTTCTTTTCATCCGGACAAGAAATATGCGCGTAGCGGCTTACACAGCTTAAAGGCGCCAGCGGTCCGTCGATCACCCGGACGACTTGCGCCAAAGTGACCTTCTGCGGCGGCATACAAAATTCATAACCGCCGGCAGCCCCGCGTTTACTGCGGATCAACCCCGCGGTTTTGATCTCCACGAGAATATTTTCTAAAAATTTTTGCGGGATCTTTTCCCGCTTGGCAATATCCTGGATCCGTAAAAGACCAGTTCGATAACTGCCCGCCAAAAGAATCATCGCCCGTAAAGCATATTCAGCTTTTTTGGAAAGTTTCATAACCGACGATACTGCGTATTCAACATTTTATACTCTACCAATTTAGTAGAGAATTGTGATAATTTACCGCGTTGCCTGCGGAGTGTCAATGTTTATTTAACGCGTTTTCATCTTTGAGGGAAATCTCAACGCCGTCTGCCGAAATTCCGGCGGCCGCTGTAAAACGACCGGGTCACCGGCTTTTCGAACTGTTCCGAGGAGAATTCGGGGTGTTTCACCACGGGCAAGGGCGCGCGGATCAGTTTTTCGATTTCCCGGACCGCGCTGCGTTGGTCGGGTAAAGCAAACGAAATGGCATGTCCTTGATGGCCGGCGCGGGCCGTGCGGCCAATGCGGTGCACGTAATTTTCCGCGTCGTCGGGAATGTCATAATTCAAAACCAATTCAATGCCGGTGACATCAATCCCGCGGGCCGCGATGTCGGTGGCGACCAAGACGCGGTATTTGCCGGACTTAAATCCATCCAAAGCTTCCCGCCGCTGCGATAAAGACCGGTCCGAATGGATTTCCGCGGCGCGGTGGTTCATTTTCCGCACCGCGTTGGTCATATTGCGGACATGATGTTTGGTCCGGCAAAACATCAGAACCGAACCCTTATATTGGGCTAAAACTTTTTCCAACAATTTGAGCTTCTCTTCTTTTTTAACAATAAACAATTCCTGCGTTACTTTTTCCGCAGTGGTCCCCGGACGGGCAATCTCTACCGATACCGGGAGTTTCATGTGCGTTGAAGCCAAAGTCATGACTTCCGGGACGATCGTCGCGGAAAAAAGCATGGTCTGGCGTTCGCGGGGAATCACCTTGAGAATCTGCTGAATTTGCGGCCAAAAACCCATATCCAACATCCGGTCCGCCTCATCCAAAACGAGAATGCGGACCTCTTTCGCGGGAATATATTTCTGCTCCATGAGGTCAATGAACCGGCCGGGTGTGGCAATGATCACCCGCGGCTTGGCCTGCAGCGCCCGGATCTGCTCTCGCATCGGCGCGCCGCCGATCAAACACGCGGTGCGCATTTTAAAAGAACGCGCGATCCCGTGAAACGCCTCGTCGATCTGTAAAGCCAATTCCCGGGTCGGCGCTAATACTAAACCGATTCCAGCGTCTTGCGCCAGACGCTGGACCATGGGAATGGCAAAAGCGTGGGTCTTGCCGGTGCCGGTTTGGGCTATGCCGATAATATCCAGCCCCTGCAAAGCCAAAGGGATGGCTTTTTTCTGAATTGAGGTCGGGACACTGAATTTGATTTTCATCAAAATTTCCAAAATCCCCGGCGCAATTCCCAACTTGAAAAAACTATCCGCCGACTCGCCCGCTGACGGCGCGATCACGGCGGTATTGACCGGATTGAGTTTATTCATAATTTCTTTATGTCCTTTCTTTTTCCTAGAGCAATAAAAAAACCCTCCTGACCACAAAAGGCCAAAAGGGCTTAATCGCGGTTTCCTATGGCTATTAGTGTACCACCTCTGGCGCGAAATAACAAAAAATATATTTCATGCATAATTAAGTGACACACACTTAATTATTAAGCCAATCCTCGATCTTCTGACGGATCTGTTCGCGTACCGCCCGGGTCTTAGCCAGCTTATCCTCCCAAGAACCCTCGAACTTTGACGGATCCGTAAAATCCCAATGCAGCCTCTTCGTTACCCCCGGGAACACCGGACAACTCTCCGCACTGGTCTCATCGCAAACCGTTATCACACAGCTATAGAGCTTGCTCTGCTTCAAAAGATCCATGACAGCTTGGGTCTTCTTGCCGGAAATGTCGATCCCCTCTTCCTTCAAAACCTCAACTACAGCCGGATTCAGTTTTCCGGGCTCGATCCCCGCGCTCTCAACCTCGAACCTATCGCCCGCCAACTTGCGCAGCAACTCTTCTGCCATCTGGCTTCTGGCTGAATTATGTATACAAACGAAAAGAACCTTCTGCTTTGTCATATCCGTCCCTCCTCCAATGCCCGTCTTTTGGCGGTTTGATTAATTAAAATTTAACAACCTTATAGAAAATGCCTTTTGCAACCTCCGCCACTGCCATATACGAAGCAACAATCAGTCCTAAAATCATAAAATACCTCCCCGGCATCCGGCAAAAACCCAACACTCCCGCCAAAGGCGTAAAAGGCAAGATCAACGTGATACCCACAATGCCCAAAGTGGCCATCAATAAACACTTTCCAGGCGGGCTTTTAAAGAATGGCCGGCGCGTGCGGATGACCAGCACGATCAATGCCGCCGAAATAACCGATTCTAAAAACCATCCGGTTCTGAATTGATCCTGTGTCGCATGTAAAAATAAAATGAGAACCCCGAATGTCAGAAAATCAAAGACCGAGCTGATGAAGCCGAATACGATCATATATTTTCGGATGAACTGAATGTTCCAGCGGCGGGGCAAAGCAATACTTTCTTCATCCACGCTGTCCGTGGCAATCGCCATTTCCGGAAAATCAGTCATTAAATTAGTCATTAACACCTGTTTCGGCAACAGCGGTAAAAAAGACAGAAATAACGACGCTCCGGCCATGCTGAACATATTTCCGAAATTGGCGCTCGTTGCCATAAAAACATACTTGAGCGTATTGGTAAATGTCACCCGGCCTTCTCTGACGCCATGCACCAAAACACCGAGATCCTTCTCGAGCAGCACAATGTCCGCCGCCTCTTTAGCCACATCCACCGCGCTCTCCACCGATATCCCCACATCAGCCGCATGCAGAGCCGAAGCATCATTAATGCCATCCCCCATATATCCGACCACGTGTCCAGCTTTCTTAAGCGCCAGGATTATACGTTCTTTTTGATTGGGTTCGACCTCGGCAAAAATATTCACGGCAGACACTCTCTCGATCAATGCCGCATCGCTCATTTGACGAATAGCCACGCCGCTCAGCACAACCGGATTGGACAATCCCACTTGCCGGCCGATCGTGACCGCAACAGCATTGTTATCCCCGGTAATTATTTTCAAAGCAACGCCCAACTGCCGTAGGGATTTGATTGTTTCTCCGATATCAGATTTTAAGGGATCAGCGAATACCAACAATCCGGCAAAGATCATTCCCGCTTCATCGGCTTTGCTTATCCGGTCAGACTTTATTTCCTTATAAGATACACCTAAAACACGCAAACCTTCCTTACTTAAATTATCCATCCGCTGATGGATTTGTTCCCTGACTCCAGCGATATCCGTTGTTTTTCCGTCGCCCTTATCAACCAACGAACAAGTATCCAGGATATTGGCCAATGCGCCTTTGGTGGTCATTAAATGACGGCCGCCCTGGGACACCAGTATACTTAGCCTTTTCCGCGTAAAATCATAAGGAATTTCATCTAATTTTTGATAACCGGCCAAATCACGTAAACGGTATGCTTTAATCGCGTCATCAATCGGATTAGTAAACCCAGTCTCGTAATAGGCATTCAAATACGCGTAAAGGAAGGCATTATCGTTTGGCTGTCCCGCGATATCCTGGGCGGATTGCAAAATGACAGCACCTCGCGTCAAGGTCCCGGTTTTATCGGAACACAAAACATTCATACTGCCAAAGTTTTCGATTGAGGCCAGCCGTTTGACAATGACTTTATGCTCAGCCATACGCTTTGCCCCATGGGCAAGGTTGATGCTGATGATCGCGGGCAACAATTGCGGGGTCAATCCAACAGCGAGGGCTAAAGAAAAAAGGAACGCTTCCAGAATTGGCCGCTGCAGATAAACATTGATCGCAAAGATCACGATAACCAACCCCAAGGTGACTTCCATCAAAAAATATCCAAACTGCCTGATGCCGTTTTCAAATTCGGTTTCCGGCGGCCGCAACCGCAATCGTTGTGAAACTTCTCCGAACTTGGTTTGCTTTCCGGTAGCCACAACGAGCGCCTTGCCGCTGCCGCTGACCACATGAGTTCCCATCCACAAGACATTGGTTCTGGCCGACAAAATAGCGTCTAACGGCGCTACCGCGGCCGATTTCTCAGCCGGATAGGTTTCTCCGGTCAGGGTTGCTTCATCGACAAAGAGGTCCCGGGATTCCAAAATCCGACAGTCCGCGGGTATGACATCCCCGGCATTGACTATCACAATGTCTCCGGGAACTACCTTCTCAATCAAGATTTCTCCGGGTTTACCATCCCGCAGAACCTCAGTCTTGATCTTAATGATCAAAAGCAGCTTTTCCACCGCGCCTTCCGCGCTGACCTCCTGAAAGAAACCCAGCAATCCGCTGACCAGAACAATCGCCAGGATAATCAAGGCATTCGTCGTGTCGTGCACAAAAAACGACAACCCGATCGCGAAAAAAAGAATAAGAGTAATAGGGGTTTTAAACTGAGCGACCAGCAGAGTAAAGACGTCATTTTTTTTCTGGGGTTTGAGAAGATTATCCCCGTAACGCAAAAGCCGTTGATCAGCTTCACTGCTGGTCAGTCCTTCAATATTTGCTTGCAGCCGAATCAGAAGTTCCGGAGCAGGAATACTCCAAAAGTCGGACTCCGTATGATTTTCTTCCCGCGCTCTCATTTAGACACCTTATCCAATTGTTCCAAAAACAACAGGAACTAACCATTTTGCCGGCGCCGCAACCACAACAATAAGCGGCATCGCCGCCCCGACAGCGAACATTACGGCTGACGCCAATGCCGCCTGCACGGGGTGTGGACTGGCGTTCACAGATATTCCAAGCTCGTCACGGGTATATGCCGATAAGGCATCGTGACCCATCAATTGATCCGCGACCTGTTTTGCCAATTGCGGGGGTCCGAGGATGGGGTCCTGACTTTATGCTGTGCTTATCGCTATGGCTATATACTTAATTTATGCTATAAAGTTTGCCAGCGCAGATCTTGAGCGGTGACATCGCCGTCCAGAACGATAGTGACGCGGGTTTTGAGGACTTCCATGAAACCGCTGACCGGGCTGTCCCATACCGTGTTTTTCCCGTCGGAATGGCGCAAGGTGAAACGGCCGGTTTTCAAATGGGCCAGAAAAGGAGCGTGCTCGGCCAAAACGCCCATATAACCATCCGCGGCCGGGACGATCAGCGAAGCGATGTCGGAGGAATAAATTGCGCCGGCGGTGGATAGGATTTTCAATGCGAAAATTTTGGCCATAATTAAATCCCTTTCCCTGCCCTGCGCCACAGATTCCCGCCTTCCAGACTGGGTAACCAGGCCGATTTTTGAAATCTTGCAAAATTATTATTCCACTTTTCTTCTGAGATTCCCGCGAAAGCGGGAATCTGCGGTATAACAACAGGATTTGTTGCTTATTTCTTCATTTTTCCGGCTTTTTCCATAACTTCATCGATCGTCCCTACCATGTAAAAAGCCTGTTCCGGGACATCGTCCATTTTTCCGTCGAGAATCATGTTAAATCCGCGGATCGTGTCCTTGAGCCGGACATATTTGCCGGCAAACCCGCTGAATTTTTCCGCCACAAAAAACGGCTGAGAGAAAAATTTCTGAATCTTGCGGGCGCGATAGACAACCTGTTTATCTTCATCGGACAATTCATCCATCCCTAAAATCGAAATAATGTCCCGCAAATCCTTATAGCGCTGTAAAACCTTTTGCACGCGTAAAACGGTGTTGTAATGTTCTTCGCCGATAACTCGCGGGTCCAAGACCCGGGATGTGGAATCAAGCGGGTCAACCGCCGGATAAATGCCCAACTCAGCGATCTGCCGCGATAAAACTATCTTCGCGTCCAAATGCGCGAAAGTTACGACAATCGCCGGGTCAGTTAAGTCGTCCGCGGGAACATAGACGGCCTGAACGGACGTGATCGCGCCGCTGCGCGTTGAGGCGATGCGTTCCTGCAACTGCGCGATTTCCGTAGCTAAATTCGGTTGATACCCGACCGCGGAAGGCATACGTCCCAACAAAGTTGAAACTTCCGACCCCGCCTGAATATAACGGTAAACATTGTCAATGAATAATAAAACATCGCGGCGTTGAATGTCACGGAAATACTCCGCCATGGTCAAGCCGGCCAATCCAACGCGCAAACGCGCGCCCGGAGGTTCATTCATCTGCCCGAATACCAAAGCCGTCTTATCCGCCACCCCGGAGGCTTGCAATTCCAACCACAACTCATTGCCTTCGCGCGTGCGTTCGCCGATACCCGCGAACACCGATACCCCGCCCAATTCCTGGGCAATGTTGCGCATGAGTTCCATAACCAAAACGGTTTTGCCTACACCCGCCCCGCCAAACAAACCGATTTTCCCGCCGCGCGGAAACGGCGCGAGCAAATCAATGACTTTCAGTCCGGTTTCCAAAACATTGGTGATCGGCAGTTGTTCCTGAAAATTCGGCGAACCGCGATGAATGGGATCCCGCTGCGCGTCAGCCGGGATATCCGCTTTTTTGTCAATCGGCTTTCCCAAGACATTGAACAGCCGGCCTAAGGTCTTATCTCCGACGGGAACGCGGATCGGCGAACCCGTTCCGTCCGCGGACATGCCGCGCGACAGCCCGTCGGTCGGCGCCATGGCCACACAACGGACTGTCCCATCGCCAATGATCTGCCCGACTTCCAGGCTCAAATCAATGCCGCTGGCCTGATCCGCGATGCGGACCTCATCGAGCAACTGCGGCATATCATTTTCCGAACTAAATTTGATATCCACGATCGGTCCAATAACCCTGATCACTTTGCCTTGTCCCATAATCCCCCCTCCCTAACCCTCCCCACAAAGGGGGAGGGAATAATCTTATTCTCTCAGCGCGTCCGCCGACGAGATGATCTCGATGATCTCACTGGTAATGCTGGCCTGACGAATTTTGTTGCGCGTTAGAATCAAATGCTCAAGCATATCTTTGGCGTTATGATTCGCCTCGCCCATCGCGATAACCCGGGCGGCGTGTTCGGCTGCGGTCGCGTTTAAAAATATCATCCGCAGTTTTACCGCCACATAATACGGAATCAACTGTTCTAAAAACGCCTGTCCCGCCGGTTCAAAACCGTAAACCGTCGCGGGACCGGGATACTTCAGTCCGGAAACAGCCGCGGCGCCTCTTGCCCCAGCGAAAATATCCCCAGACCTCGCGCCGACCCCCGGCGATTCGGCCGGAGTTCCCAACCGCTCCGGCGGGGTGATCGCGAAAAGCTTTTCCACCACGGGACGGCAGCGGGAGGCGGATTCGAAATACGTATAAACCGCGTAAACCTCATCGGCCTCCTGGGACAAATACAAACGGCGCAATTCTTCAGCGATTTTCGCCGCTGTGGACGTTACTTCCGCGGTGCGCATTTCCGTGTACGCGCTGAGAACGGGAATATTTTTCCTCCGGCAAAAACTCGCGCCTTTGCGGCCGATGACAATCGTCTGAATCGACTGCCCCGCATACTGGGCGATAAAGTTTTCCGCGGTTTTCAACAACGCTTGATTATAATTTCCGCACAACCCGGAAGACGAAGTCATCAAACACAAAGCGATTTTCTTGACCGTTGGACGGACAGTCAGTAAAGGATGCGTCCAATCTTTGTTACCAGCCAAAGCGTTCAAAAGCATAGCTTCCACGGCCTTAAACTGCAGCTGCCCGTTCAAGCATTTGTTTTGCAAAGACTTCAACTTAGCCACGGAAACCATTTCCATGGCCCGGGTGATTTTTTTAACATTCTCAACGCTTTTAATGCGCGATTTGATGTGCCGAAGCGATTGTGCCATAAAGGCGTTGTCCCCTATTAAATATGCCGCGATATCCGTAACCGGCAACCACGAGCAGGCTGAACCACACAGGCAAAGTATTTTCGCCAGTGGATTCCCGCTGTTCGTGGAATGAACAGATCATAGAGTCTGCAAGGCGCGCTATTTCTGCGCAGCAGAGACCGGCTCTGCCGCGGTCTTAAAAATTTCTTTAAATTCTTTGATCGCTTTTTCCAGCCGGATAGTGATGCTGTCATCCAGGGCTTTTTTAGACTGGATGTCCGCTTCCACGTCCGCGTATTTTGCCGCTAAAAATTCATAAAATTTCTTTTCAAACGCGCCGATTTTTGACGCTTCAATGTCATCCAGAAAACCCTTCGTTCCCGCGTAAATGATCATGACCTGTTTGGCGAGCGGCAAGGGTTCGTATTGCCCTTGTTTTAATATTTCCGTCATCCGCAAACCCCGGGTCAATTGATCTTGCACCGACTTGTCGATTTCCGAACCGAATTGCGAAAAGGTCAATAATTCGCGATACTGGGCTAAATCCAAACGCAATTGAGCCGCAACCTGACGCATGGCTTTGGTTTGCGCCTTACCGCCGACGCGCGACACCGACAGGCCGACGTTGACCGCCGGACGGTTACCCGCGTAAAAAAGATCGCTTTCCAAATAAATTTGCCCGTCGGTGATAGAGATGACGTTCGTCGGGATATAACTCGTAATATCTCCGGCCTGCGTCTCAATGATCGGAATCGCGGTCAAGGAACCGCCGCCCAAATCATTGTTGAGCCGCGCGGAGCGTTCCAACAAGCGTGAATGCAGATAAAAAACGTCTCCCGGATACGCCTCGCGTCCAGGCGGACGGCGCAACAACAAAGACAATTGCCGGTAGGCCTGGGCGTGTTTCGATAAATCGTCATAAATCGCCAAGGCGTTTTTCCCGGAAACCATAAATTCCTCGCCGATCGCGCAGCCGGTGTACGGCGCCAAATATTGCAGCGAAGCCGAAGCCCGGGCGGAAGCGGTGACAATTGTGGTGTATTCCATGGCTCCGTATTTTTCCAGAGTCTGCGATACTCCGACAATGCTCGATATTTTCTGGCCGACCCCGACGTAAACGCAATGCACGCCTTTGCCTTTTTGGTTGATGATCATGTCAATCGCGATCGCGGTCTTGCCGGTCTGCCGGTCGCCGATGATCAGTTCCCGCTGTCCTCGGCCGATCGGGATCATCGAATCAATCGCCTTGATCCCGGTTTCCAAACTCTGGTCCACCGGCTGCCGTTCGACTACACCCGGCGCCCCGGTCAAAAGCGGACGGAATTTATCCGTATGAATCGGCCCTTTGCCGTCTACGGGTTTTCCCAAAGCGTTCACCACCCGGCCCACCAAGGCCTCGCCCACCGGCACCTGGATGATTTTTCCCGTGCGGCGCACAATGTCCCCCTCGCGGATTTCGCGGTCCGGATTGTCCGAACCAAAAATTACCGCGCCGACGCTGTCTTCTTCCAAGTTCAAGACCATCCCCATAACATTGTTGCCAAAATCGATCAACTCGCCCATCATCACGTCATCCAAACCATAAATCCGGGCGATCGTGTCGCCGACTTGGATGACCCGGCCGATCGATTCGGTTTCTAAACGGGTCTGGTATTTTTCCAGCTCTTTTTTCAGGATGGACGTGATTTCTTCCGGTCTTATTTCCATGGGATCAACTCCGCTGTTTTTAATATATCTTTGACTTGCGAAAGACGCTTGCGGACCGAAGCGTCGATGATTTTATTCCCGGCGAAAATTTGCAGTCCGCCCAAAAGATTGCCGTCGAGCTCAATGAACAACCGCACGCTTCTTTGCAATTTTCGCTCCAATTGTTTTGTCAGACCGGCCAGCAGATCATCATCCAGCATGGACGCGGTTTTCACCAGCACATTCATATACGCGGCGCGTAAATAATGTTCCCGGATATAATCGATGATAGCTACGAGAAACAAGGCGCGTTTATGCTCGATGAGCAGTTTTAAAAAATTTCGGACATCCTCGGAAACCGAAGTTTGAAACGCTGCGTCTACCAAGGCGCACTTTTCCGCGGAAGGGATCTCCGGGTTTTTCAGCAACAGCCCAAAATCCGGACACATCTCCATAATTTTTTTAATGGCCAACAATTCGCCGATCGCCTCAGGCAGAACTGACTGGATTCTGCACTCCGCCGTCACTTCGCTCCGCTCAGTGCGTGACGGCTCCGGCAGAACTGACTGGATTCTGCACTCCGGTCGATCTGACTGGATTGTTTTTTGAACATGCCCGACAAAAGCCTCGGAATAGCGCCGGATCAAAATTTCTTGGTTCATGACGTAGCATCGACTTTCTTGATCAGTTCTTCTACGATTTTGCGGTCATCCGCCGCGGTCAACCGCTCGGGGATCACCCGCTCCATCGTAGTGACCACCAAATCCGCCACTTGGTCGCGGAACTCGGTTTGGGCTTTGCGGACTTCATACTGAATTTCTTCTTTAGCCCGTTCCACCATCTGTTTAGTCTCATTTTGCCCGTCGCGTTTCATTTGTTCAACAACCCTCTGCCCCTCGACAACCGCTTCTTGGATCCGGCCGCGCGCGGTTTCTTCAATCGCGCCCAGCTTGTCCGCGTAAAGGCGTTTAAATTCTTCGACCGAGGCCTTGCCGGCTTCGATATCGCTCAAATCTTTGGCGATTTTTTCTTTCCGGGCGTCTAAGGCCTTTAAGACCCGGCCCCAGAGCAAAAAACGCAAGACCGTCAGCATAACGAGAAAACTAATGATCTGGATAATGACTTCATTGCTATTCAATAGCTTGAGAAGTTCCATGTTGGCTCCCTTGACTATGGCTTCATCGCGAAACTGTAAACCAACGCGTAAATGGCGCAGGCTTCAATGAACGCGCAACCCACGGCCATCACCGCGAAAATTTTGCCCATCGCTTCCGGCTGGCGGCCCAACGCGTCCAAAGCCGACGCCACCGCCCGGCCCAACCCTAAACCCGCGCCCATACAGGCCAACCCTACGGCAAACGGTAAAGACAACGCAAATGCTGTTTTGATATCCATTTCCTTTTCCTCCTTTAAAAGATTATTCCTCGTGATTAAAAATTAAAGCGAAATACACGGTCGTCAATAAACAAAACACTATCGCTTGCACCACCGCCCCAACCAAGGTCAAAAACATGCTAAACAACATCAGCGGCAACCCTTGAAATCCAAATCCCGCCAACAACGCCAAGAGCATATCGTCGCCCCAGATATTGCTGCGAAGACGCAAAGACAACGTCAACGGCCGTAAGACTTCCGCCATCATATGCAGCGCGAAAATCGCCGCCGGCAAAATTACCGTGAACGCCAGAACCCCGCGCGGCCTGCCCATCATATGATCGACATATCCGACAAATCCCAACTCGCGCAAAGAGTCGAATTCCACATACACAAAAACACATAAAGCCAAAGCCAGAGTAATCGACCAATCCGCGCTCGGGGATTTCAAAAACGGGATATAACCGATCAGATTCATGGTGATAATATAAAGGAACAAAGTGCCGATAAACGGCGTGTATTTTCTGCCGCTGGGGCCGATCACCATGCAGACAAAATCATCAATAAACCCGACTAATAATTCCGCGGCCGCTTGCAGCCGTCCCGGCACCGGTTTCATTTTGCGCGTCGCCAAAAAAGCGAACAGCGTGATTATCCCCATCACCAAAAACGCGTAAATCAAATTTTCCCACTGCAAAAGAAACCTGCCGAACGGCGCGGCGTGAAAATGCTCGCCCAGGATGGATATAATATTAGGGAATTCCGGATATTCGGATTTAGCGGCAGTCATTGCTTTTTACTTTCCAACTTTATCAACCAACGGATCATGCGGGCGGTTTCCATAAAACCGGACAAAGCACCCAAACATATCAAAGCCGTGCTCCAACCGGAACTCAAGCCAAACCGCTCTTTTAAAAATTCCCCGGCAAAAAAACCCGCCACCGGACCGGAAATCAGTATAAAGGGAATCCAGCAGACAATGCCAGCGATTTTTATATTTTGATATATCGGCTTCTTATCCGCCATACCGGACATTATAACACCATAGTGTTGATCGTGGCCGGGCCAATAATGCCTCCGGAAATCACGATTTTAATCGCGTCCTCAACTGTCCATCCTACATCGATCAAATCCATTTCCTGCGTCACTAAAATGAACCCGGATGTCGGGTTCGGAACATGGGGCACAAACGTCTTTAAATAAATTTCTCCCGTGTTCTGATCTCTCAGCGTGCCGGTCACAAACCCTACCGCCCATACCCCATCACGGACTTTAAGCAAACCCGCCTTATGAAAAACCTGTTTTTCCGATAAGGATAAAGTCGACGAAACCTGCTTGCCCACTTCATAGGTCGTGTTAATGATCGGGATTTTATTCAAAACCCGTTCAATCAAACTAAAAAATGTTTTGCCAACCACGTTACTCACCAGCAAACCGAGGAAATAAAGCAAAACCAAAACGATCAAGAGTCCCAAACCCGGGATGCTGTATCCGATGTAATGATTAACCAAGGTAACGATTTTTTTATCGATCAATACAAAAATTAGCTTTAAAACAACATACGACAAGTAAAGCGGGATCACCGCTAAAACGCCCCGGTAAATGTATTTTTTAGTGTGTGCCCAGAAATTATTCATTCGCGCTCCCTCTCCAAAGTCTTGCGAAAACCGCAAACGCGTTGCGTTGCTGAAAATTCCTCGCCAAGCGTATCGTTTCCACCAAAGCCCACCCGCCGTAAACCCCAGTTATCCCTAGCCGCGTTTGCGGCATAACAAACTGCGCCAGCCACAACCCGAATAACCCGCAGGCCTCCACCAGACCAAAATCCATACTGGCTAAAAACAAAAATCCCAAATACGACTGCACGATAGTTAATAAAATTTCCGCTCTCTGATGTGCGTCAAAGACTATCGGCGAAATGTGCCCCCGGCCAAACGAATAAAGGAAGGGGACAATGGCCACCAAGATCGTCCATTGATTGATCGACGAAGACACAAAATTGATCAAAGCCATGGGCGCCTTGCTCACTTTTCTCGCCCAATGGAAAGCCGAAAGCTTCTCCGGAAACTCGCTTAAAAACGGCGCTACCCACTGCACAAACACGAATTGCGAAATTCCCACGGATACGGCAATCGCCAGCATGGAATTTAAAAACGGATGCGCGGCAAAATAAAGGATCCCCGCGCCCGCGATAAAAAATCCGATTATCCATGCCGCCCGACTTGCCGACGGCCGGCCCATGATATATCGGGGAATCCGGCCCAAATCCGCGATTTCTTCATGATCGTGGGGCGGCATTTTGGATAAAAGAAAAAGATACCCAAAATAAATCGCGGTTAAAACCAGCCCGTCAATAATGTTTAACGTGCCCTTAAAATAGATCAACAAAAAATAGGACAGCGCCGGCAAAAGCGCTAACACCGCGATGGCATGTTCATCTTCCAGATGAATCGCCCAGCGCTTTTCCCGCTCCCGCTTTTTTCTGCCAAAAAACCAGGAAACAAAATACACCATTGGCCAGCCTAAACCAACAAAGAGCCGCAATGAACCGGTGTAATTCGCGGTAATCAAATGCGTTTTCGCCGGATCTTGGGCAGCGTCCAAAGCAATCACTGCTTCCACCGCGAATTCCGGCAAAGTCTGAACCCACGCCAAAACCGCTAAGGCCAAACCCTGCGAAATAAAAAATTGGCCGCATTCCGCGGCCCAAGCAATAAGCATGGCCGCCGCGACAATAGCTGGAAATGTCCAAAGAGCGTTTAAAGAAGCCATATGTTACTTTTTCGGCATTTCCGCAGCTGCGGTTGGCGCGTTGCCGACATCAACGATTTTCACGTCGAAAACCAAATCTTTTCCCGCCAACGGATGATTAAAATCAATCATCATGGTCTTATCTTTAATTTCCACCACTTTACCGGCATGAACTTGTCCGTCTTGGGTCTGCGTCTGCAAGACTATGCCTTTTTCCAGCACAATGCCTTTTGCCAAATTAGTCTTCGGCGCTTCGACGATAAAATTCTTATTCGGCATCCCGTAACCTTCCACGGCCAAAACAATAATCTTCTTCTGATCGCCGACTTTCATCCCTTCTAACTGCCGTTCCAAACCCGGAATAATTTGATGCTGACCCTGAATATATTGCAGGGGTTGTTTGCCCGCAGACGTGTCCACTACTTTTCCATCCACCGTCAAGGTGTAATCCATTTTAACCAACTTGCCCGCGGCGATAACCTTATTTTCCGCTTTAACCGTTACCGCGGATAATAAGAACAGCGCGCCCATCACCATACTGAATAATGCCTTGTTCATGTCTTTCCCCTCTCTGCGATTCGCAGTAAAAACATTTTCTACTGCCGAATAATCTTGACGGTAATATTTTCACCATTCCCCCACGGCCAGAGCAAAACTAATTCCGCGCCGGTTTCATTTTTCCGCGCGAACATGGTTTGGTTGGACTGGATCCCGCCGTAAGGAGTGGAATAATTTAAAGACTCGTGACAAGGCGGCTGTCCCGGTGGTTTAAGCGGCAAGCCAAAATAGGCCAGCAGACTGGGAGTCAACGTGTCAACTCCCGCCCGCGTTAAAACGATCTCAACGTAATTTTCCTGGCAAGCGCGCTTTTCCACAGACGGAATCGCCTGAATTTTCTGAAATAAATCGTCAAAAGTCATGCGGCAAGTCTACCACTTCTGATTCGGGATGTCTATAGAATTTGATTTTAGAAGTGGGAATGATACCATAGATCCTTACCCCCTATTCCCTGGGGGGGCGAAAAAAATTTTAATCATCAAAGCCGATATCTTTGAGGAGCTCCGGGCTCGATATGAAGCATTTTGCCGGGGTCATATAGGTCGACCAGCTCCGAGATCGCTCAATGTAGGGCCAAAGAAGCGGCCTTTTTTTCAAAAAAATCCGTCGCTATCCCGACGCGAGCACTTTTTGCCCTACAAGCCAAGCAATGCCATAGTGACCAACGAGTGTGACTATCG
>JADFXQ010000069.1 GCA_015233495.1 Candidatus Omnitrophota bacterium | reverse complement strand
ATGGCGACACGATCATCCGGCAGTTGAAGAGCTTGGGTTCGTCGTGCGATTGGCCGCGCCAACGGTTTACGATGGATGCGCAATACAGCCACGCGGTGCGCAAAGTTTTTGTGGATTTGTATGCAAAAGGGTTGATTTATCAAGGGCAGTATATCATAAATTGGTGCCCCCGTTGTTTAACCGCGCTTTCAGACGAGGAAGCGGAACACCAGGAAACGACGGGCGCGTTGTATCATATCCGCTATCCTTTAAAGAACCGGCCCGGGACCTTTGTTGTCGTCGCGACCACTCGTCCGGAAACTTTGTTAGGGGATACCGCGGTCGCGGTCAATCCGGCAGATGAACGTTATCATAAACTGATTGGCGAAACCCTGATTTTGCCTTTGCTGAATCGGGAGATCAAGATTATTGCGGATGAATTGGTTGACCCGGCATTTGGGACCGGAGCGGTCAAAGTCACGCCGGCGCATGACCCAAATGATTTTCAGATGGGGAAACGGCATAATTTGGATTTTATTAATATCCTTCACCCGGACGGAATTATCAATGAAAAAGGCGGCGCGTTTCAGGGCTTGGACCGGGCGGCGGCGCGTCAGGCGGTCGTGAAAGCTTTGGAGGAAAAAAGTTTTTTAATTAAAGTCGACAGCTATATCCACGCGGTGGGTCATTGTTACCGCTGCGCCACAGTGGTGGAACCATATCTATCCAAACAATGGTTTGTCCGTATGCGGCCGTTGGCTCAGCCAGCGATCGACGCGGTTGTTCAAGGGAAAATCAAATTTACGCCGGAACGTTGGACCAAAGTATACATGAATTGGATGGAAAATATCCGGGATTGGTGCATATCCCGGCAGATCTGGTGGGGGCACCGGATTCCGGTTTGGTATTGTCAGGAATGCGGACAAGTGACAGCTTCGCTCGAGGATTTGAAAGTATGCCCAAGTTGCCGGTCGGCCAATATCCGTCAGGATGAAGATGTGTTGGATACTTGGTTTTCCTCATGGTTATGGCCGTTCGCGACTTTAGGCTGGCCGGAAAAGAATCCGGACCTCGCGTATTTTTATCCGACGGCAGTTTTGTTTACGGCTCCGGAAATTATATTTTTTTGGGTGGCGCGCATGATCATGGCGGGGTTAGAATTTCAGGGCCAAATTCCTTTTTCGGAAGTATATATTCACGGCACCGTCCGAGACAGTCAAGGGCGCAAAATGTCCAAGTCGCTCGGCAACGCGATCGATCCGCTCGAAATCATCGAAGAATACGGCGCGGACGCTTTGCGTTTCAGTTTGATTGTTAACTCCGGACAAGATTTGCTGATTGCGAAAGAGAAATTTGAAATCGGCCGCAATTTCGCGAATAAGATCTGGAATGCCAGCCGTTTAATTTTGATGAACGTCAAACAGCGGCGGGAAGATTTTGATTTGGCGGCGGAGATTGATCCCTCCGATCTGCCCTCGCGTTGGATTGTATCCCGGTTTTACACGACTCTGGGGAGTGTCAGTGAAGCGATTGAACGCTACCGTTATTCGGAAGCGGAGAACTTGATTTACGAATTTTTCTGGGGGGATTTTTGCGATTGGTATCTGGAAATCATCAAAGACCGTTGGGCGGATCCGGCGGTACAAAATGTGGCGGTCACTTTATTGGAAAACGCGTTAAAAATGATTCATCCGTTTATGCCGTTTGTGACGGAAGAGATTTGGAGCCAGATCCATCCGCAGGCTCCCGCTTTGAGTTCGTCGTCTTGGCCAGCACCGCGGCTCGATTTGATTTGGGCGGATATTGAAACAAATATGAAAAAAATCATTGATTTGGTTGTCGGGATCCGGAATGTCCGGGCGCAGTGGTCGATTAAGCCGGCGCTGCCGTTGGATTGCGTTTTTCAAGTGTCGGATCCGGCGGAGCAGTCTTTGCTTAAGGCGCATTTTAAACTTTTGACCTATTTAGGCCGGTTGGGAAGCGCGCAGTTTGACGCCGCCGACTCCAGCATAAAAAATGCGGCAGTTGTTTTTGTTGACCGGATTAAATGTTATATTCCTTTAACGGGTTTGATCGATTTGGAGCAAGAAAAAAAGAAAATTCAAGACCAAATCTTGGCGCAAGAAAAAGCCGCTATCGCTTTGCAAGCGAGACTATTGAATCCGCAATTCACGGCGAAAGCGCCGGGCGATGTCGTGGCTAAAGAACAGGAACGCTTAGTCATGCTGCGGGCCAGAGAGGAAGAATTAAAAAAATTATTAGCAGTATTAGGTTAACCCACGAAGGAGGCGTTTTATTCGCACCATTGAGACAATTATCGCAATCGCTTTACGGGAAGATATCAGCCAAGGCGATATTACGACGAATTATCTGATCCCCAAAGACCATTACAGCGAAGCGGTTATTTTGGTCAAGGAAGACGCGTTTGTCTGCGGGATTGATATCGCCCGTAAGGTCTTTCACGCTTTTGACGAAACCGTCAAGTTCGAGGCGGTTTTCAAAGACGGAGATCATGTGCCATCGGGGTCGGCTCTGGCGCGTTTGCGAGGGAAGACTCGGTCCTTGTTGACGTGCGAACGGGTGGCATTGAATTTTTTAGGTTATTTGTCGGGAATTGCCACGAACACCAATCGATTCGCGCAAAAGATCAAACCCTATCCCGTTGAGATCTTAGATACGCGCAAAACCACTCCCGGGTTGCGGATTTTAGAAAAATATGCGGTGCGCTGCGGCGGCGGCGTCAATCATCGTATGAATTTGAATGAAATGGCGCTGATTAAAGATAATCATCGGGACGCGTGCCATCCGGAAATGACCATCACCCAATCTATCGCGCGGATCCGCCGCCGCACTGAAAGAGGGATTGAAGTCGAAGTGGATAATCTTGACCAATTCCGCGAAGCGTTGACGGCTGGTCCGGATATGATTCTTTTAGACAATATGAGCGTGGTCGATATGCGCCTTGCGGTGCGCCTGGCTCGCAAAAAGTTCAAAGACGCTCCCCGGCCTTTATTGGAAGCCTCGGGGGGAATTACTTTAAAAAATATTCGTTCTGTCGCGGCAACCGGTGTTGACCGGATTTCCGTTGGCTCTTTGACCCATACTTTAAAGAACATTGATATTTCTATGGAAATTTTTAACAAATGAAATCATGGCGGATTCGAATCTCTTTTCTTATTTTCTGCGCAGTATGTTTGAGCCCTTTGTCTGTTTGGTCTGCTTCGCAATCTAACGGTGACATTGAATCTGTTGACCCCGAAAATCCCAATATCATTTTTGATGATCGTCAGTTGTTGGAAGGTTACGCGAAAAAATTTGCTAATTTCAGCAAAGAAGATCTGACGCAAATGATCCAGGACGATTCGGTGACTTCGTACAAAATGGCGGCGGCGGTGCGGGTCTTTGAACAGAAATTCAGTCAAGATATTGTAATGCCGGAAAAAAAAGATGTTGAAAAATGGCTGTTCCGCCGCTTGAACCATAACAGTTCTCCGTTTGTGGAAATTGAGGTGGCTTACACGCTGTGCCGGATGGACCGCTATCATTATTTTGAATCGTTAGTCCCGGTGTTAATCCATCGTTTGAATCATTATAGCGCCGCGGTGAATGATATCGCTTATGAGCGCTTGAACAGTATCATAGAATGCGGCAATAACCGGCCGCGGGAAGCCCGCATTGTCTTCGAATCACTGCGCGCCATGTTTTTTCTCACCCGGAAAAATTTAGCCGAAACTCCGGAAATGACACCGAAGATCAAAAATAAAATCAAAATTTTACGCTGGTCGATCAAAGTGCTCGGGATCGAAGAATTACAGCGGTTACCGAGCGAAGTCATCCATCTTTTGTGATTAAGAGTTCAAAAGATCCCGGAGGCCATTTTTTATGCGCGCTCGAAATTCATTCCTCTTGGGGGTTTTGTTAGCCGTTGCGGGGATAGGTGGTTGGATGGATTTCAAATTAAAAATGACGACATTGCTTGAATCGAGCGGGCGGTTGTTATATTATAATCTTAATCATTGCTGCCCAAATTGTGCGTAGGGGCCGAGCTTGTCTCGGCCCGTTGAGTCGGGCGGACACCTGCCTACCGGCAGGCAAGGTCCGACTCTACGCACGAATAATGTTTCAAATGCTCTTAACCGACGGCAGATGCTGCCCAAATTGGACATATATGAATCTTAATATTTAACTAAGTAATCGAATGATGCGCGATGCTTGACGCTTGGCGATTCACTGACGGAATATGGGCCATCGGCAGCGCGGGTATTCGACAAAGCGGATATAAAGGAAACTAAAAAAGGGACAACCATATGAAAAAAATTATTCTTTGGGGCTGTTTTATTTTTTTAATCGGCGCTACCGCGGCCTGTAGTTTTTATAATGTCAATTCGGAAGATGTTTCGGAAACTTTTTATCCGGAAAAAAAATCCGCGGAAGATGTAGTGTATCTGGAACAGGTTGACCGGCCTTACGAGATCATTGGTTATGTGACGGTGAATACGGAGCGGCGGCAGGGTATGGACGAGGTCATGGCTCGCATGAAACGCGAAGCCGCTATGTTGGGCGGTGACGCCATCACGAATATTAAATCTGACGCTTCCGGTTTGTGGAAAAAACTTCCCGCGCAAAGTTTAATCGGCAACGCCTATATCCGGGCGAATATTACTGCCGCGGTGATTGTTTATAAAAAGCAATAATTTTTTCTTGGTATCCCGCCAAAGCCGGAAAATGAGCGCGGGTTTGGAGGCGCCCTATGTTTTTTATTCTTCTGGGTTTTACCGTTGCCGGACTGGCCGCGGTCTTATGGCTTCTTAAAAATGAACCCGGCTTAGACGCTCAAATTGAGGCGGAGGGCGGCCCGGTCCCGATCGATCTTCTTGCCGAGAAAACCGTTTTAACGGATAAGGCGCTTCCGGGAGAGCGGTTTACCAAACAAATTCCCGAAAGACCAGCTCCGGCGGAAACCAAATCGGATTTTCAGAAAATAGCTCTGCAGCTTGAAGGAATCCGCAAGCCCGAACCGGGAATTGCCGGACGCGAAGTATTGCCGCTAAACGTCGGAATCCCAACCGCAAAGTATGTCCAGCCGCAAACCTTATCTTCCAGCGAACAGGCCAGCATCGCAAAAGAAGTTGAAATGATGTCAGAGTTGGCGGAACTTCGCGAAAAATACGAGCGGCTGGATCAAATTTTTGCCGAGAGAAGCCGAGAGTTGGAAACCACAAAAGAAGCGCTGGAAAACGAAGTTCGAAACCGCAAAGATTTTAACAAAGTCAAAGATCTTTTAGAAAAAGAATTGCACGATAGTAAAGACAAAAACCGGATGATTCACGTAAAATGTGTCGCTGCGGAAACCGAGGCGGAAGGATATAAAAAGCGTATCGCGCAATTGGAAGAAAAAGTCGCGCGGCTGGAAAAAAATATTTTAGAAAAAGAACAAGAAGCTGAAGGAGCCGCTGCGCAACCGCCTAGCGACGCCGATAGCGTAGTCGGAGAGGCCCAGGTTTTGTTAGCTAAGTCGGATGAAGGTCTGGGAACTCTTAAACTTCGACCGGACCCCACGGCTGAAAATTCGCCGACAGTGTCTTAACCGATAACATTTTTACGAATTTTAGGAGGGCGCTTGTAAAAAGTTCATTCCCTTGAGTGAGTAGTGTTTTGAATGGGAATACAGACAAGGAGACGTTAATGCGAATATCGTTATTTATTTTATTAATGTGTATACTTACTGGAGGAGTCATGACCGCGAACGCGCAATCCCAAAAATTATCCGCCTCACCCGTAGTCGTTTTTGAAACTAACCAAGGAAAAATTCAGATCAAATTATTCCGGGAAGTGGCGCCCAAAACTTGTGAAAATTTTATTGGTTTAGTCGAAAAAGGCTATTATAACGGGATTATTTTCCACCGGGTAATTAAAGATTTTATGATTCAAGGAGGAGATCCCACCGGCACGGGACGAGGCGGGGAAAGCATCTGGGGTCAATATTTTGAAGACGAATTCAAAAAAGGCGTGGGTTTTGACAAACCGGGTTTATTAGCAATGGCCAATCGGGGACCTAACACCAATGGCAGTCAGTTTTTTATTACTACGGTGCCGCTACCGTATCTCAACAATAAACATACGATTTTTGGAGAAGTTGTGGCGGGATATGATGTTGTCCAAAAAATCGAAAGCGTTCCTACCGGGCCAGATGACAAGCCGGTACAGAATCAGGTGATAGTTAAAGCGACGGTTCTCAGTTATTAAAAACAGATAAAGCGAGTTAAAGAAAACTGAGGACCTTGGAATGGGAAAACAAAAACCTTTGTCTACTGAAGTTTAGCGGACTGAGGTTTTTTGTTTTTCAATACAGGCACACGGGGATGCGTTTATGGCCAAGATTAAATTAGATATTCATGACATTTTTAATGAAGGACGCGCAATTGAAGAGGCGCTTAATGGGGTTATCCGAGACGCGGTTGAAAAAAAGATTTCTTCAGTAGAGATTATTCCCGGCAAAGGCAGCGGGCAGTTGAAAAAGTATGTTTTGCGTTTTTTAGCCCGGCCGGATATCAAAAAGCTTTATCATAGGATAGAAAAAGACGATAAAAATTTTGGGCGGGTATTTGTTCATTTTCGATTTTGAAGAGTGCTGGGCGGTCAAAGAAATCAGGAAAAAATGGGGTTTTAACTTTTTACTGAGGAGGAAATATGCAGTGCGATTGTGGAAAAAAATTATTAGCAGCCGGTGCGGTGTTTGTATTTAAGATGTTTGCCGGAGTGACTTTGTGCGGCGGGGTTTTTAGCTGGGTATATCGCCTGCCGCCGACGAATGTATGGCGTCCGATGGAACCGAGCGCGAGATTATTCGTGGGAATGTGCTTGGCTTCTTTGCTTTTTGTGGCGGGATATCAATTGGTGAGCCAGGCTTTTGCGGGAATGAGAATAATCCAAAAAGGCTTGGTTTATGGTTTGTGTATATGGGCAGCAGGAATCGTGCCGGGGATGATCGCTACATATACGTTTATGACGGTTAATACCACAGTGATCGTTTATTGGACACTTTCGATGCTGGTACTTGTTCCGCTGCAAGGCGTAATTGTTGCTTCCATTTTACGCGAAAACAATGCTGGTTGTTGTCTGCATAAGCCGAACGCGGTTCAATGAGCAAGATTTTGCAGATCCGCATCGTTGTGGCCTCAGTTGGGCGCGCCATTTGGGTTAATTTTAAAAGTCTTTTCCCAAAACAAACACGTTCGGATTGAAGTCCATGACAATGGATACGGTATGCCGCAAAAAATCCTGGAAGGTATTTTTACGACCCCCGCCACAACCAAAGGATCTTCCGAAGGGACAGGATTAGGATTATATCGAGTCCGGCAGATGGCCTCAAATCAGCGTTTTTTAACGATTTTTCCTTTAAGTTTACCAAGATTTTTGTTAAATTAAAGATAACATAAATTTTCAACTTAAAGTTTAATCAACCTGGCAGGACTGCTCGTATGAAAAAATTAAGAATAGCAATAACTGGCGCGACTGGGCTTTTGGGCCGCAATTTGTTGTTTGAAATCCTAAAACAACAACGAAATAATTTAGGCTCTTTAGAAATTTTTGTGCTCGGCAGAAGATCCCCCGGAAAAAGTTTGCGGGAAAGGATTGATGAAATTATTAACGATGACGGCCGGGGTTATTGCGGTTTCACAGATAGTCGTGAATCTTTGGAATCCGTGCGCGCGATGGAGATGGATTTAGTCGAGGACAAATTACGACTAAGCCAAGAGGATTATAAAGAATTAAAATCGAGTTTGATTGATTTTTTCTTTCACATAGCGGCGTTGACGGATTTTCGTAGTTCCGAGGCAGTGACGGAAGCGCTTTATAAAACAAATGTCTACGGGACAAAACAAATATTACAATTGGCCTCCAATTTGAATGTGAAAGAATTCTCTTACGTCGGAAGCGCTTATTCTTGTGGGAAAGCATCGGGCGATATTTTACCAAATCAGATTGACTTAAGAAGACAATTTAGAAATCCTTATGAAAAAACAAAAGCGGAAGCGGAATTGTTGGTTCGAGAATTTTCTAAGACAACCAATACCAAGTGCCGATATTTCCGTCCTTCGACAATATGCGGCAG
>JADFXQ010000068.1 GCA_015233495.1 Candidatus Omnitrophota bacterium | reverse complement strand
ATCGCAGTAATAAATTCCACAAATGCGAAAAATGCGAAAATTTGATAATTATCTTTGTGTCCCCGAAATCCAACGGAACCGGCGATGCCGATAAAATGGCGGAAGATAAAAATGGAGCGCTGTCTTCGATTTCTAGCGCAGTCATCCATTGCGCCAATTCCTGGCTCGATAAATGCGAGGGATGATTCAACTTTCGCCAAAGGGTTGTTCGGCTGATCTGCAAAGCTTCCGCGAAATGTTTATGATCAAAACCGCGCCTTGAAATCAAATATTCCAATTGGTCTTTAAAAGTCGGTAACCTCTTGATCCTGTCTTGTTCGGCGGGTGAGATTTCTTCAAATATATCTTTTGCCTGATAAAACGCGCCTAAATTTTCCAAAACATCCCAGTTAGGAAATAATTGGCCGTCTTCATATAATCTGATTTGCTCTATCCCAATGTTCAATTCTTTGGCCGCCTGACTCCGCAATAAACCGTAATGCCTTCTTACCGCTGATAATTTTTCTCCCAAAGACGCCAAATTCCGTATGCCTTCCCGAACATCGGCAGGAAGTTGTTTTTCGGCGCGCGAATCATATTGGGGCCAAAGATCTTCAACCTTGACCCCTAAAGCGGAAGCCAGACGCGCCAGGACTTCCGCCGTAGGCAATAAATCACCCGTCAAATATCGATTGATGGTCCGGATTGTCACGCCGACTGCTTCGGCAATTTGTTTTATAGTGGTCCCTCGAAGAGCCATTAAAGTATTAAGTTGTTGGGCAAATTCCGTGCACCTCGCCTGAACTGCCTGATGATGACTCCTTTTCGTCCAAGGATATGCCAAAATATCCTTGGCGTCCAAATGCCGGACAATTTTGGCAAAAATGCTTCGAGTGGGTCGGCTCCTTCCGGCAACGTAATTATATAAGCTGGTTTTTCCTATTCCTGCCTCCCGGGCAAAATCCTTAATCGCTGCAAATCCCCGTACTTTGATCAACGCCTGCAATTGATCTTTAAACTCCGGCAAATCTTTAATCCTTTGCAATTCTTCCGCCAAATCAATGGGGTCAGATCTCGCGGCTCCATTGACAGGTGAGGAGTATTCGGCATTTATTATGGAAGGTGAACTCAACGGCTTTTCCTGATGATCTTCGGGAAACCGGTTGGAAATTTTTTCGCAACACAAAATGATTCCGCTTTTTTCATGCCATTTTATTTGGGCAGCTTTGTTGTACGAACCAATAACCCGATCCTGGTCATCATAAACAACAAATCCGGCTTGCCAATTATTGTTCTGCCAAGGCTTGCACACTACGATTTTTCCCTGATATTGTTGGCCCAGAGAGATTGCCTCGCCTTGACAACGGACATATCCCAACTGATGGATCACAATCGCTTCCAGATAGAGATGACACACGCTTTTGACCGCTGTTTGCCCTGCGTTTTTCCCCTTCATCTCGGTTGTCACTTCATCGATATACCCCAACATAACGCCGTGATAATAAACTCCGATGACTGTCCGCTCATCAACACGATATGGCGCAAGCCTGACCTTTTCGCCGGCAAATGCCCGTCCGACGGAATGATACTTGTTGTAATGAAAACAGCCGTTGCTTTCCACTTGCCTTTCCATTGGCCATCCCATTGGAATTCCCGGCGGATCGGCCGCAATTATCTGCGGCGCCGGCGGTGCGTCGACGCTCCGGTTCAAGCGTTGTTTAAGCAATGCCTCGAATTCCGGCGTGCCGGCTTCCAAAGCCGCTTGCGGCGCTTTGCCCCGAAAGAGCTGACCGATCCCGGCGAAGCCGCGTTCCGCGCAATTTTTGATTTGAGCGTTATCCGCCAACCTAATAACCGCGTCTGCCACACAGTCCTGCTCTGACAAAGGCACACCGAGGAACTCCACCCGTTCTTGTTTATAAAGCGTCATTATTTCCCGCAAAGCTTCGCTCATTCCCATAAGATCCATACGCAAGCCAAAATTAAAAATCAAAGCCAGACGCGGATAGCTGATGATGATTTTGCCGTCGTCAGCAACCAAATATTTCGCGCCGCTTTCCGTAGTGAAATAACGCTTTGTCCCGCTTTGTTCGGGCGTTTCATCCGGCGCAACCGGCGAGGCAACAATAAATGGTGTCAGATCTCCCGATCTGGTTGGCAAACATGAATTTGCAACCATTTTTTCCGGATTGATAGCTGTGTAGGGGCGCCCCCTGCCGCGGCAGGCAGGCTCGTGGGCGCCCGTAGTCGCCGCGTTTTGAGCGGAGCGAAGCGGCGACGAAGTGTCGTGCCTAATCAGCACGACCGTCGTTGTGGCGCGCAATGACCACGGGCGCCCACCAGGGGCGCCCCTACTCGTCGACAGCATATGCTGTCCAAATTGTGCATAAATGATATTCGCCGACAGTATTTTTGAACAACCACGGAATACAGCCGCCAACCACTGCAGTAATAAATTCCCTAAATGCGAATCGCCTCCCTGCGCCACCGACCAATCGACCGGCGAGGCAACTCCAATTTGTTCCACGAGCCATAAAACTCCGGCTTGTTTTTTATAGACATGGTATTCTGACGAACGGGCCCATTTGACATCGTGGCCAATCAATAATATTCCTTCTTCCAACAAACTTTCGGCCAGTAAGCGCATAATTTCTTCTTTTGCAAAAGAATAATAAAAATTTATCAAGTTGCAGACTCGGATCAAATTAAATTCGGATAAAACCAACCCGGTTTCAGTGATGCGGGTATAATTCGCCAAGCATAAAACGATATTTTTCCTCTCCGCCATCCGTTTTGCGGCCAGGTCTAATACACGTGGCGAATTATCAAAGCCCCAAAAAGTGATACTCTCCTCGCCGTAAGTGGTTGTCAAAAACCTCACCCAAGCCAAAAAGGTCGGCGCTCCATTTTCGCCGATTCCGATATCTGCCACCTTTTTGGGCCCCGAAACCCGGTCTAAATATTTCTTCGTTAAAGTCAGGGTCTGATCAAGCCGCCCCGGATAAGTTTCGCGCGGGGTCTGACGGTCTGGGATCACGGGTGAGGAAGTCCCGCGTTGCGTTTGCCGCGCGGCCTGCCATTTCTTGGCCCGGGCAAACCATAGTTCAGCTTGTTTGTTTCCCGCCTTGAAAGCTTTTCGCGCCAGGGCCGCGAGATATTCGGCCTGGCTGGCGAAGATCGCGTCAAACCATTCCCAGTCCGGTTTCACGACGAGCAAATCGATGTTGCTATCCAACCCAGTCTTTTCATCAACCCAGGAAAGCTGACGCCATCCCTCGATTTCATCGTCTCTGACGGGATTGGTCACAAATAAAATCCCTTCACACAAACCGTCCCAGACAGCTTGGATATACTTGGCTTTTTGACTCATCGGTTGCGCATCCCCCGGCCGCCGGAGATTCTTTGCCCCGAATCGCTGCATCGCCCCGCCCTGAGGACATAAATAAACTGCGACCAAATATTTCCGGTAGTCTTTAATAATCGTCATCGCAGGCTGAAATCGGCATCCCCCGCTCAAAACAATTTCCTGCCCGAATTGCTGTACCTCCCAGCCCTGTTGCGTCAAGCGCTCCGCCGCTTGCAAGGCAAACAAAAACCGCATCCCATCCTGTTGCCCGTTGCGTTCAAAATATTGCCAAGCCGCCTCAAATCCCTCAACAGCGATGAATTTTTCCAACAACCCGGGATTCAACTTTGCCGCGCAGGACAACATTCTCACCCGGCCGCGCCAATGATCCTGCCGCGTTCCCGCCGGCGATGCGGCAGAAACCACGGCTGGCGATCGCGGCGATGTGCGATGACTTTGCGGGATATTTCCCGGAGGGGTTGCTAATTTTGAAAATAACTCGGGCGATAATGAAAAATGCTTATGCCTCGCGTCCAAATCCCGCAGAAAGTCCCGATCCTGATCGTTTAAAACAATGCCGCGGTTGACCAGCGCGGCAATGCGGATCAGATGAGCTAATTCATCAGCTGCGACGACCGGCCCAAGCACGGAAAGATTTTTCGGCCCATCAACCATCCAACCTCTGAAATTGCATTCATTGGCGAAAATCACCACCTGGTACCCTTGGCGGCCGTCCGCATTCGACATGGCTCCCATTAAATGAGCTGACCCGGTGTCCGGATGCACTGCCACATCTGCCGCGGCATACATCAAAGCCGTGTCCTGCTCCGGAAAATCTAATTCCACCAACCTGATCCCCCATATCTTTGCTGCTTGCAAAACGTAATTTCGGATGTCATCACAATCCGGGATAGGTCCAACCTCGTTAGCGATAATACGAAGGTCAAACCCTGTCCCCAACTGGTTCAAGCGGCTGGCGATTTTCAATATATCATACGCCATCTGATAATGACTTCTCGAAAAGGGATCAAACACAATCAACGGACGACTGGGGCGGGAACCGCTCATAATTACACAATTTCTTAATAACATATTTCTAGATCTTAACTCCCCAGCCGCGGTCATTTGAATTCGCGGAGCAGTCAATAGTTCCGGGCTCTCTTCGAGATTTATCCCGCATAACGCGCACAGCGCATTATGCGTGCTCCAATAAAAATTCGGTCTTAATGAAAAGGGCACCAGCGTTGCGGATGAATGACCTGACGCGCAAAAGATCGGCTTTGTTTCGAACATATCATATATCACGGCGGTTTGTGCTGAAGCTTCAACCCCAACACAATTTCGGGGAACAACCGCCAGATCATAACAACCCCGCTCCGGTTGTTTATAGCTGATCCGCGCCTCCGGGACCGTTGTAACATATCCCGAATTTAAGAAGTGGAACAATCCCGGATAATCTGTGCAAAATTCAAAACGCAGCGGTGGAATACCCCCTGCGTAATGACGACACAACCCTTGGGCAAAACCCAACATGATTAAGTCGCTGCCCAAATGGGCATCATCACAAAACACTAATATATCCGAAAAATTTTTCCCCTTTAAAAACCCCGTCCTAATTAAAACCAATTGGCTGCCAGACCATTGGCGCGGTGTATAAACATTAATGATTCTGCTATAGACAGCCGGGCTGGACACCTCGCTCATCACCCCCGAACCAGCCTGCGTATAATCAGTTAAAACGCGATCCGGATATTGATCGGCGTTGGAAGAATTCCTGAAAATCGCAGACGCGGCCCCTACCGGAGAACTTGACTTCGCTCGCGGCTTTTCGTATCCGGGACGGGTGACTCCGAACAGGATGGTCAACAACGCGGTCAATTGGATTTCCCGGACTGACGCGCCGCGGGAGAGGTCGGTCATCCGGCCCAAGACCGCGCCCATGGTTCGGATAATCATCGGGTCATACCCGCCGAAATATTGCAGGATTTTGCACGCCGGGTTCGCGGCAACCAAATCCGGCAAAACGATCGCGTCACAGCCGCGGTCCATGGCCTCGGAAAATGCCGCCGGGCCGATCACTTCCGCGAATCCGCCCAACTCGCACGCCGCGATCGCGATCGCGGCTTCGGCTTTTGCCGTCACTGTCGGCTCGTGGCCGGCCAAAACCGCGATCACCGGCTTGGCTTTCGTGTTGATCAGCCGAACATTTTGCGCAGTCAGGACAATGATTTCAGCCAATTCCTCGACCGTTGGCATAGGTTGGGTTGCCACATCCGCGACTAAAATCGGCGCGTCTGAGCGTTTTCCCGGGAACGGCGCTAACATCACAAATGCCGAAGAAAGTTTATGAATTCCTAAATCGGTCAAGATGACCGCTTTCATCACTGCGCCGGTTTCCGTGGTTTTACCCGTGACTAAACAATAGCCTTGCTTCTCGTTGGCCCTCACTAAATAAGCCCCGAACAGAACCGGATTGTCGCGCAGGGCTTGCCGCGCTGAATCGATCGTCAATGACGTTTCTTTCTTCAATCGCTTTTCGTAATAATGCTGAACACTCTCCTCAAACCCTTCGAACCGGTCCTGCTCAGGATTAAGGAACACCGCCCCGCTGAGATCCACATTCTCGCGGGCCGCTTCCTTAAGAATCCGATCTCGGTTTCCGAAGAGAACAACGCCGGCCGTGCGTTGTCCGTCCCGCTCCTGCAACAACCAAGCCGCGGCAGCCCGGACTTCCGGGCTGGCCTCCGCTTCCGGGAAAACAATCGTCGCGTTTCGACCCATCGCTTCCCGACGATAATGTTCCAACAATGTCCCCCGCCGCGCCTCCACCTCTTGCCACAGCTCGTCCCAAGACCTTCCGCCGGACAAACGCTCTTGTTGTTCCGCCGCGACATAATCCGTCATATCGCGCGCCGCCTCAAAAGCGTGCCGGCTGGCAAAGATGAACAGTGTCGGAGCCTGATATTCAATTTTGCCGGCCGTCTTGCCGTCGTGCACCCTTCGGGAAACCGCCGCGTCAAACTGGGTTAATTTCTCTTCTGCCACATAGTAAAGGCCGCGGGCAACGGCCGGAATTTTTGAGTCATCCCCGCCGGGCACGGTCGTGTTAAACGAGATGACCACCGTTACCGGCGCTTGACCGGTTAATTCAAAATATTTTCGCTCCGCGTCGAGGATATCCTCCCGCCTCAAGACAGCGCCCGCCGGACCGGCATAAGCCACCGGTCTGTCAGGAGCATAAACCCCCGCGGCAGCCGGCGGCACGCTCACAAAAGCGAACGTAGCATCGACGCGGCAGCCAATACCCCGGGCCCCGGCTTCGCTGCAAAGAATGGAAACCGGCGAGGCGGCGCCGTGACTGAAGTTGGCAAGGGTCGGGAGCGGATTGTTGCGGACATATTCGCCGATTGCGAGATCCGCCGGAGAGATTTCCGTCGCTGACGCATATTCCTGGGCAATGACGCCGCGATTCTTCAATGCCGAAACGCTCAGCTGCAGCATTTGTGAAAAAATATCCGTGTTTAAAAATTTGTCCCCAGCCGCGGAATATCTCGCATACGCGGTTAAAATTTCCTCCGATGCCAACAAAGGAATCAGTTCCGCGGGCACGAACCGTAAATTTAATACGCCCTGCCGATTTACCTTCCCGGAACTGTTGAGCAGAATATCCTCCAACAAATACAGGAATGAAATCCCGAACATTAAACCAGTGTCGCTTTTAATATGTGCTTCGACCGGTTTGAATGTCAATTGCTCTTGCGTGTCCAATTCCGGAACAAACGCTACCGCGGATTCCAATAACCGGATCAAAGCCGGATATCCGTCCGACCATAAATGGATCAATAAAGGATGATGCGGCGCCGCGCGATAAACGGCTTGAAAATTAGCCGCGGTTACTGGCCAACGGGGAAATTCGCTGCGTGTCGCGCAAGTGGCAAATTGGCTGGTCGCCATATCAATAAACGGAACAAACTCACAATGATTCAATCTTACGGTTTTCATCTTGTCAATCAATTCCCGGACGGTAAAAACTTTTTTGACCCGGCCCGTCCGCATAAGCGTCCTAACCGTTTCGACAGTCGATGGAATAATTCTCCGATTGATAACATGAACAGGTAAACCCCAGATACGGCTCTTCATGCGCGCTTCAAAATCTTTGTATGTGTCTCCCGGCGCGGTTGTCGCGCTAAAATTTTCCACGTCATAGTTCAAGACGCATACGACGCCATTTCTCCCAAGCCCTCGGCTTAAACCGACATACACCCGGGCCATGGCTCGATAAACCTCATCCGCGCTTCCGTTAAACTCGGATTTAAGTTGTTCCACCTTAGCCAAATCCCAACTTAAACCAACTACATTTTCCCTCACCTGACCCAAACGCGCCTGAAGGTCGAAGGCGAATGTTTCCGGGTCTATTTCACCCCGCAAAAATTTAAAACCATTGGTCGCGACATGAAAACACAGCGGTTGATTCCGGCAGGCGTCGACAATCGCCCAAAACGATTCCACATCATCCAAACTGTCTTGACCTTGAACATAAATGAACTGGTTGCCAATTCCAACAACCGCCTGTCGTGTAATATCGGCGATTTCCGGCAAAGACATCGGTCGCGTTCGGTCCAACATGGCCTGCATAAATCCCGTTTCCGCATAACATTGCCCGCACCCGCCGCTGCAGCGAATGTGCGACCGCGGCACTGCCTTTCCGTCGAGATTTTTGGGATTGTTTTGAATATATAAAGCGTTGGGTAAGGTTAATGCGTCGCCATCAACATATCGCACTGAATCCAATAATCCGGAAACTTTTCTCCACGCCGCAAACGTCGCATCAGTAATCGGCGAGGAAACCGCACCGTCATCTCCCTTTA
>JADFXQ010000067.1 GCA_015233495.1 Candidatus Omnitrophota bacterium | reverse complement strand
TAAAATACGGCACAACCACCGGGAATTATTCGACCACCATAGACGTCGGCGATGTAACCAAAACCAACCTGCCCAATTTAACCAACGGCACAATCTATTATATCGCGGTCAGCGCGGTCAATGTCAAGGGTGAGAGTGATAAATCTTCGGAAGTAAGCCGAATGACATATGCCGCTACTCCTGTTATTCAGGCTGAGGCAATGCAAAATACAATACAAATTACGTGGGGTACGGTGCCAGGCGCGGATTTTTACAAGGTCTACTATGGCACAAGCCCCGGCGTTTATCCTGTGACAACAGAAGTTCATTTTGATAGAGCTTTGTTTCTGTCCGGATTACCGGATGGGACTACGTATTATTTTCGGGTCGCATCGGTAAACGAGGCCGGCGAGGGAATTCTATCGAATGAGGTTTCGGCGGTGACTGCGCCAGGGACACCGGTCGTGAAATCTACGGAGAGCGGGGTTAACAAAATCAAGCTTTATTATGATCCGGTTAAAGGAGCAAATTATTATAATATTTATGCCGGGTACGAGCCAGATAATTATGAATCCTATGCGGGAGGTATTTACGGCACTTCCGCGACCATGAATTATCTTGATGCCGGCACACAATATTATTTCGGCGTGGAGGCAGTGAATGACTCCGGAAGCAGCCAGGTTTTTGGTAAAATCTCCGGGTGGACATTGTCTGACCCGCCAAGCATAGCTTCGATCACCAGCGGTCGTGACAAGGCCGATTTGACTTGGGCGGCGGTGAAAGGCGCGGATTCCTACCGTGTCTATTATGGCACGAAATCCGGCGTCTATGATAAAAATTATAAAACAGGAAATGGAACAGCATACACTGTGTCCGGTCTGCTTAACGGAACGCATTATTATTTTGCGGTGGCTGCAATCAATCCCGGCGGCGAGAGCGCCAAATCACCGGAGCAAGATGTGTGGACAACGGTCAGCTATCCGGTCATAACCGCTGTGGGGGGCGCTCGTCAAGTCACAGTCAATTGGTCCGCCGTTCCCGGCGCAGATACATACAAGGTTTATTTCGGCACGACTTCCGGAGTTTATACCGGTTCCGCGTCCGCGGGCATCGCCACGAGCTATACGCTCAAGAACTTAGACTCCGGCACGATCTATTATTTCCGGGTGGCGGCAGTGAACGCGGGAGGTGAAGGGGTAAAATCCGACCAAGTCGGGGCCGTGACCGCGCCTCCGGCTCCGGGCATACAATACGGGGCGGGGGGGAACCAAAAAATCGAATTGCATTTTGTCATATCAAAAGGCGCGAGCGCATATAAACTTTATTATGGCAAGGCGTCGGGAGTTTATGATCAATCGACGGCCATCAGATCGAATGACTTGCGGGAAATCACTGGGCTGGACAAAGGGACAAAATATTATTTCGCGGTGAGCGCGATCAATGCCGCGGGGGAGAGCGCGAAGTCCGGCGAAGCTTCGGCAACAACTTTGGCGGACGCGCCGGTCATCGCATCGATCACTGGCGGCCCGAGTAAAGTTGCTTTAAGCTGGGGGGAGGTGGGCGCGGATTATTATCGCGTGTATTACGGCACCGTATCGGGAGTGTTTACTCAAAATATTAATGTCGGAAAAGTGACGAATTATACAGCCGGAGGATTGCTCACGGGCACGAAATATTATTTCGCGGTGAGCGCGGTAAGCAACGCCGGCGAAAGCGCGAAATCGGATGTCAAAACCGCGTTAACGCTTTCCAAGCCTCCGGCCAATTTAACAGCGGCGGGAGGATCGAAACAGGTTACGCTCACTTGGATTCCGGCTTCGGGCGCGGAAACCACCGTGATTTATTTTGGAACAACATCGGGAGTTTCTTCGGGATATGTAAACGCCGGGAGCGGAACATTTTATTTGTTCAATAGTCTTCAACCTGGTACGGCGTACTATTTTCAGGCCGCGTCGGTGAATGGATCCGGGGAAGGCGGCAAAGCAGATCAGGTAAGCGCGACGACCCTTTGCGCCGCGCCGGAAATCAAATATTCGGTTGGCGGGAAGAACAGTATTCGGGTGAATTTTGTTCCTTCCGTGGGCGCGAAATCGCATCGGTTTTATTACGGCAAAACTGCGGGTGTTTATGATCACACTGCCAATATAAACTCAGGTTCGGCATATGTTGTTGACGGTTTGGACGCCGGGACTAAGTATTATTTTGGGCTAGGCGCGGTGAATAACGCGGGCGAAAGTCCCATATCCAACGAGATATCAGGCTGGACATTATTCGATCCGCCGGAGATCTCGTCGGCATTGGGCGGGACAGCGAAAGTTGTCCTTAATTGGGGAGATGCGGGCGCGGATTATTACCGGGTGTATTACGGCACAACCCCGGGAGTGTATTACCAGAACATCAACGTGGGAAAAGTCACAAACTATTCCGCGGGAGGATTGTTAAGAGGGAAAAAATACTATTTCGCGGTCAGCGCGGTAAACGCCGGAGGCGAATCCGCCAAATCCCCGGAAACAAGCGCGACAACACAATAAAACGGGTGGGCCGCATATAAGTGAAAATGCAGATCAGCAATAAAAATTTATTGGCAGATAGTCAATTCGTATGCTATACTTTTTTCCTGGGATGGAGTTTTTAGAGTTCAACGCCGGTCGCCGCGGATCATCGGCAAACGGGGATCCAGGACAGTTTGCCAGGCAGGGTGACGCGCTCCCGCATCAGCGGCCAACAGCGCGACTGTATCATTAACAATCTCATTCATATCAATCCGGACGAATTCCGGCGCGCTCTTTTTAAGCAAAGACCGCAGCCGGCGGATCACTGCGGAAGCCCGATGATCATCCTGGATAATATATTGCAAAATTTCCTGCAACTGCGGATCCTTACCCGCGACCCTACGGGAAGCCGCTTGCGCGTAAGCGAGAATCGAGGTCAAAGGTTGGCTGATTTCATGGGCCAAGAAAGAAACAATTTCCGAAAGTTTGCCCATTTGCGTAACGCGCAATAGTTCTAAGCGCCGGGCCTTTAAACGGGATGACTTTTCCTTGTTTTGAATGGCGCCTTTTTTCATGCTTTTATAATCGTACACCCAAATCTCTAAAAAATCAAAAAAATCAGGGGCAGAGCCTTCTTTCGTTATTTTCGTTTACGAAATAGGGCTCTGCCCCCGATTTTTTATCGCCAATTTTTTACGCCGCGGCAGCTACGGCTCGAGCTTCGGCAATCACTTCCGCCGGCGAAAATTTCACCGAGACAATCCGCGATATGCCGGTTTCCGGCATAGTGACTCCATACATGGCATCCGCTCCGCTCATTGTCTTTTTATTGTGCGTGATCACGATGAACTGGGAAATTTTGGCAAATTCTTTCAAAAGCCCGCTGAACCGGCCCACATTCGATTCGTCCAAGGCCGCGTCGATTTCGTCCAGCACGCAGAACGGGCTGGGATTGACTTTAAACACGCCGAAAATCAAAGCGATCGCGGTCAAGGTTTTTTCCCCGCCGGATAACAAACTGATATTCTGCAATTTCTTGCCCGGAGGCCGGGCAATGATATCAATCCCGGATTCCAAAACATTTTCCGGGTCCAACAATACCAATTCCGCTTCCCCGCCGCCAAACAACATCCGGAAATAAATCCGGAATTCTTCACTCACCCGGGTAAAGGTGTCCATGAACATCTGCCGGGTCGAGCGGTTAATCTTCGTAATCGTGCTCATCAACTGCGACTTCGCTTCCAAAAGATCCGCTTGCTGTTTCGTTAAAAATTCAAAGCGTTGTTTTAATTCCTCATATTCGTCGATCGCGACCAAATTCACCGGTCCAAACGCCTCGCATTGCCGGCGCAAATCTTCCAGCTCGCAGGCGAAATTTTCCATTTGCGCCGCATCCAGCGTCGATATCAAAGCCCGCACCTCCGGGCGCAAATCTTCCACCGCAGCGTCGTCGATGTCAACTTTATACGCCTGAGCAATCCGATCCTTGATTCCTTTCTCGCCGAACGCGGCTTTCTGCTGGTCCAGCTGAAACTCATGCCGTTCTTGTTTCAAGGCGTCAATTTCTTCCTGCAAACTATTCATCTGCGCCCGGGCGCTGTTTATCTGCAGACCCAGCTCTTCTTTATTCATCAGATATTCATTTAGTTCGGCCTGCGCCCGATCTTTGTCTTCCCCAATGGCATCGATCTGCGTTGCCGCGCTTTCCATCTCAGTTTCATATTCCAACCTTTTTCCTTCCTGAGTTTGCAGTTGCGCTGCAATCGCTGCGATTTCTTGAACCGCGTTGGCCAACGCGTCGGAAAACGTTTTTTCATTCAAGGCCAAACTCTGCAGTTTGGCTTGCACGGATTGGATTTCCGTTTCCAATTGGGCGATCCCGACGGCAATTTGCTCTTTCTCTTCCATTTTTAAAGATATCCAGGCCTGTTTGGCTTTGATAGCGTCGCGGCAATCCCGGATCGCCTGCTCAACGGACAACAAGCGGTCCTGGGCCGCCGCTTCTTTTTGATGCGCCGACTGAATCGCGGTTTGCGCGTCACTCATTTCGGACGCGATCAAAGCTATTTCTTCCTGAATTTTCAGAGCTTGATGCTCAATCTCTTGTTTTTGCGAACGCAGCACCGAGCAATTGGTTTCTTGCTCACGCAGGGCCGCTTCCACTGCGCCGACGCGGTCTTCCTGACTTGCCACCTGCGCAGTAACAATTTCCATCTGTTCGGTCAAAGCTTCGATCTTCCGGCTGATCTCGTCGATCCGCAGATCGATTTGTCCCAAATCCAATTCCACGAATTTCATTTCACAGTCAATTTCATACAACGTCCGCGGCTCCACATTCCAATTGCCCTCTATCGCATCGCGCATATCCTGTGACACAATAGGCTGCACGCTTTTGATTTTGCCGAGAATACCGGTCTTCTGCTCTCCCGGGGGCAATGAAGCGATCAACCGACCCTCCACAACCGCGTCAGGCATATCCGTATATTGCTCGTTCATTCGTTCGATAAATTCGCGCTGCGAGCGTAAAAAAATACGTTTCTTTTCTTCCGCGTCCAGAGCGTTTTTGAGCATAACACTTTGCTCGCGCCATTCATTAAGGTCCGCTAATTGCCGTGAACGCTCTACCTGGATCCGGCTCAACTCCGCTTCCAAAATATTTATCTGCGCGGCGGCCGCGTTGCCTTTTTCGACAATCTGCGCGTATTCTTGATCAACTTTATCGCGCTCGATCTCCAACCGGCGTTGCCGGGCCAAAGCGCCTTGGGTTTCTTTGACAATGTCCGTCACTGCGTTGCGGGACGCCACTTGCGCTTCGGCCAAACCCAAAGACCGTTCTTCGTTTTTGCCGATTTCCTCCTGCGCCGCGCCGACCGCTTCTTCTAAAACCGTCAGCCCGGCTTTCCGCGTCCGCAATTCTTCCGCTTGGGTTTGGGCGCGCTGGCTGATCTGGCTGATTTCTCGTAGGACATCGTCGATTTTTTCTTGATGAACCTGACAACGGCCCGTCAATTGGTCTTTTTGCGCGGCCATCCTCTGCGCCTCACTGTCCAGCGTGGCGACGCGCTCCTGGCCGAATTCGATTTGCCGTCGGTTGAGGTCGATCTGACCGTCCAATTTAATGATCCGGGCCCGGCTGTCACTAACGATTTGGTCGAGCTCTCCGACCGCGTTGATCCGGTCAGTCAGCTGACTCGAAACCGCTTCGATTTCCTGAGTAAAAACCCGCTCCCGCTCGGCCAAACCGGATAACCGTTCATTGATGCTCGTTGTCCGCCGCGCCCAATCGTCGCGTTGAAACCGGGCGTAAAAAATATCCATGGCCTTAAGCTTATCAAACTTCTCTTTATACCGGCGGGCTTTATTGGCTTGCCGTTCCGAAGAGGCGATTTGCCGTTTGACCTCGGTCACAATGTCATTCAACCGCAATAAATTATTATCCGTGTCTTTGAGTTTATTTAAAGCCTCGCGTTTTTTCGCTTTGTATTTCGTGATGCCAGATGCCTCGTCGAGAATTGAGCGGCGTTCTTCCGGTTTGGCGCTCACCACCATATCGACTTTGCCTTGCGGCAAAAGCGAATAAGCTTCCGCGCCGACGCCCGTGCCCATAAACAATTCCTGCACGTCGCGCAAACGCACAATGGTTTTATTCAAAAGATATTGGCTTTCTCCCGAGCGGTAAAGCCGGCGCGACACCGTTACCTCATCATACTCGACGGGCAAAGCGCGCGACTCGTTGGAAAAGGTCAGACTGACTTCGCACATCCCTAAAGCGGGATTGGTTTGCGTGCCGTTAAAAATAACATCTTCCCGCGCCGCGCCGCGCAATTCTTTCATGCTCTGTTCGCCCAGAACCCAGCGGATCGAATCAAAAATATTACTCTTGCCGCAGCCGTTGGGGCCGACAACCGCGGTGATCCCGGGTTGAAATTCGAGCAGCGTTTTTTCCGCGAAAGATTTAAAACCGAATATTTCCAATTTTTTTAGATACATAGGCTCCTCCTCCAGAGGCGATGCCAATATCAAAATTTAAAATTCTGTCCGTAAAAAAACCTAAAAATAAAAGCGCATCAATTTAACTGTTTTCTTCGCTTTTATCAAGCCATTCGTCAATTTTTTTTCGTTTGAACCTCCATTGCCCGACGGCCTTAAGCGCCGGAATTTTTCCGGTTTTTAACCATTCATAAACCGTGCGGCGCTTCACCCGCAAATAATCCGCGACTTCCTCAATTGTCATCAATTCCGGCAAAACCATTCCAACCTCTTTTTAATATGTGTTAAGATTACCCATATGTTTTTTATACTATAAACAACTTAAATACAACATTTATTTAAGAAATTTTTATTTATCTTGCAGAACTTAACATATCAATCTGTATTCCGCATAAATTATCATTTTATTACATTTATTAACATCGGCTAAATCGCGCCTTTCAAAAGCCGCGTCAAATTCAAAAAAAACTATTGCGGTTTTCAATTTTCTTGTGCTACTATGTTTCGATTTTTTAATTGCCGCAAATGTAAAGCCGTTAACCGATGGAGGCCAAATGATTGACTATCTTCTGACGGAAGAGCAGGAAATGATCCGGGAACTTTGCCGGAAAATTACCGATGAAAAAATTATGCCTAAAGCCGCGGAATATGACCGCGATGAAACCTTTCCTTGGGACATTGTCAAGGTCATGGCCGACGCTGATTTGTTCGGCATCTATTATGAAGAAAAATACGGCGGCATGGGAGGCGGTTGTTTGGACCTTTGCATCGCGACGGAAGAATTTTCCCGCGGCTGCGCCGGCATTGCCTTGGCGTATTCCGCGTCCGCGTTAGGCGCGTATCCGATCATCCTGCACGGCACCGAAGAACAAAAAGAAAAATATCTCCCGGATTTAGCCAGCGGCCGCAAACTCGCGGCTTTTGGGCTTACGGAACCGGCCGCCGGTTCGGACGCGAGCGCCATGCAGACCACCGCGAAAAAAGACGGCAACCATTATATCCTTAACGGCACCAAACATTTTATCACCAACGGCGGCGACGCGGAAACCTACACCATTTTCGCCATGACCAATAAAGAAAAAGGCGCCCGCGGCGCCAGTGCGTTTATCGTAGAAAAAGGCACGCCCGGGTTCACCTTCGGCAAAAAAGAAGATAAGCTCGGCATCCGCGCCTCTTCCACCCGCGAATTAGTTTTTACGGATTGCAAAGTTCCCAAAGAAAATCTTTTGGGCAAAGAAGGAGCCGGCTTTTTGGTAGCCATGAAAACATTTGATAAATCCCGCCCCGGCATCGGCGCCCAAGCCGTGGGCATTGCCCAAGGCGCTTTAGACGCGGCAATCAAATATTCCCGCGAACGCGTGCAATTCGGCAAACCGATTTCCTCTTTTCAAGGCATTCAATTCATGCTCGCTGATATGGCTACCAAAGTCGAAGCGGCCCGCGCCTTAGTCTACGCGGCGGCAAAAGAAATCGATTCCGGAAAACCCGCAGCTGGTCAACATTCGGCCATGGCCAAATTATTCGCTTCCGATACGGCTATGGAAGTGACTACCGATGCTTTGCAAGTATTCGGCGGATACGGCTATATGAAAGAATATCCGGCGGAAAAATATATGCGCGACGCGAAAATCACCCAGATCTATGAAGGCACCAACCAAATCCAACGCAGCATTATTGGTCTGGCACTTATCAAGGAAATGGCGAAGAAATGAACATCATTGTCTGTATCAAACAAGTCCCCGACACGGTCCATGTCAAAATTGACCCCAAAACCAACACCCTTATTAGAGAAGGCGTGCAGTCGATCATCAATCCTTTTGATATGTACGCTATTGAAGAAGGCGTGCGTTTGAAAGAACGGTTTGGCGGCAAGACCACGGTCATCACCATGGGACCGCCGCAAGCCGAAGCGGCTTTACGCGAGGCCATTGCCTTGGGTTGTGACGAAGCCATGCTCGTCAGCGACCGCGCTTTTGCCGGATCAGATACTCTCGCTACCAGCTATACTTTAGCCCTGGCGATCCGCAAACTGGGACCCTTTGATTGCATCATTTGCGGCAAACAAGCCTCGGACGGCGACACTGCCCAGGTAGGCCCGGGAATATCCTCGCACTTAGACATTCCCCAAGTGACTTATGTAAAAAAAATTCAGGAAATCAAAGAC
>JADFXQ010000066.1 GCA_015233495.1 Candidatus Omnitrophota bacterium | reverse complement strand
CTCTTCGGACTTGACTGGCGGAAAACGCGGGTCTTGCGTTGCCGCGGCAATCGCCATATTCCTGACCGTCAAATAAAGCGGGCCCTGGCCAATAATGTTGCCGATACAACCCCGCAATTGCCCGCGCCGCTTTAAGGTGACGAACGCGCCTTCGGTCATTGCCAAGCGCGGATCATTTTCCTGCACATCCATCACCTTACCTTTGCGGACATATTGTTCCATAGACTGCCGGGCAATTTCCAACAAACGTTTTTTTTGCGCCAGCGTTAACGGCGGCGCCGCGTTATCGACGGAAGAATCCGCGGGAACGGCCAGACCGCGATAAATCGCCACCGCGCCATACCCCACAACCCGATCCCGGTCCCCGGTCGCGTCGCCGGAATTGCCATAACGGATCAGTTCCGCGTTTCCCCAATTCTGCAGCCGGCTATAAACCAAAACCGCGGCCACCGGAATAAAACCGCACATCTCCAATCGCCCGCTGACATTTGCTTCCCACAATTTTTCCACATCCAATTTACGCGCCAGCTCCAATACCGCCGCATCCATTTTCCGGGCGGTTTTGTCGTCGTGATAATGTGACAAATCCGAACTGGCAACGATCAGAGTATCCGCGCGGTCTCCCAGCGCGTCTTTTAAAGCGGCCGAGAATTTTTGAATCGTTTCCGGCGCAGCCTGGCCAAAGATCACCGGCACAATCTTGGCCGAGGGAAAAGTCTTCTGAATAAATGGAATTTCCACTTCGAGCGAATGTTCGCGCTCATAAGCCGGAGCGTAAAAAGCAAACTTCGGATCCGCCGCGATCACACGATCCACAATGGTTTTATCTACGGAAACTACCCCCAAGGGCGTCTCCATCCCCGCATAATCCCCTACACTGATGCCGTCAAAATTCGCGAAATGACTCGGCGCTAAAATCACCACTGTGGCAATTTTCTGCGCGCTGACCCTTTTAAAAGCATACGCCGCCACCGGCCCGGAATACACATATCCGGCGTGCGGGACGATGACCGCGCCCACTGGCAGTTGCGCTAAAGCCACATCCGCCCGGGCAAAAAATCCATCCAACAGCGCGGATAATTCTTTGGGATCGGACGGATAAAACTGTCCGCTTACATTGGGATGCTTGATATTATTTTCACCATAGCCGATCCGGGCCATCAACAAAACCCCCCATACGACCGCGCAGCATAAAAATCCGGCCTTCATGCAGCCCTGCTTTCGCGCAGCCAGACATCCAAACTAAAAACCGTCACCCGCGGCAAATGCAATAACGCGATACCGCCAAGCGAAAAAAGGAAACAATCAATCGTGAATGTCGCGAAAATCGGAAAATGAATCAGATCGCCGAAACAGCCGCAATTGATCAGCGGCAACCCCCGCCAAATCCCTTGGCCGACGATCAAGGCAAACGTGAAACCCATCGCCATCACCCCGATTAAAGCGATCCGCGTCCATAACCCCAACAACAAAAACAACCCGACAAAAAATTCTATCCACGGCATCACCTCAGCCGTCAAACGTTCCAAACCCGGCGAATGCAGCGCCTCAAATCCTTGAATCGCGTAAATAAAATTTTCAATCGGGCTCAACAATTTTTCCATGCCGGAAACAAGAAAAATCCCGGCAATCAAAAACCGCGCTAACAAAAAATAATTGATTTTAAGTGACGGCCGCATATCCCTTCACCTTTCCGGCTGCTATCTCTTTCAACACCTCTGCCAACGCCTGCGATCCCACCACCATTTTCCCGTTTATAAAATACGTCGGCGTGCTTTCCACTCCCTGAGCTTGTCCTTGTTGCCGCGACGTGAGAATTGTTTTAAACGTCTGGGGAGCGGCGACACATTGTTGCAATGCCTTCGGGTTCAATTTCAGTTCCGCCGCCATTTGCTGAAAAGCCGTTTCCGGATTCAGCATCGATTTCCAAACCGCTTGACGCTCCACCAGCAAATCAAACATCGGCCAAAACTGACCTTGTTCCGCCGCGCACTGAGCGTATCGCGCGCTGAGCGCTTTATTTTCCAAATGCAAGGGGAAATAGTTCATTTCGATTTGAATCGCCTGCGGGTGAGCGGCCATAAATCGTTTTAACATTTTGGAACCCGCGGCGCAGGGCGGGCAGGAAAAATCCATGAACTCGACAATTTTAACCGCGGCCCGCGGATTCCCCTTAACCCGCAGCGAAACCCCCGATCGATCCCCAACCGGGCGGCGCGGCGCAACAATTTTTAAAACCATCACTGTCGCGACGCCAGCCGCAACAACCCCAAGCGTTATAATACCTTTGAGCAAATAACGCATAACAATCTACGCCCCCATTTGTTGAACCAACTTCGCGTATTCCGCTTTAATCTGCTGGGGCAACCGCGGCCCGAATTGGTTCAAATATTTTTCAATATCGCTCAACTCCTCCGGCCATTCCTGCGGATTCACGGCAAAAAGAGCCTGCATCTGCTCTGAAGATAAGTTCAAACCGGACATATCAAAATCGGACAAATGCGGAACATAACCCAGCGGGGTTTTCCGGGCGCTGATTTTACCGTCGACCCGGTCCAACATCCATTTCAAGACACGGATATTCTCGCCAAATCCCGGCCAGATGAATTTTCCTTGTTCATCCGTACGGAACCAGTTAACGGAAAAAAACTTGGGAGGATTTTTCAACCTTCGGCCCACGCTTAACCAATGCCCAAAATAATCCCCCATGTTGTAACCGCAGAATGGCAGCATCGCCATTGGGTCCCGACGCAGCGCGCCGATCTGGTGCGCGGCCGCGGCGGTGGTTTCCGACCCGGTCCGCGCGCCTAAAAATACGCCATTTGCCCAGTCGAACGCCTCGGTTACCAACGGAATTAACCGGGTGCGCCGGCCTCCTAAAATAATCGCCGAAATAGGCACGCCTTTGGGATTGTCAAATTCGCGCGATAAGGTCGGGCAATTATAAGCCGATGCCGTAAACCGCGAATTCGCGTGGGCCGCTTTGGTCCCTTGACTCGGATCCCAAGACTTCCCCTGCCAATCCACGATGTGACGCGGCATATCGCCATCCAAACCTTCCCACCAAGGTTCATTGCGGTCCCGGTCCAAAGCCGTGTTGGTAAACAGCGTCGGGAAAAAACGCTTGCCTTGCAGCGTGCGAATCATATTGGGATTCGATTTAAGCGAGGTCCCCGGAGCCACGCCGAAAAACCCTGTCTCCGGATTAATCGCGTACAACCGGCCGTCTTCTCCCACGTTTAACCAGGCAATATCATCTCCCAAAGTCCAGACTTTATACCCCGGCAATGCCGACTCCAACATCGCTAAATTAGTTTTCCCGCACGCCGAAGGCAACGCGACCGTTACGTACGTAATCCGCCCCGAGGGGTCTTCGATTCCGGCAATCACCATATGTTCCGCCAGCCAGCCTTCTCTATATCCCTGACAAGACGCGATCCGCAATGAAAAACACTTTTTCCCCAGCAGGGCATTGCCGCCATAACCTGAGCCAACCGACCAAACAAAATTCTCCTCGGGAAAATGCATGATATACCGGCGGTTGGGATCAAAGTCTCCGACAGAATGCAGCCCCTTGACGAAATCCTGCCGCGCGCCGATCCGGCCAATCACCTCCTGGCTCATCCGGGTCATGATCCGCATACTCAACGCCACATAAGAAACGTCCGTCAACTGCACGCAGGCCTTCGCGTAAGGAGAATCCGGATGCCCCATCATATAAGGCAAAACATACATGGTCCGGCCTTTCATGCACCCCTGAGATAAACCGGTCATTAATTTTTTGGCTTCCGCAGGAGCCATCCAATGATTATTGGGGCCCGCCGTTTCTTTTTCCGGATGACAAATATACGTCAAATGCTCCACCCGCGCCACGTCCGTCGGATGACTGCGATGATAATAGGCGCCGGTCCAGCGCGTCTGATTCAATTCCTGAAAAACCGGGGTGCCGTTGATGGATTCTTCCTTGATACCGATTTGGATCAAATGCCGGGCCTCGGCTTCCGATCCATCGCACCAATAAATGCGTTGGGGCTGACATAATTGCGCTTGTTCCTCAACCCATTGTTCCAATGGTGTGGGCATGAAAATAATCTCCTTTAATCGGTTTCAACTTAATCAGCGCGGCTCTTCTCGCCGCGGATCCAGGACATCAATCCGCCATCCCGCGCCGGGCATCCCCCTAAAACACCGTCGCGACCCGCGGCATTTTTCCCAAGGTCAAATCCACAACAATTCTTTTGTAGCCCCCAATCTCAAAAGCGATTTCATATTTTTCTTTTTGCGTGATATCAAACTCCACGCCGTTGAGCGCTTCATTTTGAAAACAAGAAAAATGGGACATCACCAGCTCGGCAAAACCCAATTGCGTTAATCCTTCTTTAAATTTGGCAGCGACGATATTCGTAAACGTCCCGCAAGCGTCTTCGAGCAATGACTCATCATCATCCTCAATTTTGGGATATCCCAATTTTTTTAACAATGTTTCTATATAATCTTCGCCGATATATACCACTAAAGCCCCGACCGCTTTATGCTGCTCCAGATCTTTATCGGATAAATAAAAATTCACCGTTGCGATGTAAGTCTTTTCTTTAAATTTATCCAATCCCCAAACCCGCATCCGGCGGCGGAACTCCACGATCCTCACCTTTTCAATATGGGGCGGCGCGGACAAAACAATGTCGCCGCGCTGATCTAAAACGCGGGTCACCACCTTAGAAAGCAGAACCGCCTGCAAAAAAAAAGCGTCGTCATTCTGAGGATGATTTTTCATCTCCCCGGCCGCCGCCTCATCCCGGACTCGAAAGGGGGATAACTTCATAGGCCTCCTGACAGTCCTAATTATTTTACTGTGAGAAAAGGGTCCACTGTTTTAATCAAGGTCTGCGCCGTATATGGTTTGACAATATAGCCGGCTAAACGCGGATTAACTTCGCGCGCCAAACGTTTGTCTTCATCCGACCCCGAAGCCGTGACCATCACAATCGGAATATGCGCCGCTTCCGAAATTTTACCCGCCGCTTTCATAAAACCAATCCCGTCCATTTTAGGCATCTGCCAATCCAACACAATCAAACAAATTTCCGAAAAATGATCCACCATAATTTGCAGACCTTCTTCGCCATTCGGAGCTTGCAAAATTTCATTGGCAATCCCGGCTTTCTTTAAAATATTCATCATCAGTTTACGGTCAAGCAGGGAATCATCAATCAGTAAAATTTTCAATTTTAACCTCCCCCAATTACGACGATGTCCGTATCATCATAAACTTTTTATCCCCCGCCGTCAACTCCGGAAAGCATAAAAAACCGTGCAAAAAAGCCCGGCGCAAAACCAAGTTTTGCGTCGGGCCGATTCTGAAAAAAAACGACGGTTCATTTTAAAAAAATTGCCGCGTTTAATAAATGATTTGATTTGCAAAAACTGGAACTCTTTATTTTTTTCCGCCGGTGATAAAACTGTCTTTATAAATTTCTTTGACTTTTTCTAAAGCCGCCGCGGCTTCGGACTTTGTTTTATACTTGCCGACGAGCACGCGATAATAAGTGCCTTTACCCGGCGCTTCCCGGGACGTATAAAACGCCTCAAACCCTTTGGCCGCCAGTTTCTTGACCGCCGCGTCCGCCTGAGCTTGCTTATGAAACGCCGCGACTTGAATCGATAAAGTTCCACTGCTGGACTTATGCGATTTTGCCCCGGACTTAGTTTTCGCGGGATTCTTTTTTTCCTTAGACCCCGCCGCAGTTGGCGAGGCAAGCGGACTTTCCGTCGCCGAAGCAGTCGGCGACACGGCTGTTGCCGGGGCCATATCATTCTTCATATTCGGCGCGTTCAGCTTTTGCGGAGCATTGCCCGGGACCTTCAGCTCGCGATTCACCGGTTTTGCCGTTCCCGCCTGATTGCCATCATCGGAAAATTCATATTCCACGTCAACCGGCATCACCTCTTCTTGCGGAAACACTTCATTCAACGCCACCTTTTTTTGATGCTGCCGATAGCGGAACACGACTACCACCAAAGCGATGACAAAGAGAACTAAAATAAGCATCAGCCAAGAATTTTTCATGCCGCTCTCGCCGGTCTTTAATTCGCGCGACTGGATGATCGGATTGCGTTCTGCTGTCTTCCCAAAAAGATCCCCCTCCGTTTCTTTACGACCTTCCCAAGCGTTCATGACCTATCCTTTCGTTATAAAATAATCTCGTGTTTCCACGTGTTGATTCAAATCAGTTAATTTTATTCTATCTGTCCGAAAAAAAATGACAAGAATTGTTAATTATATTTTACTTTGCCATATCTGCCGGACCGCAAAATATCTCCTCCATTTTTAAAAAAAGCGTCGCAAAATTGACGGGTTTAATCAAATAACCGCGGACCCCTTTGTGTTCGAAAATCGGCCGCAGTTCCTCATGCGCGGTCAACGCGATAACCGGCAGTTGCGGCGCCGCCGGCATTTTGGCTAATTCGGATAACACCAGATACCCGTTGACCCGGGGCATTTCAATGTCAAGAATCATCAAATCCGGATGTTCCTTCTCGACTTTATCCAAAGCCACATCGCCATCCCGCGCTAAGACAACCTCATATCCCTTCTCGGTTAATCGTCGTTCCATCAAAACGATGTTAAGTTTATCATCATCCACTACCAAAACTTTTTTCGCCATTTCCGTCTCCCTGCGGCCCAGCGTCCCCATCCTTGCCGCTTTAAACCACTTGCTGTTCCAACTCGCGCATCAATTGTTTCGTCCGTTCCACCAGCTCAGCCGGGATCATCTTCATCGCCTCCATATCTTTTTTAAACAAGCCCAGAGCGTTGATGACCTTTTTGATCGAAGCCGTGACGCGTTTTTCCTTTTCCTCGTCGGGATCAAGCTGTTTGCGCTCCCGAATTAGGGCGGTCAAATCCTTGCGGACTTCGGCGGCATCCTTGCCTTTTTCAAACAAGTCGCTTTTAATTTTGGCGTAATCATTTTTCGTTACTTCTTTCTTCATCCGGGCCTGCCGTAAAAGATCAATGGCTTCCCATCCGGGCACTTTAACCGAGGCGCGCTCCGTAAAAAATTTTTCTTCCAAATAAGCCGGTTCGCTTTCTTCCAAAAATAAGTACGCCTTGCATAATTTTAAACATAATTGCTTTTTGATGCCCAATTCTTTTTCCGCGTATTCTTCATAATTTTTGTACCCCCATCCCGCAAAAAGTTCATCCTGCCAAATGGCATAAAGATGCCGTCCCAAAGCCACCCAAGACGTTTTAAAATCCTTGGCAAAGCGCAGCGTTTCCTGACGAATCGTTTCGCCGATATAATCCGCTCGATCCGTTGAACCTTTTTTCTGGTTCTCAGATATGTCTATCACTTCCATAAAACCGTACCTTTCAAAATCATTTAAGCCGCTTTTGAATTTTGAATGGGCAAACATGGCTAAAAGTTGTTTACCCATTCAAAATTCAAAGTAGCCTCATTTAATTAAAATTTTCCTCAGAAAAACGATCGCGGCGGCTGACGCGGATACTTGCTTTAGGAAAAATCATCCCCGGAACTATTCCGAATATTTTTTCAGTTCTTGCCAGGTTCTTTTGCCGAGCACACCGTCATCCGTCAAGTTATGATCCTTTTGAAACCGGCGGATGGCTTCTTTGGTTTTCGCGCCTAATTTCCCGTCCACTTCTCCTTGATAATAACCCGCGCCGCGTAAAGCCTTCTGCACTTCCGCCGGAGTCGCGTCCACCCGAATGATTTTAGATTCGTCTTTTCCCAAGGCCGCCGGAGCGCCCGCGGATTTCCCGGCCTTGCGCGAAGCGCCCGCAGGCTCTTCGACTTTATCCTTCGCGTCATAATTGCCATTTTGCACCTGACCCGACATCTCATTCACCGAATCTTTTAGAGCCGCCATATCCTGCTCTTGCTGGGTGACTTTATTTTCTAATTGCGCCACCTTGATCTGCAAATTATTGATTGCCGACGGTTGACTTGTCGTAGCGCAACCCGATAGACACAACACGGCGATCCCTGCGAAAATAGCTTCCCTTTGCACGTCCCCCCCCTTTTTTATTTTTTAATCTCCATTAACTGGATAGTCACTTTTGCCGCGTAATTGGGATAGGCGCGATGAAAAATCATCGCCCCCTCCGCGCGTTCATCCTCCACCTGAGCCTGATATTCAAAACCCGGCTTGATCACCGGCACCCCTCCCAACCGGACTTTTTCCTTAGTCCCGGAAATGCGCAGAGTTCCGGCGTATGTGGCCTGCCGCGGATTGACGGTTAATAAAATTTCCAGCGGCTCGGTTGCCACATCCATGCCAACCGGAATTGAAATTGATTTTATTTTATACAGTCCAGCGGGCAATTCAATAAAAAAATAGCCAACTTCCACTTCCTTTTTTTCCCACGGCAAAGATTTTTCACCGCTCTTCTCGCCGATGCGGATTTGAATGGGAGCGCTTTCCCCGTCTTGCCTCTGCATTTCCAAAATGACGTATTTTGTTTTCAGCAATCCCTGAAAATCCGTTTTGGCAAACAACAACCCCTGATCGACGACTGATTTGATAATTTTTGCGGCAGAACTGTTTTTTTCCGGCAACGTTTGACTGGCGGAATTTTGGGCTTGAGACTTGGCAAGCGGTAAAGCTCCTTTATTTACATTCAAATTGACTGATGCGCAAGCCGTTAAAGAAAGGGAAATAAAAAAATAATAAACGAATTTTTTCATCAATAGACCGCATGAAGGACTTTACCGAGGAATGATGCAGTAGTGTATCAAAAGACAAAACCTAATTCAAGGCAATTTTCTGGTTCGTTTGGGAATGATACCATAGATCCTTACCCCCTATTCCCTGGGGGGGGCGAAAAAAATTTTAATCATCAAAGCCGATATCTTTGAGGAGCTCCGGGCTCGATATGAAGCATTTTGCCGGGGTCATATAGGTCGACCAGCTCCGAGATCGCTCAATGTAGGGCCAAAGA
>JADFXQ010000065.1 GCA_015233495.1 Candidatus Omnitrophota bacterium | reverse complement strand
CTCTTGAAAAGAAACCTGACTTAAATCAACAACTGCTCTTGGTACCACCTGTTGATCTCGATAAATTGCTTCGCATGAAGCATGTTCTTATGAATCAAGGGGGTAAGGATCTATTGACCGTTCCCTAAATTACATCCCCAACATGTGAAGGTGGATATAGGGGTACGTCACCTTTATTCTCACGAGGCATTGGCTTCGATTGTTTCCAGCGCCATTTTTTGCAAAAAGGCGGCGGTTTGGTCATTGATCCCCGGCGGATGCGGCAGGCCGATGGGGGTGTCTTGGTTGAGCGCGGCGTAAAACACGCAGGCGGCGAGGTAGGTTCCGGCCAGGTTGGGATGGGTTTCGTCAGCGTATAGTTCAATCGACGGGTCGTTGGCGCGGGCGCGTTCCCAGGCCATTCCGACCGGAGCAACCCGGGCGTTGTTGTGTTTCGCGATCAGCAGATAAGTGTTGTTAATGCGTTGCTGCATACCGGCATACGTTTTCATGTACGGATGCTCCGCCGCAAATTGCGGGTCGCCGTTTTTCTTGGCCATGGTCATATAGAAAAGAACCCGCGTCCGCGGGTTGGCTTGACGAATCAATTCGCGCAGTTTCCGAGCTGCCGGCATGACAAACGTGCTGACTTCCGCCGGCAACAAGGCAGGCATCTGGCTCTGTTCTTGAAGAACGACAAAATCCCAGTCGCCTTGCTTGATTTTGGCGAGCGCCTGCGCGTCCGCGGCATGCTGTTCCAAACGATACCCGCCGGGCGCGTACATTTCATGGACAATGTTCAAATGACGGGACTTGGCCAGATCCGCAATCATGCCGGGCAGATCATTGACGTAAGTGAGACTGTTGCCTAAAAATAATACCCGAATCGTCCGGCCGGCAAAAGCGGGTTGAGTGCCGCAAAACCCAGAAGATAAAATAAACGCGAATATCACAAACCGGATAATTTGAGGCATATGAATCCTCCTATTTTGTCGGAGCGCCCGTTATGCGATCGCGCCAGATCGTTGATCTGTGTAGAGACGCCCCCTGCTAAAACACAAACGCCAGATTGCCTTCCCCCACGATCGCCTTGATTTCCGTGAACAGATTTTCATTCGGCTGGACGAAAAGGTCTTTGCCGACAACGATTTCCACATTTTTCTTGGTCGGCGTGTTCAGGGTAATATAAACCGGGACATCGCCCGAATAAGTTTTCAAACGGTTTTTCACCTCTTGCATTTGCGGGTTGCTTAAAGTACGCAAATCTAATTTCACGCCTTTGATCGCGTTGTAAATATCATGGATATAATGCAGATCCTCTACAATAATATTCGGCTTGCCGTCGCGAAAGCCCACCTTGCCTTTGATAAATACCACTTGGCCTTCAATCAAATATGCCGCCAATTCCTGATACGCCGACGGAAAAACCACTCCGTCCACTGTGCCGTCCATGTCCGCGATCGTGATCAGGGCCATGCGTTCGCCGGTTTTTTTGGTGCTGGTCAATTTCACGCTTTGGATCAGACCAACCAGCCGCGTATCCTCGCCGTCCATAGCTTGAGTGAGTTTTTTAATCGTCATATCCGTGAAATCCTTGACCTCCGCGTAATAATGCGCCAAGGGATGTCCGCTCACATAAAACCCCAGCATTTCTTTTTCCCCGGCGAGAGCCTGACTTTTGGGCCATTCCTTGATGTCCGGCAGTTTTTCCGTCTCTTCCCCAAATCCCGTCGCTGTGCCCGGCCCGTCAAAAAACGAAAATTGCCCCGTGGCCTGCTCCCGCTGGATTTTGTTCCCGATTTCCAAAGCCCGGTCCAAGACTGCCATTTTCTGAGCGCGGTTGCCTGGCAGGCTGTCCATTGCCCCGCTTTTGATCAAACTCTCCAAAACTTTCCGATTGACCAAGCGCAAATCCAAACAGCCGCACATTTCAAACAGCGACGCATAGGGACGCTCCCTTTTCCCTACGATAGAATCAATGGCGGTCGCCCCCACATTTTTGATCCCCAGCAAACCAAACCGAATCGTCGCGTTATCGACCACCGCAAAAGTTTTTCCGCTCTCGCTGATATCCGGCGGCAACACCTTGATCCCCAAAACCTCGCATTCCCGGGTATATTCCACTACCTTATCCGCGTCGCCCAATTCGCTGTTCAAAAGCGCGGCCATGAATTCCGTCGGATAATTCGCTTTCAAATACGCGGTCTGATAGGAAATCACCGCATAAGCCGCCGAGTGACTGCGGTTAAACCCATACCCGGAAAAATAATCGATCAAGTCAAACAAACGGTTGGCTTTCGGGCTTTCCATGGAGCTGTATTTTTGACAGCCTTCAATAAACTGCGCGCGCATCTTATCCATGACCGCCGGAATTTTTTTGCTCATTGCCCGACGCAGATTATCCGCCTGAGTCATCGTGAAACCCGCCAAAACCACCGGGATCTGCATGACCTGTTCCTGATAAATGATAATCCCGTAAGTATCCTTCAAAACCGGCTCCAGCTTGGGATGATCATATTCAAAAACCAATTCCCCGCGTTTGCGTTTGACAAAATCCTCCAACATGCCGCTGCCCATGGGCCCGGGACGATAAAGCGCTAAAATCGCGATCAAGTCTTCAAACACCGAAGGTTGGGCCTTGCGCAACAGATCGCGCATCCCCGCGCTTTCTAACTGAAACACGCCTGCCGTCCAGGCTTTGCCTAACAAGGTGAATGTCTTTTTATCGTCTAAAGGCGCCCGGGCCATATCCACCTTGACGCCCTTGGTTTTCTCAATCAAAACGACAGCATTGGCAATCACGGTCAAAGTCCGCAATCCCAGAAAATCCATTTTTAAAAGACCAATCTTGGCAATGCCGTTCATGGTGTAGGCGGTGGTGATCTGGCCTTCTGACGTCTTAAACAGCGGCACATATTCATCCAGCGGCTTATCCGCGATCACCACGCCCGCGGCGTGCACTGAAGCGTGCCGGTTCAAACCTTCCAGAGTGCGGGCAGTGTCCAAAACCTGGGCGGCGTTCGCGTCCGTATCCCGCAATTCTTTTAACCGCGGTTCTTTTTCCAAGGCGCTTTCAATGGTGATGTTCAATTCCGCGGGCACGAGTTTCGCGATTTTATCCACATCCGCGTAAGCTAAGCCCACCGCGCGTCCCACGTCGCGGATCGCGCCTTTAGCTTGCAATGTCCCAAAGGTGATGATCTGCGCCACATTTTTCTGGCCGTACTTGGCGGTCACGTATTCAATCACCTCGCCGCGGCGTTCATAACAAAAATCAATGTCAATGTCCGGCATCCCGGCGCGGTCCGGATTGAGAAACCGCTCAAAAATCAGTCCATAGCGCAAAGGGTCCAAATCCGTAATTCCCAGGAGATAACTGACCAAACTCCCGGCGGCAGAGCCGCGCCCCGGGCCCACCGGGATCCCTTTGCTTTTCGCGTAATGAATAAAATCCCAGACAATCAAAAAATAACTGACAAATCCCATTTTCTCAATGACCGTTAATTCATAATCCAAACGGCTGCGGATTTCCGGCGTGACCTGTCCATAACGGACCCGCAAATTCTCCTCGCAGAGGCCGCGCATATAACTCTCCCGCGTCTGTCCGTCGGGAGGCGTAAATTTTGGCAAATAAATTTTATCGAATTCCATTTTCAGGGAAATCTTTTCCGCGAACGCGACCGTATTGGCTACCGCTTCCGGGACCCAGGCAAAAAGCCGTTGCATCTCCTCGGCGGATTTAAAATAAAATTGGTCCGAAGAAAGGCGCAGGCGCTTGGGTTCATTGATTGTCGTCTGGGTTTGGATGCAGAGCAAAATATCGTGGGCCGCGGCGTGCTCCGCTTTCAAATAATGGACATCATTCGTCGCGATTACGGCCAAATTCAATTCCCGGGCGATTTTGACCAATTCCGGATTAACCTGACGTTGGAGGTCAATGCCTTGGTCCATCAATTCGATATAAAAATTATCCGCCCCGAAAATTTGTTTGAATTCATCCGCGGATTTCAACGCCGCCAGATAATTGCCGTCGATCAACTGCCGGCAAATCTCGCCTTTTAGACAAGCCGAGCTCGCCATCAGTCCCGAGGCATGGCGGGATAAAATCTCTTTGTCCAGACGGGGATGATAATAAAACCCGTCGACAAAAGCGGTGGAAGTTAATTTGCAAAGATTGCGGTAGCCTTGATTATCGCGGGCATAAATGACAAGATGGCCAAGCTCGTCACGCTGGCTAGGCTGACGCTCGAGGCGGCTGCCGCGGCGCAAAAGATAGGTTTCACAGCCAATGATTGGTTTAACGCCTTGCTCAACCGCCTTGGAATAGAAGTCAACCGCGCCGAACATATTGCCGTGGTCGGTCATCGCGACCGACGGCATTTCCAATTCCTTGGCTTTTTTAACCAAAGGGCCGATCAGGCAAGCTCCGTCTAACAGACTGAACTGGGTGTGCACGTGGAGATGGACGAAATCAGACATGGATCATATTTATTCCCACTCGATGGTCGCCGGCGGTTTGGAGCTGACGTCGTAAACTACGCGATTGACACCTTTGACTTCATTGATGATCCGGTTCGAGATACGGCCCAAAAGTTCCGGCGGCAAGGGCACCCAATCCGCGGTCATCCCGTCTTGGCTGGTCACGCAGCGGACCGCGATCACATTTTCATAGGTGCGTTGATCACCCATGACGCCCACGGTTTTTACCGGAAGCAGCACCGCAAAGGATTGCCAGATATCATGATATAAACCCGCTTTTTTTACTTCATCGACGACCCGCTCATCCGCTTCGCGCAAAATCTCCAAACGTTCTTTGGTGATCTCACCGAGAATCCGAATGGCCAGACCCGGTCCGGGAAACGGCTGGCGTTTCAAAATATTTTCCGGCATACCTAAATATTTGCCGATCGCCCGCACCTCGTCTTTGAACAACTCGCGGAACGGCTCGATCAATTCCAAATTCAGATTTTTCGGCAAACCGCCGACATTATGATGGCTCTTGATGACCGCGGACGGTCCGCCGATCGGCGAAAACGATTCAATCACGTCCGGATACAATGTCCCCTGCGCGAGAAAACCGACATTGCTGATTTTCTTGGCCCGTTCCATAAATAATTGGCCGAATTCATCGCCGATGATCTTGCGCTTCTGTTCCGGGTCCGCGACGCCGGTCAACCGTTTCAAAAACCTTTGCTCTCCATCGGCGACGACCAGGTTCATTTTAAAATGACCGCGAAACGTTTTCTCCACGTTATGCGCTTCGTTTTTACGCAAAAGTCCGTTATCCACAAAAATACAATACAATCGGGCACCGATCGCCTTCTGCAAAATCACCGCGGCCACGGACGAATCCACGCCGCCGCTCAATCCCAAAATCACCCGTTTTTTCCCGACCTGTTCTTGGATTTGTTTGATTTGAGACTCAACGAACTTCTCCATGGTCCAGCGCGGCAAACACCCGCAAATCTGTTGGACAAAATTCATGAGGATCTGCGACCCACGCTGGGTATGAACCACCTCCGGATGAAACTGCACCCCATATATTTTTTTCGCTCGGTTCCCGATAGCCGCAACCGCCGCGTTCAGCGTGTGACCCTTCTTTTCAAACCCGGCCGGCATTTTGACGATTTCATCGCCGTGGCTCATCCAGCAGGTCATATTAGTCGGCAAATTGGCGAATAAATCTTTATTGTTATCCACAAACAGTTCGGCCCGGCCGTATTCGCGCTCTTTGCTCGGATTGACCTTACCCCCAAACAAATGTGAGATCGCCTGCATCCCGTAACAGACCCCCAACACCGGGAGCCCCAAATTAAAAATCTCTTTGTTAGGCAAAGGCGCGTTTTTTTCATAAACACTCAACGGCCCGCCGGATAAAATCAACCCCTTCGGCGCGATCTCTTCAATTTCTTTCGCGGTAATATGAAACGGAACAATCCGGCTGTAAACTTTATTCTCCCGAATACGCCGGGCAATGAGCTGGGTGTATTGCGAACCGAAATCCAGCACTAAAATGACGTCTTTCGTGCGGTTCTTTTTCACGGAGATGGACGACGACAAACGACTGCTGAATTTATGCAGTTTCGTCATCTTCATCGCCCGTTTTTTTGAAGAAGATTTCGCGAAAAATTTTTTAACCGTTTTTTTGACTTCTGGAGGTTTGCTCTTCTTAGCTGTCGTAATTTTTTTTGTCATTTTGCCCGCTTCCGGTTAAAATTTTTTGCGCCGCAAAAAATTTTATGATTAAATAAATGGTGTCAGGTCCCAATGCAGACATACCCTATTGTATCACGAAACTTTTATCGTCTTTTTCAGGCCAATCACCATTTTTTGATTTGTTCACTCCTTGGACCCAGACACCATTTATTTCCCCATGCCGACCCGCTGGCCGACCTGGAATACCTTGCCTTCGGTCTGAATCGACGGGGCAATGATGATTTCCACGTCGTGCATTTCCTTGATAGTTTTCGCGCCTAGCGATCCCATCGATGTCTTAAGCGCGCCGACTAAATTTTGCGAACCGTCGTCAACTTTGGCCGGGCCCATCAAAATCTGTTTAAGCGTGCCGGTGGTGCCGACCCGCACGCGAGTGCCGCGCGGCAGATTCGCGTTGGATGTGGCCATGCCCCAATGAAACCCGCGGCCCGGCGCTTCTTGTGCTTTCGCGAAGGCTGACCCCACCATAACCGCGTCAGAACCCGCCGCGAATGCCTTGCAAATCTCGCCGCCAATGCGCATCCCGCCATCCGTGATAATCGGGATATATTTTCCGGTGCGTTTATAAAAATGATCACGCGCCGCTGCCGAATCCACCGTAGCGGTGATTTGCGGCACGCCTATACCCAAAACGCCCCGGGTGGTGCAAGCCGCGCCCGGCCCGACCCCGATAAACAACCCCGAAGCGCCGATTTCCATCAATTCCAAAGCCATATCATAAGTCACGGAATTGCCGATAATCACCGGAATCTTGGCCTCTTTGCAAAATTTATCCAAATCCAAAATTTTATACTCAGTGGCAATATGCCGCACTGCAGCCACGGTTGACTGCATACAAAAAAGATCCGCGCCCGCGTCCTGAGCGATTTCCATAAACCGTTTCGCGTTTTGCGGAATACAGCTAACCACGGCAGGTACTTTAGCCTTCTTGATTTCCCCAACGCGTTTAGCGATCAAACTTTCCTTAACCGGCGTAAGATAAAGGCTCTGAATGAGTTTCGTCGCTTCTTCGGCTTGCGTGTTCGCGATCTGATCGAGAATATCGTCCGGATTTTCATACCGGGTCTGTACGCCATCTAAATTTAGAACCGCAATCCCGCCCAATTTCCCCATCGCCACCGCGAATTTAACGTCCACAATCCCGTCCATTGCCGCGGCCAAAATCGGAATCTTGATTTTTTTTCCGGAAATCGTCCAGCTGATGTCCACTTCATTGGGGTTAACCGTCTCCATACCCGGAACCAAAGCCACCTCATCAAACCCATAACAACGTCGAGCCCGGCGGCCGATGCCAATCCATTCTGCCATTTGACTCACTCCTTAGGTATTTTATTGAAAAAATGCGTATTTTTCGGGTTTTTTAGCACTGATTGAAGTTATATCATAATAATTCAGGGGCAAAAAGTCAATAAAAAAACCTCCGCACCCGCCAGGGAGTGAATATTTATTCACTTCCCGAGGGCGCGGAGGTATAATAAGCCAATAAAGGTGTCGGACATTTTTTCTGACGCAGATCGATCGAAAAAATAGAGGCTCAGCTTAAGAAAAAGTGTCCGTCACCTTTAAACCTTCGCAAATTTCTTCACGTCCGCCGGGGATTCTTCTTCGTTCATCCCCAGAATCGGCAGTACGCTTTGAATCGGAATAATCTGCAAAATAATGCCTTGCAACCCGGTAAAATTCCCGGACCGTAGCTGCGCCCCGATCGCCGGGTTGAATTTAAACTCAATCCCTTTGCCTTCCTTGATCACATCCATCCCCATCTTGTTCCCGTTTAAAGCAAGACCACCAGGGTTCAAGACTGGAGATGCCGCTTCTTCCGAAGGTCGGCTATTCTCATTTAAAATAGATAGCGGAATAAGAATACAAATGTTGTCTTCAGTATGCAAAGCCTTTATAGCCTGCTCGACATCAAAATGACTGAGACCCTCGTCTTTCAATAAACTTCTCCCCGGACCTCGCGGGGATCGGACCCAAGTCCTCACTTGTCCCTTGCCCGCTAATAAAAGAACCGCTAATTGCCAAGAAAACTCATTCAAATCTTTTTGCGCAGTTTCGGCAGACATTTCATATTCATAACCTGTATTAACAAAACCTTTGTAAGTTAGACCAAAATATTTATAGCGATCTAAAAATTGTCGAACCGTATCCCCAGGCGCTACCGGTGAAGCGGCAGTGACATATATAAAATTAGTAGAATGGTCAACCCGATAACCGGCAACTGCCAATGAAAACACCAGTTGCTGCGCCACAGTCGGGAGGCTAAAATCCGCTGGCATCATGTTTGCCCAAGCTTCTTCTAATGGCAGATTAATAACCTTGACTTTATCTGTGACTTGATCTAATCCTTTTGCTAAATCTACCCAAATCGACTCTATCCGGCCTTCAGCCCCCAATTTATATTTAACTTGTCTAGCCAGGGTTGGCTGAGGAACATCTAATGTTGTTCCGGTGGGCGCGATCTCTTTTCCGTCATCAGCTCCTGGGTGCAAGGCCTGCAACGCGCTGGCTAATACTAAATAAGCATCCTTAAAGCGCATCAACGACATTCCGCTTTTATTCGCCTCATAAATTCTCGCGGCGCGCAGCTTCGCCGGCATAACTTTATCTGCGAGCTCCTCTCTGACTTTGATAAAATATGCCCAATTACCTACCAAACGCATCGCTGATCGGCTCATATTAGCTTCCTCTTGTAAAAGCCGCAAAACATCTTCAAACCTAAAATATCTTATATCTCTTTTAGCCTCTGCTTCGTAATAATGGCCTGCCAAGACAAGCGATACCCTCACTG
>JADFXQ010000064.1 GCA_015233495.1 Candidatus Omnitrophota bacterium | reverse complement strand
AATTGCCCGACGCCATTTTAATTCGGTTTTTGCATGAGTCATTGCCTATCTCCATCTTATGGTTGACGATGGAGATATATTACGCTATTTTATAATTCGCGCCAGATGGATCGGCCGGACGGATACTAAATTATTTCTGTATCAGCGGCAACGCCGCCGGCGTTGTTTTGTCAACGGTTTGTCGCCTCGGTTGGTTGCCGTTGGGAGCGAAAGCTGTTTTGCCACAGAACACCGGAAAAATTTCACTCGCGCCACTGTTTGAGTGCCGCGGCATCGCTTTAGCGATGCCGCGGTGCGAGTTTGGCGCGACCGGTGTTCTGTGGCAAAACTGCGGCCCTTGTTGCATTGCGAAGCAAGGCGACAAGGGTGAAGCTCCGTACGGCAACCAACCGAAGCGACAAACCGCGGGCAAAACAACGCCGGCTTGCAAAATTATTCTAAAATTTGATCAACGGCATAGAGCGGTCTGGCCTTGACATCGTCGCCGATGCGGGCGATATATTCTCCGATCACGCCTAAGGAAAGAAGTTGAACGCCGCCAATGAAGAGGATGGCGGCCATCAGGGACGACCAGCCGGTGACAGTGGTAGTGGTGAATAATTTTTGATAAAAAGTCCAGAGGATCATGCCAAACGCGCCGGTCGCAAAAACCGCGCCTAAGAACGATACCATTTTTAACGGCGCGAAAGAAAATGAAGTCACCGCGTCAAAGGAGAACCGTACCATTTTCCAAAAAGGATATTTTGTAGTCCCGGAATGACGGGCTTTACGCGCGTAGGTGACGCCGGTCCGTTTGAACCCCAACCAAGCTACCATACCCCGGATAAACCGGTGCCGCTCCCGCAACCCGACAAACACATCGACGACCTTGCGGTCCAATAAATAAAAATCCCCGACATTCTCGGGAATATCCATGGCCGTGATCCGCCGGATCATTTTGTAAAAAATCCCGGCAGTCCACAATTTTAACCACGCTTCGCCTGCGCGGGAAGAACGGACACCGTAAACCACGGCATAACCTTCGCGCCATTTCGCGACAAAATCCGCGATGACTTCCGGAGGGTCCTGCAAATCCGCGTCCATCACGACCACGCACCGGCCTTTCGCGTAATCCAATCCGGCCGTCAAGGCCAACTGATGGCCGAAGTTGCGCGAGAGATGGATCACCCGCGCGCATTTTTTATCAGCTTGATAAACTAACGCTAAAGCCGCGGCTGAAGCGTCGGAGCTGCCGTCATCGACAAAAACTATTTCATGAGTCAAGTCCAGACCGGTCAACGTTTTTTTCAAACGCTTGTACAACTCCGGAATATTCCCGGCTTCATTGAACACCGGAACAACCACCGAAATATCAGACCGATCGATCAAGGCTTTTCTCCTACGGTCGCGCGATTTTGACAATCTTATACTTCAAAATTCCCGCCGGGACCTTAATCTCCAATTCTTCCCCCGCGGCATGGCCCATCAATCCCTTGCCGATCGGCGAAAAAATAGAAAGTTTATTTTCTTCATAATCCGCCTCTTCCGGCGACACCATCATATACCGCAATTCTTTTTGCGTTTTTTGATCGAACAAAGTGACGATAGCGCCGATGTACACTTTATCGGACGGAATTTTTTCATCTTCGATGATCCGGACATTCGCGAGCTTGGATTCCGTTTCCGCGACCCGAGCCACATTATGCGCTTGCGCGTCTTTCGCGGCATCATATTCCGCGTTTTCCGAAATATCGCCCTGCAGCCGCGCTTCTTCGATGGCGCGAGAAATTTTTAAGCGCTCCGATTTCAATTCATCCAACTGCGCCATCAGTTTCTGATATCCGGCGCGTGTCAGGTAAACTGCGTCCATATCACATATCCCGTTTAAAAGTTTCAATGAAATGGTGTCAGCTCCCCAGGTTAGGGAACTGACACCAAAGTTATCAACGATTATTTCTCCAACCGCTCCCGGAAATTATCTACATCAATTCCACTGCCTTGAGCATAATCGGAATAATTTCCTGCGCTTCCGGCTTAGTCATGCGGCCCAATTTGGCGAAACGCCATTCTTCATCCGGGCTTTTATTTTCGCGGGACAATTGCAATTTCTTGGCCCCTTCATTGTAAGAATAGACACCGACGGAAATGCGGGTTTCGCCGAATTCCTTCACTTCCTTAAATGTTTCCACATCCAATGATTTTTCGTATGGCATATGTTCCTCCGTTTAATCCTCGGTTAAAATCCGGGCAGCCCCGGCATCAAAGACCGCATTTTTTCCGCGGCAATGGTCTGCGATTTCTTAATCGCGGCGTTCAAGGCTTTGACCATTTCTCTTTCCAAACGCACCTTATTTTCCAACCCCATCAATTGCGGCTCGATCTCAATCGTTTGAAACGACTGCGAACCATTCAAAACAATTTTAACACCGCCTTCTCTGACTTCAACGGAAGACTTATCCAATTCTTTTTTTAAGATATCCGCTTGTTTCTTCATTTCCATTAACTTCTTCATGTCACCGAACATATTGTCCCCCGCTGTTAAAGAAATAATTATTTAAACCGCAAACCCAATTCCAACAATGTCTGGACGAGAAAACTCCGCAGAAACATGATCGCCAAAAAAGCGATGATCGGCGAAATATCCACCGCCAGCATCGGCAAAACCCGCCGGATCGGCTGCAAGATCGGCTCGGTGGTGCGATACAGCATCCGGACAATATCATTGTCCGGGTCGGGATTCACCCAGCTGATCAAGGCGCGGATCAAAATCAGCCAATAAGCTATTGTGAGGATAATATCAATAATTTGGCTGAAAGCAATAAATAAATTGCCAAGAATAAACATGGTCATACCTCCGCACAACCTCCGCGCTTCCGGGAAGCGCAAAGGTCCGTTTTTAAAATACCCGGAATAAATTCCCGTCGATCAGCCGCGTTTCTAAACGGTCGAGGATGCGTTTGGATTTGCGCGTAATGCCTTTAAATTCCGCCAAAATGTCGTTAATACCGTCGGATGTCATGAGCAAAGACCGCGATGAATCCTGCATCATGCCCGCCAAACCCTGCAAATCGATATGCTGTAAATTCTCAGAAGTTTTGGTAAACGATTCCGCCGCCCCCGCGAACACAGTGGCCAAGTCCTGCACGTCCAAAGGATCTTCGCCGATGATCGGCCGCGCCAGATCCATTGGTTTGCCATCATCCAGCGGGGCGATTTCGATTAATTTTTCTCCCAACAGCCCTTCCGTCCGGATCATAAACCGCACCGACCCGGCCAACTGGCCGCGGTATTTCTCCGCTATCCCCAAAACCACCTTAACGCGGCGGCCCTCCCGCGGCTGAGGCAGAAAATCAATGGTCTCCACATTCCCGACATTCACCCCGGCTAGACGCGTCGGCGCGCCTTCATTCAAACCGCCGATGTTTCGGAACAATACGGTCACGGTAAATTTCTTTTGATGAAACCCTTGATTTTTGCCGATCGTGAAAATAACAAAAATCAACCCAACGATCGCGGTCACAAAAAATAATCCCGCCGCCAAATAACGCGCCTGATCTTGCTTATCGCTCATATCCTTTCCTCTATTGTAAAAATGCTTGCACAGCCGGATTGGCTGAATGTTCCCATTCCGGCCGGGTCCCCAAAGCGGCAATCCGCCCATCCTGAAGCAAAGCTAACCGGTCCGCGATGCGAAACGCGTTGCGCATATCATGCGAGGTCACAACCGTAGTGCAATTCAAACGCCGCGCCACCTGCCGGATCAAATCCGAAATATCCCGGGAGCGGATCGGAACCAACCCCGAAGTAGGCTCATCACAAAATAAGATTTTCGCGCCCAAAATAATCGCCCGGCCTAAGCCGACGCGTTTTTTCATCCCGCCGCTCAACTCCGCCGGCATTTTATTCTCCACACCCTTTAAATCCAACGACACCAATACTTCGCGCACGCGCTCGCGGATCTGGGCGCCCGGCAACCGGGTATGTTCCCGCAGGGGAAACGCCACATTATCGAACACGTTCATAAAATCATACAAAGCGCCGTCCTGAAACAGATATCCGGCGCCGGCCCGGACGCGCAGCAGTTGTTCCTCCGGCATAGCGGTAATGTCTTGATCATTGATCAATACCCGGCCGCTGTCCGGCCGTAACAACCCGAGCATATGTTTCAATAACACGCTTTTCCCGCTGCCGCTGCCCCCTAAAATAAAAAAAATTTCTCCGGGCCGGATTTCCAAATTCACGTGGTCCAACACGGTTTGTTCGCCAAACCGTTTGCATAAATTAACAATCCCGATCATGGCTGTTTCCGTTTTTCAAAATAACGGTACTGATGCTCGCCAAAATACGTGTATAATCGATCATAAGGGCGCACGTCGATTTTTTCAACATAAAACGGCACGCCGCGATAACGGCCGACTAAGTATACCTCATTATCCAAAAGCGTTTCCACTCCGTCTTGGGGAAACCATTTTTCTTTTTCAAATTCAATCGGCTCGCCGTCGCGAATCCAGACCGCTTCCCCGGCCGCAATAGCCGCCGGTCCGTGTCTCCCGGCTACTGGAGTCTCGCAGCCCATAACTAGCCCGCTCACCACTCCCAGCGAAAAAACAAGCAATAGACGCGTCAGCTTCATATTACCCCCATACGGATAAAATCAATTTGGTTAAACCCGCGTTAGCGAGAATAACAAAAATATAAGAATAGGCCACCGCCTGCGTAGTGTAACGCCCCACCCCCAAGGACCCGCCGCTGGTCCGATACCCCTGATAACAGCAGGTCCAGCCGATGATCAGGCCAAAAAACACCACCTTGATCAGTCCGCTGAAAAAATCAACATAGGTTACCGACTTAATGGTCTGACTGATATAAAAACCCGCCGGAATATGGGCCTGAGTCACGCCAATCAAATAGCCGCCGCTGATGCCCACCAGTTCCGCGATCACCGTCAACAAAGGCACGACCGCGCAACAAGCCAAAAGACGCGGCACAATTAAAAATTCTACTGGGTCAACGCCCATTGCCCGGGTACCGAGGATCTGATCATTCACACTCATGGTCCCCAGTTCCGCGGCGATCCGGCCGCCGGCTTTTCCGGAAAAAATCAATGCGGTGAACACGGGGCCCAATTCCCGGGTCAACGATAAGGCCACCAAACTCGACACATATTCCTTGGCGCCAAACCGCGCTAAAGCCACATACCCCTGCAAAGCCAAGACCATGCCCGAGGCCAAAGCGGTTAAAGCGACAATCACCAACGACTGCGCCCCCTGCTCATAAATTTGCCGCAAAACCTGTGTCCAACGAATCCGGCCGCGCGTCACGCAGGCCAAAACCTCCCCGAGAAAATAAACGGCCTGGCCGATTTCGGCAAAGATCGCGATGATCCGGTCCGGCAATTTACCCATAATGCTCCCTCGCAGGCAGTTGAATGCGCACAGCTTCCGGCCAACCTTTTTCCGAAAGCGTTTAACGTCTTCAATCTCCGGCTGCCCTATCTCGGCTCTTATTTAACCAAATTTTTGCCATTTCCTGATTTATCGCAGATTCCGCTGTCTTGGAAATCTGTTTCTTGCCGCCGCTGGCCCGCGGTTTTCGCTCCGCGTCATCTAATCTACCCAAAAAACGGCTGACCGGTTCAACTTTCGCGCCTACCGCGCTTACCGCGCGTTGGATCTCCCGGTCGTCCGTCACCACGACGATCTCCCGAACGCGGTTAGATTCATTGACCATCCGCCGGATTTTGTCATCCGCGCTCTCATCCAAAGAAAAAATGACGCGAACCGCCGATGCTTCGGCGCGTCCGTAATATCCGGACCGCCCATCAAAAACCACCGTCACCTGATTGCGTTCACTTCCCTGAGGACGGCGTGATTCGATCAATAATATCAAATGACGGCGTTGTTCATCTAATTGTCCGGACAACTCCGGCATCTGGTGCAGGACATTGTATCCGTCGATAAGATAATGTAAGGACATAAATCGCGCCTCCTAAAAGGCCGAGAATCACCATAAACAAAAAACTCACCAAAGACATGCTTACCGCGATTTCCGACGATACCCCGATACGCGAGAACAAATAAGCGGCGCCGGCTTCCCGCACGCCTAAACCCCCGATCGACGGCACAGACGCAGACACGCAAATCAACGGGACAAAAATCAAACAATAAACTAACGGAACTGGATGATGCAAAGCTAAAGCGGTCAAATAAAAAGTCATCGAATAACACATCTGGCTAAAACAGGACAGCGCGATGGCCGCTGCCCCTAAGCGCCAATGCCGCCGCAGCAGCAGAATATCGCCGTGCATTTCCATGATTTTGATCCGCAGCTTCGGGAAAAAACCAAATAATCGGCATCCTAAGCGGTAGATTTTTTCATTAAACAAAAGAAAAGCCACGCCAATCGATAAAAACGCGATCAAGGCGATCGGCAAAGCCAAACGAATATCATTCACCACCCCAAACAGCGAACCGAAAGTAAATGTGCTCACCGCGACAATAACAATCGCGGCAAACCCGCTCAACCGGTCCAACAACACGGAAGCCACCACCGCGGGCTTTTGCGAAGTCTCCCGGCAAAGCCCGAGAACTTTAATGATATCGCCGCCAATTGAGGAAGGCAAAAATAAATTCCCGAACAAGCCAATGAAAAAATAACGCACCGCGCTAAACACCGGAACATTCAACCCGACTGCCCGCATGAACAAAAACCAGCGCGAAACCAAAAGACCGTTGATAAAGCAAAAAATTCCCAACGCCATCCAGACATAACCCAAATCAGCGCTGATCAAAACCTGTTGCGTTTTGTGAAGATCAATCCGAGAAAAAATGAAGGCCAGCAGAATCCCGCTCAAACCAACGCGGATAAATAAATTAAATAGCGTTTTCACCCGTTCTTTCATCGGCTCCCCTTTTATCACTTAATTGTGTTCTCACCGACTGACGCTAAAAAGTTCCTCGGCCATAAACGAACTGCGGACTAACGGTCCGGCAGCGACTTGGGCTATCCCGATTTCCCGAGCCGCCCGCTCATATTGTTGAAACTCTTCCGGAGGCACAAAACGAGCCACCGGCACATGCCGGTTTTGCCGGGTCGGCGCCAGATATTGGCCGATTGTTATCATATCACAACCCGCGGATTTTAAATCCCGAATCGTTTGAAAAATTTCCTCCGCGGTTTCGCCCAGCCCGACCATAAAACCGGATTTCACCGCCGGCGCACCCGCCTTTTTAAACCCGGACAAAACATCCAAAGCCCGCCGATAATCTCCCGACGTTCGGACTCGCGGATACAGTCGCTCTACGGTTTCTATATTATGCCCGACAACTTCCGGCTGGATCGACGCGACCTGACAGACCAACTCCTCCCTCCCGGAAAAATCCGGGACCAACAACTCAATCCCCACTCCCGGGTTCAACCGCCGGATCATTTCCACGGTCAAAACAAATTGCCCCGCGCCTTGATCCGCAAGGTCATCGCGCGTAACCGACGTAATGACAACATATTTTAAGCCTAAATCCTGAACTGCTTGTCCAATATGCTCCGGCTCAGCGGGATCGACTGCAATCGGGATTCCGCTCGCCACCGCACAAAACCGGCAAGTCCGGGTGCAAATGTCGCCTAAGATCATAAAAGTAGCCACTCGGCGTTCCCAGCAATGTCCTTGATTAGGACAACGGCTGCTTTCACAAACAGAATGTAAAGAGGAAGTCCGCAATAACTGACGCATCGCCCGCATCGCGATAGGATCAGGTATGTCTTGTCGGAACCAGGCGGGAAGAGTCGCGGTCGATTGTTTAAAAAACATAATTTTAAAAATGACAAATGACAAAATTCAAAGCCCAAAATAAATCCAAAAATCAAAAGCACAAAACAAACAGCGGCGCGTTTTTATTTTAAATTTTGAATTTATTTTGAATTTTGAATTTTGTCATTTGTCATTACTTTTAATTTGGCTTCCACCTTTTGAATAACTTTCGGCCGGTCCGCCGGATTCACATGATCGACAATCAGTTTGCCGTCTAAATGGTCCATTTCATGCGCAATGACCCGCGCTTTTAAATCCGCAAAATCCCCTTCCTGCTCATGACCGTTTTCATCGAGATAATGCAAACGGATCTGCTGGGGGCGGTCAATGGCCACCGTCACGCCCGGCACGCTCAAACAACCTTCATTCTGCGTGACCTTGCCGATTTTTTTAACGATCTTGGGGTTGATCACGGCGACCGGACCTTCGCCGATATCGACGACAAAGATCGTCTGGTTGATCCCGACCTGGGGCGCGGCCAGACCCACGCCGTCGTCATCGTACATGGTTTTGATCATGGACGAAATCAACATCCGCTCCGCCGGGCCGATGTTGCTCACCGGCGCCGACTTGCGGCGTAAACAGGGGTCCCCGTAAACTCTAAGTTTTAATTTGGTTGCGATCATTGAGATGGACGATTTTGGGCTTGAATGTCTTGGCTTCCGCTTGGTCCGCGAAGGCATAACTGATAATCATGACAACATCCCCGACCAAGCCCAACCGGGCGGCCGGGCCGTTTAAACAAATCACGCCGGAACCCGCCGGGCCAGCGATCACATAGGTCGTGAACCGGTTGCCGTTATTCAGGTTAACGACATCGACTTTTTCACCGGGGATGATCTCCACCGCGCGGATCAGGTTTTCATCAATCGTAATGCTTCCCTCATAATGCAGATCCGCTTGCGTCACCCGGGCATGGGCGATTTTTGATTTTAAAATTTCCAAATACATAAATCAGCATTCCTCTCTTTACACACTATTGTAAACCCCGGGGAATGCCGGCTTCGGAAATCTCCGGGGCTACCTATCACAAAGCGGCCTTCACCTTTGCCGCCAAAGCTTCCTTAGGCATGGCGCCGACAAATTGCTGCGCCGGTTTGCCGCCTTTAAAAAGAATGATTGTCGGGATGGACATAATCCCATATTGCCCGGCAACGTTGGGGGATTCGTCGACATTGACTTTCCCGACTTTCAATTCCGCGGCTAAATCTTGAGCGACCGCGTCAATGATCGGCCCCATCATCCGGCACGGGCCGCACCATTCGGCCCAAAAATCCACTAACACCGGCAAGGACGACTGCAAAACTTCTTTTTCAAAATTAGCGTCATTAAAATGTAAGGCTGCCATAGGCCCCCCTTTGTTAGGCGTTATTATAACCAGTGCTTATCACTATCACAAGCGATTTCAGGCGCGCAGCTGGGAATGATACCATAGATCCTTACCCCCTATTCCCTGGGGGGGCGAAAAAAATTTTAATCATCAAAGCCGATATCTTTGAGGAGCTCCGGGCTCGATATGAAGCATTTTGCCGGGGTCATATAGG
>JADFXQ010000063.1 GCA_015233495.1 Candidatus Omnitrophota bacterium | reverse complement strand
CGATCAGAATCGCCAATTTATTGGATTTACGGATTAACAGCGCGGCAATTACGACGAGCAAGGTGTGCAGTCCGTACAGCGGTAAAATGCTGATAAATACCCCGATGGCTACCCCTAAGGCGATTTCTTCCGGCAGGGTATTGGATTTGAGAATCGCGGCAAGTTTGGTTTTAAGCTCCGGCCATTTCATGATGTTAAAACAACCATTCCGCTTAAAGGTTGGGAATAATCCCTTTATGAAGATAAATGGGCCGGATGATTTTGCGGATCGAGGGTAATTGCTGAAAAAAGAAACCCGATGCCGCCAAACACAAAAGCCCGCATAACGCCACGGTGTGGGGCGCGCCGATTTTATGGGCCAAAGCTCCGGCGAGCAAACTGCCGAATGGCGCCATTCCCATAAAAGCCATGGCAAACAAACTCATGATTCTGCCGCGTTTATCTTCGTCGACGATGGTTTGCAAAACCGTATTGCTGGCCGCCATCTGCACCATGATCGCGAATCCGGAAACAAAGATCATGGCCATCGAAAGGGTTAAAATCCTGGATTGCGAAAATATCAGAATGGCGGATCCGAACAACAAAGACATGGCCGCGCAAATTCGAATTAAACCGACCACACTGGGCCGGCTGGCCAAATACAACGCTCCGAGCAGAGCGCCGAATCCGGCCATGGACATCAGATAACCCAGAATTTCCGGTCCGCCGTGAAAAATTTCTTTGGCGAAAACCGGCATCAAAATTTGATAAGGCACGCCCAGCAGACTGCTGGCGCCTAAGATAATTAAAATGATCCGGATGGGTTTTAAATTATACGCGTAAGCAAAACCGTCCTTCAACTCTTGCCATACGCGTTTCTCCGGCGGTTTGATCGGCCGCCGGGCCAAACGCATGGCGCATAATGAAACAATCACCGCCAGATAACTGATGGCGTTTAATAAAAAGCAGGTGCCTTCCCCCACTAAAGAGATCAATACTCCGGCTACGGATGGTCCGATCAGACGGGCTAAGTTAAACATCGTTGAGTTAAGCGCGATCGCGTTGCTTAAATCGGCTTTGTTTTCAATCATTTCTACGGTAAATGAGTGGCGCGCCGGAATATCAAAGGCGTTGACTATTCCTAAGACCAAACTCAATCCAAAAATGTGCCAAACTTGAATGTGGTTTGTCAGGACGAGCAGGGCCAATACCGCGGCTTGGAGCATCGAGAGAGTCTGGGCAATCAGAATGATGCGGTGCCGAGGATAGCGGTCAGCGCAAACTCCGGCGAACGGGGTTAACAAAAAAGTGGGAATTTGACTGAAGAATCCCACGGTTCCCAAAAGCAGCGGCGAGTTGGTTAAGCGGTAAATCAACCAGCTCATGGCGATTTGCTGCATCCAGGTGCCGATCAACGAAATGCTTTGCCCGCCGAAAAATAAACGGTAATTGCGGTTGCGCAGCGCTCGAAATATGAATTTTAAGTTGTTTTGGAATGCGTCCATGAAAAGTATATTACTCACCTGCAGGCAGTGTGTCCATAGCCATATCGGAAAGATTGGTGAGAAATTTGGCTTTCAGCAGGCCTTCTTCCCACTCGCCTTGCGGGGTAGAGTCCCAGACAATTCCGCCGCCGATTCCCATTTCGCCATTGCCGTTTTGCAAAAGGATCGTTCGGATTGGGATGTTAAAAAATATGTCTTTATCCGGCGTGATGTAGCCGAGCCCGCCGGTGTATATTTTACGTTCTTCAGGCTCCAAGGCGCGGATTATTTCCATAGCGCGGATTTTGGGCGCGCCAGTGACTGACCCGGATGGAAAAAGCGCCTGGAATAAAGAATACAAAGAGACCGCGGGATCCACCTGCCCCGTGACTGTCGAAGTCATTTGAAAGAGAGTTTGGTATTTACCGATTTCAAACAGCCGCGGCGTTTGAATGCGGCGGCCGATTTTCCCCAGATCATTGCGTAAAAGATCAGCGATCATTACGTTTTCAGCGCGGTTTTTCGGGTCATGTTGAAACCGAAAATATTCCCGCCAATCCGCGAATGAATTGGGACCGCGCGGCCAGGTGCCTTTCATCGGTTTGGTGATCACCCGCTGGCCGGTTTTTTTGACGAACAATTCCGGGGAGAGCGATAAAATTGAAAATCCGTCGCTGATCAAATAGGCCGGATACGGCACGGGTTGATCGTGTAAAAGACGTGAATACAAAGCTAACGGGTCCCCGCGGAAAGAAAAAAGCAGTTTAAGGCAATAAGTGATTTGATAAACATCTCCGGCCGCGATATATTCCCGAATTTGAGCGATTTTGGAAAAATATTCGGCTTGGCTGATATTAAGCCGCAAGCCGGTAAGGGAAAAATTATTTTGCCGACCGCGGCGGGGCCCGGCATTGAGGACAGGTTTTTTATAAAAACCGATTTGAATTAAAGGGAAATTGGGTTGGCGGCAGATACCCGCGAGATTTTTTTCAAATACATAGCCGGCCTCAAAGGAGAAAAATCCGGCGGCAAAATATCCCTGGGAGAGTTTGCTTTCAACCGCGGCAAAAACCGCGGGGATTTGCCGCGGCTCCCAACCGCTGATTACCGCAGCCGGATTCTGAAATAAAAACGGTTTGCCGGCAAATTGAAAAAAAATGGTCATGCCTCTCCTTTTTCTTGGTCTGGGTTCTCTTTTTAAGAAAGAGTTGAGGGCATGACCAAATGATTAAATGTGCTGCGACAAAGCTTTGATCCGTTTGAGCATATTCGGATGAGTGCTTAACAATTCCATGGCTTTATCCGCGAAATTCAGCCGGATGGTTTTGTTGCGCAAGGCCGCCAGTTCCAGGGTGTCAATGGTTCCGCTGCGATCCAAATCCAATTGGCTCAATTCGCGGATTTCCATTAAGGCTCGGGACGGATCATTGATAAAAAAAGCTTTCAGCCCTTCGGCTTCCCGCACCATCGATTTGTCTATACGCGCGGAACCGTAAACCAATTTGTATAAGGCGGTGGCTAAGGACGACGGTTTATTGCCCAATTCGAGGGAGCCGCGGTCAGCATAGTATTCCCGGATCCGCGACGCGTAGAGGATCAATAAATTCGTGATAAAATAAAAAACAAACGCGGCTAAGCCGATAAGAAAAGTGTTTCCCCCTTCCCGCTCCCGGCGGTTTCCGCCGTAAAACATAAACTGCCAGGCAATGCGGTAGAGAATCATCGGGATCACCGAGAGAATTGTGATGGTCAAAACGTCGCGGTTGCGAATGTGCGTCAACTCATGGCCCAGCACGGCGCGCAATTCTTCCGGGTTTAATAAATCCAAAATGCCTTGAGTCACGCAAACCCGTCCGTCACGGAGGCCCCTTCCGAAAGCGAAAGCGTTGGGGATCGGCAGAGCGGATATCCCGATCCGCGGCATAGGCAGCCGGGCTTGTATAGCCATATTTTCCACCATGGAAAAAAGCTGAGGATATTCTTCCCGGCGCACATAACGGATTTGCATGCTCCATTCGACCATTTTGGGGCCGATCAAATATTGCAAAAACATCATGCCAAAGGAAATAGCCAGATAAAAATAAAAATTGCCGATGCCGAGTCGGGTGCCGATCAGCACGACAATCGCGTAAACAATGCCGAACAGCGCGGTTAATAACAAAGTCATCCGCATTTGTAAGGAAAACATAAGATCAACCTTTCTTTTAATTCGTTTTGTGTGAAAACTTTTATCCCGCCCATCGCTGGCAAAGCCGCGCGCCGTTAATCTGTCGCGATTACAACTGCGCCGGCAAATACCGGGCTTCCCATCTTCGTAATCCTTCTCACAGCTTATTTAGCATAAAATTTTTTACAGAATCTTAAATCTTTTGAAAAATATAACACTCTATTGAAATTCAAGCGAACCAGAAACAATAAATTTTAACCTAAAACGCGGCATCTATTTTCCTAATAAACCAACCACAGAGCGCGGGTTGACAAAATAATAATCCGCGGGGTCGAGTTTTTGCTCTTTGCCGAAATCCGCAATGGCTTCGCCGCCGCGGATAGCCGTGTCTAAACCGCGGTACCAAAGCGTACCGGGGAATTTCGGCAAAGCGATGCGGCGAAGTTGATGGTCAGCGTTTAAAATGAAAAATAAATGATAGGGGCCGACCGCGGATCCGCCTTGAGTGTCGTCTAAATGACAGCAAAAGGTTTTGAGTCCGGGGTCGTCCCAGTTTACCCGGTTGAGGTTCTCGCCGAACCAGATCATGTTTTTTATCTGATCAAAATTTAGATTTTGGCCGGGCATAAATTTGCGGGTTTGCAAAATCGGATAACGCCGCCGGAACGCGATGAGTTTTTTAACGAATAAAATCAGGTCAGCGTTTTCTAAAGCGAGGTCCCAATTGAACCAGCTGAGATCATTGTCCTGACAATAGGCGTTGTTATTGCCGTTTTGGGTGCGCCGAAATTCATCGCCGCCATAAATCATGGGCGTGCCTAAGGGAATCAATAAAGCGCAAAAAGCGTTTTTAATCAGCTGTTCGCGCAGGCGCAAAATATTGTCATCGCTGGTCGGGCCTTCCGCGCCGCAGTTCCAGGAAAAATTTTCGTTCGATCCGTCGCGGTTGTTTTCGCCGTTTGCTTGGTTGTGTTTGTCGTTATAGGAATACAAGTCGTTTAAGGTAAAACCGTCATGACAGGTGATGAAATTGATGCTGTCATAAGGGGTGCGGCCGTCATCGTGATACAAATCGGGCGAGCCGGTCAGCCGATAGGAAAATTCTTTGGCTTGGCCATAATCTCCTTTGAGGAATTTCCGGGCAGTGTCGCGGAATTTGCCGTTCCATTCCGCCCAATCCAAGGGAAAATTGCCGACCTGATAGGTGGTCAGGTCCCAAGGCTCGGCGATCAATTTGACTTTTTTTAAAATCGGGTCTTCGGCAATCGTTTCGAAAAATGGCGATTTTTTGGAATATTTTCCCTGGACGCGCGGCAAAATCGAGGCGAGATCAAAACGGAATCCATCTACCCGCATATAAACCGCCCAATAACGCAAAGCATCCAAGACCAGCCGCAGCGCCGTAGGGTTTTCGACATGAAACGTATTTCCGCATCCCGCGTCGTCGACGTAAAGGCGGGCCGGTCCGTCCGCGGACGGCCGCAGAGCGTAGTAGCTGGGGTTATCAATGCCGCGAAAACACAAAGTCGGCCCCAGTTCGTCTCCTTCGCCGGTATGATTGAAAACCACATCCAAGATCACTTCGATTCCGGCTTTATGCAAGGCTTTCACCAGAGTTTTAAATTCGGCTACCGCGGCTCCGGGAGTTTGATTATACGCGTAAGAATTTTCCGGGGCGAAAAATCCGACGGAGTTGTATCCCCAATAATCGCGCAGTCCCAGACGGGTCAATCCGTCCCGGTGATAAAACTGATTGACCGGCAAAAATTCCACCGCGTTGATGCCGAGATTTTTTAAATGGTGGATTTTTTCGGCAAATCCCAAATAAGTGCCCCGATGCCGGACCCGCGAGGCGGGATGCGCGGTAAACCCTTTTAAATGGGTTTCGTAAAGGATCAATTTCTCAATCGGAATATTGGGCTTTTCAACGCCGTCCCAGTCAAAGGCGTCATCGACAATAACCGATTTTGGCGCCGCGGCAGTGTTGTCGCGGCTGTCAAAGGATAAATCCGCTTGCGGAGAGCCGGCAAAGTAGCCGAGCAAAAGGTTGTCTTGATTTTGAAAATTCCCGTGGAAAGCCTTGCCGTAAGGGTCCAGCAGCAATTTATGTTCATTGAAACGCAGACCCAGCCGGGGATTGTATTCGCCGCGGACTTTATATCCGTAAAGCTGGCCGGCAGTCACGCCGGGCACAAAAATCCGCCAGATAAATTCCGGATCCCGCTGCAACGCGATGATATCGGTCGGCTCTGAGCCGGGTTTATCGAAAAGCAATAAAAACACTGCTTGGGCGTGCCGGGAATAAATCGCGAAATTCGCTCCCTCTTCATTTAAAGTCACACCCAGAAAAGTGCTGGATCCGGCGGTGATTTTCTTTTTGGTTTTAACGGTTAATTCCGGCATACTTGCGCCTTCAGTCAGGAAAAAATTATTTTTGCTTCCAATGATTCCAGAAAATCCGCGTTGGATCGAATTTATCCCGGGCTTTTTCAACGCCCGCAGACTGGCCGATCGCGATAACGCATAAAGGCATAACCTGCGGCGGCAAATCCAGCGCTTGGCAAAGAAACTCCACCCGTTCCGGCCGGGGATGGACGCCGGTCCAACAAGCTCCCAGACCCCGGGCTTCGGCAGCGATCAGGATATTTTCCGCGGCGGCGCTTAAGTCCTGAATCCAATAAGGGACTTCCGCTCCGCCGTGGGCGAGATTCAAATCCGCCAAAACCACAATGGCGTGTTTCGCCGAAAGAATCATTTGCGCGTAGGGCAAACCCGCCGCTAATTTTGCAATGACCGCCTGATCATTTACCGCGATGAAATACCAGCATTTTTGACCGCGCGAACAGGGCGCGGCCATTCCGGCGCGGATTAAAGTAGTTAAATCTTCAACGCTGACCGGTTTGCCGGTATATTGCCGGGTGCTTTTTCGGTTGAAAAGGACATCCAAAGCATTGTTCATACGGGTTGATCCCCTTTCGGCATTTAAATGTTCTATGATAGCTTGATTATTATTATCGCTAATTCGATTCGATCCGCAAGCGAAAATCAATCAGCGGATTTCGCGGGCAGGGAGAAAAAAACAGCCCAAAACGGCAGCGGTTCGGTTCTGGGCTGTGGTTAATACGCCGCAGCGGCGTTTTAGTGTGTCGAATACATCGCTTTGATTTCCGCGTTGATATCTGGAATAATCATTTCATCATCCGCGAGCTGATGTTCGGAATTTTTCGGCAAAGCAAAATAAAACACCTTGCTTTTATCAGTTAAGGTCGTGAAGCCGATAATGCCGTTATGATTTTTGACAATGTTATAGCAAACCGAAAGACCCAGGCCGGTCCCTTTACCCACTGGTTTGGTGGTAAAAAACGGGTTAAACAGTTCCGATTCCGTTCCTTCCTGTATCGCTTTGCCATTATCCCAGACTCCGGCTAAAAAGCAATTATGCGCGGGATAATCTTTGGAAAAAACTTCGATAATCCCGCCGGGCTCTTGATGAAACACATCGTCGATCGCGTCGCGGGCGTTCACCAAAAAGTTCATGGAAACATCCTGGATCTGATAACGGTCGATTTTGGTTTTGGGCAGATCTTCTTTGAGGTTGATTTTCAATTCGATATTATGATCCTTCAATTGCTGGGAAAAAAGATAGCAGCCGTCCTGGATCGGCCGGTTGATCGATTCATCCAAATAGGTGCCGGAACGGCCGCTGGAATAATCGTGCATACGTTTGACAATCGCGCCTAACCGGGCAAATTGGTCTTTGATTTTCAGGATTTTGTCTTTGAGCTTTGGGTCGGCCGCGACCGCGGCATTGATCAAAATGATCTCCAGATGCGAGCCGATAGCCATCAAAGGCTGATTCATCTCATGAGCCACGCCGGCGCTGAGCTCGCCGACCGCGGTTAATTTAGCGGCCTGCAGTAATTGGGCGCCCTGGATTTTTAATTTGCGGTTAGCCGCTTCCATGTCCGTCACATAAGCGTCGAGTTTTTTTTGTAAAACGCGTTTTTCCAGCGCCCGTTTGATATTGATTTCCAGTTCGTCATAGTCAACCGGTTTGGTCATATAATCAAAAGCGCCTTTGCGCAAAGCCTGGATCGCGGTTTCGACGCCGCCGTGGCCGGTCATGATAAAAACTTCGGCGTGATGCGGCAATTCTTTGATCCGGTCGAGGACCTCAATGCCGTCCATGCCCGGCATTTTGATGTCGAGTAAAACAATATCCGGGCTGATTCGGGAATATTCTTCCAGCCCTTTGACGCCGTTTTCCGCGGTCGTGACTTCATAGTCGTCGAGTTCCAGCAGTCGTTTCAACCGGTCGCGCAGGATTTCTTCGTCATCCACAACCAATATTTTGATTTTAATTTCCGTTGTCATTTTTTCCTCCGATCGGCAGGGTAACGATGAATGTCACTCCTTCGCCTTCTTTGCCCTGCGCCTCAATCGCGCCTTTATGGCTCTCAATGATTCCATAAGTAATGGATAACCCTAAACCCGAGCCTTTGCCCACTTCTTTCGTGGTAAAAAAAGGCTCAAAAATTTTTTTCTTATTCGCGTCCGAGATGCCGATACCATTGTCAGAGAAAAAGACTTGCACCGCGTTCGCGGTTTGGTCATAAGCGGCCCGGATCAGAAATTTTTTATGATATTCTTCGGCAGGTAAACGGCCGTCTTTGATCCGGTTGGCTTTTTCGTCCATAGCGTCGCGGCCGTTAGACATGAGATTTATCCAAACCTGTTCCAGCTGAAACGGCTCGCCCATGATTTTCGGAATATCTTTGGCAAATTCGCAAACTACTTCGATTTCGTGCAGGCGCAGTTGTTCGCCCAAAAGAGTCAGGGCGGAATCAATGGTTGAGGCGATATCGACTTCGATAAATTTTAAAGTGTCTTGCCGGGCAAAGGTGCGGATATGCTGAATAACCCGGGTGATGCGTTGGATGGATTTTTCAATGTCCGCGATGTCGGCGATCAGAATTTTTTCGGAAAATTTTCCCCGCTCGATTGATTTTTTAATGTTCGCGCAGATCAAGGCAATGCCGCCTAAGGGCTGGTTGATTTCATGGGCCAGACCCGCCGACATTTCGCCCAAGGTCGCCAGTTTGGAAGTTTGAAACAATTGCGCCTGGGTTTGGCTCAATTCGCGGGACCGGTCATCAATGCGGCGTTCCAGCTCCTCGTTCATTTTCGCGATGATTTCCGACGATATTTTCAATTCGCGGTTGCGGTATAAGCGGTCCCGGTTGAGGTTGATATTATTGACCGCTTTTTCCAAAGAAATCAACAGCTCGTCGAAATTGATGGGTTTAGCCAGATATTCCATCGCTCCGGCGCGCAAAGATTCGATAGCCAAGGCCTCGTCTTTTTGCCCGGTCATCACGATTCCTTCGATGTCTTTATAATATTTCTTCGCTTTCTGCAAAATTTCGATGCCGTTCATATCGCCGATATGAATGTCAGTAATCAAAATGTCGATTTTATTGTTCTCAATAATTTTTAAGCCGTTGTCTCCGTTGATGGCCGTAAAAATTTCATAGCCTTCTTTTTCCAAAAAACGTTTGAGCGGGTTCAGCGCCGCCTCATCATCGTCGATCACCAGCAAAGTGTTTTTGTACGCCAAGTCTTCTTTTTCGGATTGTTTTTCCTGGGCCCGGCCCAAAGAGGCGGCCAGCTCGTCGAAATTGATCGGCTTCTCCAAATAATCGATGGCACCGCGGCCGCGTGTTTTTTATTGGCGACGTTATATGCGAAGACCGGCTGTTTTCCGGAAGCGGAAAAATTTTTCCGTCAGGTAATTTATTTGGACCCGGATGTGCCGATGGCGCATTTTCATTTGGCCAACATATACACCGCCGCAAAAAAAAATGCCAAAGCCGGGTTGGAATTCAAAAACGCCCTGCGGTTGTTGGAAAATAAAAATTTGGATGAACCGGTCAAATTCAGCGAAGATTTCACGACGGGTTTGCTAAAAAAGGCCTGTCAACATAATCTGCCCCCCCCCCCCCCGCGCTTAAAACGGCCCCTTCCCTTCGCACGACGGGCGAAGCGGGCCGCAAAAAGCCGGGGCGGCATGGGGGCGAGAACAAAGGAGGATTT
>JADFXQ010000062.1 GCA_015233495.1 Candidatus Omnitrophota bacterium | reverse complement strand
TAAAAGACCAAACTCTTACAAAGAACACAAAACCCCATTGCAACTCGCTCTTGAAAAGAAACCTGACTTAAATCAACAACTGCTCTTGGTACCACCTGTTGATCTCGATAAATTGCTTCGCATGAAGTATGTTCTTATGAATCAAGGGGGTAAGGATCTATTGACCGTTCCCTATTATTTTCTCGACGGAACATACAAAAATTGTTGTCCTGGCGCGGCCTCGCAACGGGCGCCCACGACCCTACGACATTACAAGCCTTCCACAACCAATTGCCGCGGATGTTCCACAATAAACGAATAAGCTATGACTTGTTTTTCCCCCGGCTTAAGCGTCATTTGCCACTGATTGACGCCTTTGCGGTCCAGATAATTCTCTGCGCTCGGCTTAACGCTGTATTTCACGTCCTTAACGTGAATTTTGTCATCCTGCGCCACCGGAATCTGATCGTACACATTTATCTTGATCTCTTTTTTCTTGTGATTTTCCACTGTGATCTTATACGCAAAAAATGTTGTCTGGTTCGCCGACGGAATATTACCGAGGAACGTGTCATCGGTTTTCTCCTCCAGCAAATCCCGTTTCACGGCAACGCCTTCATCCGCTCCGAGATACAAATTAAATTTTTCGCCTTCCGCCACAGTTTTTTCCATTTGAGAACGGCTGACAAAATCGCCGTTTAAAAAAACATTGACTGGCCCCGCCAACAGCCGGTCCTGTTCGCCATTTTGCGCCACCGCTTTCAAATACGCATAAGGCGATAATTTGGGCGTCGTGGAATACTCAAAAATCGACGGCAAATCTTGCTCGGTGACCGGCACGCGACTTTCATTCCCGTCAGCCTTAATAGTAACCGGCTTGGCTATCGTATAAACCACTGCGGTGCCGCGCGCTTCCGGTTGGGCTTGAGCGGTTTGCGCTTTCTCTTCGTGGGGGGAAGCCAAAGCGGCCAACGATTCGTATTGAACCGCGTTCGACGCGACCATTCTGTCGGTATCTTGGTAAGCATCTTTCCAGCGCCCGGTTTTGAACATACGCTCAGCTCGCGCCACCCTAGGCCTTAGCCACCAGGGATCTAACTGCGGCATAGAACCGCCAATACTCGGCTTGGCCGTCGACACCGTCAACTTAACATCGTCCCAATCTTCGCCGGAATTTTGACGGATCAGCGCGCCAAACGCCAAAAGCGTTTTTCCCGAATCCGCTTCCACCCGGGCGTCATATACCGGGCTCCAATAAACATTACCCACCATATACGCGAGACGCAGTGTAAAATTTCCGGTTCGGCCGCATTCCAGGTCAACGGCCACAGTTTGTTCTGACCGGTTGGCGACCCCGCGCACTTTATTCAATTCCTGACTCACAGCTGCAATTTGTTTCGCCAGACCGCGCAAAGTGACATTCACCTGCTGTTTATCCGTTTCTAAAGCCGTCAAATTCACGTTTAAAAAAGCCAGCGTCTTATCCAAATTTTCCGGCGACGGCATGGTCGTGACTAAATCTTTCGGCAATTGCCCCGCCGCGAACAATTTCACGGATTCCAAAAACTGCCGTTTGCTTTCTAAAACCGTTAACTTAGCTTGTTCCGCCACAGTCTGATCGCTCAAGGCCTCTAATTTTTGTTCCAGTTCCTTGACGCGGGTGTCGGCGTTTTCCGTTAAATATTTCGCCATCACCTTCGCGCCATAAATCTTCACCCGCGCCGCGCCCTGCCCCGCCACCGTTATAAAATTCTCATCGATAAAAGGCTTGATCCCGGCAAAATAAACCGTATGCGTCCCTTCCTTCAAATCCACCTGCGCTTCCCGCGTCACCCGCCCCGTGTCCGGATAAATCACCACATCCGTAATTGTGGAAACCGGCCGTAGTTCATCGGCAGGCGCTGACCCGGCAACTGATAAAAACAACAGCAAAAGGATATATCGTCGCATCATGCCCTCCTTTCTCAACCTTACGTTCTGTAAAAAGCTTTAGCCTTTAATCTTTTTATCTTGCCTCCCTGCCCATCGCTGGCAAAGCCGCGCGCCAAAAGCCTTTAATCTTTCGCGATTACAACTAAGCCGGCAAATACCGGGCTTCCCGATTGTTATGATGAAATTCGATATCCAATAATTCCAGAATCCCCTGGCCCAAATCCACTGAAACGTTATCCGTTAATTTGAGCGCTACTTTGGGCGAAAAATGATACGGGGTAATCTCATAGTGTTCATCATCGCTGGCCGGTTCGAATTTCAACTCCACCTGATTTCCCAATATTTCTTTCACCATCAACAAAACATCTTTGATGCGCATCATTTGCTGTCCGGTGATAATCACATATTGATTCACAAAATCCTCGCTGAGAATGCGAACCGATAACCGGGCCGCGTCGCGAACATGGATGTATTCGCGGATCTCCTCGCCATCCCCTTTACGCACTATGCAATGACGCTGCAATGCTTGTTGAATCACCCGATGAATCCAATTATTTTCTCCGGCGCGCGGGCCGTACAAAGAGCCGTAGCGCAACACCGTAAAATTCAAACCATAAGTTTTACGGTATTCTTCAATAAACAATTCGCAGGCCTGTTTGGTAGCCCGATAAAACGATCCCGACGCGCTATAAACATAAATCGTGCTGGCAAAGATAAACCTTTTAATGCCCTGTTTACGGCAGCCTTCCAAAATATTCAACGTGCCTAACAAATTGGCTTCAATGGCAAAGCGCGGTTCCTCTTTCGCTGCGGCAATGTCCGCGACTGCGGCAAAGTGATAAACCGTATCCGCGCCCTGCAACGCCGCTTGAATTTCTGCCGGATTCAAAATATTCCCCACGATCATCTCTTGATCCGGCCGCAAATACGGCGATACGGTCTGATCAAAAACCGTCACCGCGCATCCGGATTGCGATAAAGCGTCCGCTACATGACTGCCTAAAAATCCCGCGCCCCCAAAAACCACAATTTTTTTTAACATGACTGCGCCTCTTTTGCTAGATGCAGGATTCGTTCCAATTCCGTTAAATCGGCCATAGTTTTTTCTGTGGTTAAACCCAGAACTTGATTTTCCGGCGTCCGGCGTAATATGAACGGCACGCCGACCGAGCCGGCCGCTCGTAAATCCGATTCCCCATCGCCAATAAAAACCGTTTCCTCCGGCTGATAACCAAAATCCCGTAAAACCTGCGCCAAAATGTCCGGCTTGACCGCCGGCGCGCCCCGCACCCGCTCAAAATAGCGTTTCAGCCCTTTACGCTCTACGATCACTGCCAGCTCGCTTTCCGGCGTGCCGGACGCGATAAAAAACCGATATTTCCCAAAATACTTTTCTAAAAATTCTCCCGCGCCTTTGACTAACGGCGCGCGCAACACCTGCTCAAAAACAATAGCCTCAAACCGCGCCGCTAAATCCCGTTCCCTTGCGGATGAATACGCCGAGCCCAAGATCTTTTCAAAAAAATAGCGAAATTTCACCAAACGGTTTATCCCCGCGTTCCGCAGGTGATATTCCACTCCGGCGCGCGCTTGGTCAGCCGGCCAGGCGGAAAATAATTCCTGAAACGCCGCTGTCTTAATCTGCGCGGATTCCACAATCACGCCATCAAAATCAAAAATGACCGCTTTCAACACCCGCTGTTTTCTCCCAGGGCTTCTAAAAGATTTTTCACCGCTGCAACTTCCATATCCACTCGGGATTCTTGCGCGTAAGAACCGATGTGCGGGGTAAGAATTACTGGCTCCAACCCGCACAACGGCCCCGCATAAGGCTCTTGGGTAAAAACATCCACAGCCGCGCCAGCCAGATGTCCGCAAAGCAAATGCTCTGCCAAAGCCGTTTCATCAATCACTCCCCCCCGGGAGGTGTTGATAATAAACGATCCCGGTTTCATCTTCCCCAATTCCCTCCCGCTGATTACGGTTTCGGCGGAAGAAATATGGACAGTAAGCAAATCCGCCCAAGGTAAAATTTCCGCTAATGTCATCCCCGCGATCCCCGGATGTCCCGGCGCAATCCGCGCATCATGATAAGCGAGTTCGCATTCAAAGCCTTTTAACAATTGCGCCACTTTTTTGCCAATGCGGCCAAAACCAATAATCCCGACTTTTTTCCGCGACAATAAATGCCCCATATGTTTCTTCCAGCACTGCCGACGCAAATCCCGGTCCATCCAATGCACCCGGCGCAAAAGATTGATCATCAACCCGACCGTGAGTTCTGCGACCGCCAAAGTCGGCGCGTCCGGAGTGTTGCGGACTTGCACGCCCAATTCCGCGGCCGCCGGCAAATCAATATTATCAATCCCGGCCCCGCAGCGGGAAATCGCTTTCAACCCCGGCAGACGCCGTAAAATCGGCCCATCGATCTTCTCTGTCCCGGCGACAATTCCCACCGCGCCTTGCGCCAACTCCGCGATTTCCTCAGACCGGAGTTTGCGGCCGTGCGGATTCAAAGCCCAGGCGAATCCCCGGTCCTTTAACCGCCGCAAAGGCTCTTCACTATATTCCGCGAACGAACTGGTCGCGATAAAAATCCGTTCTGCTTTTTTCACGTCTTCCCCGTTGGTTTTGGATACCGCGCCGCCAGTGGATCCTCCCGCATCAGGTCAGCCACCAATTGCAAATCCTCCGGCGTATCCACGCTGTAAGTCACAAACCGCGTTGGAACCATTTTGACTTTAAATCCATGTTCCAAAACCCGCAGCATATCGACTGACTCCACGATTTCCAATTCCGTGGGTGGGATTTCATTAAATTGGATCAAAAAATCCCGCTGAAACGGAATGACGCACACCTGTTTCATCATCCGCACTGTTTTCGCGCCTTTTTTCCAAGAGGGGATCGGTTCCCGGGAAAAATACAGCGCATTATTTTGACGGTCAACCACCACCTTGACTTCGTTGGGATCGTTGTGATCTTCCCGCGTCGTGATGGGCGCCATCAAATTGGAAACCAGAATCCTTTTATCCTCTTCTAAGGGACGCAGCGCCTCAGCGATCATTTCAGGCAACAGCATCGGTTCATCCCCCTGAATCATCACGGCGATATCCACGCGCCGTTGCGTGGAATCTTCGATCTTCCGTATCGCCTCCGAACACCGTTCCGCGGCGCGTTCATGCTTGTCCGAAGTCATTACCGCCTTGCCGCCGACGGATTCGATATAGTCCCGCACCGCCGTATCGCACGTCGCGACATAAACCTCGTCTAAACAATCCGTCAGCTTACTGCGAAAATAAACGTGGCCGATCATCGGCGTCCCATTGATCTTCGCTAAAGGTTTTCCCGGAAACCGGGACGACGCCATCCGCGCCGGAATTATCCCAATCCTATGCATGACATATGCTCCTACGCTTGCCGTTGAAATACATAATTGAAAACCTTTTGATATTTCCCCTGATCAAACAGGCTGCTGTGTTTTTTATACAGCAAACCCAATCCCGCTGACTCCATAATCGGCAGAATGGCCAAATGGTCAACGCGCTCCTCGTTAATCTCAATCAAAACGGATTTCAAACGGGCGTCTTTTAGCGTTTGCGCCGCGCCCCGGATTATCAGCGGTTCCAGGCCGTCCACATCGATTTTAATGTGCTGCGGACATACTTTGGCCAAAGCGACAAAGGCATCCAAAGTAAAAGACACAACGCCCTGCTGAAACACCGGATGAAACTCCCGCTTAAACTCATCCACAGTTTGATTGAACTGATTCAAGGCGGCGCCGGTTTCAAACGCTGATAAATTTAATTTCCCCACGCTGGTCTGGTCCGCGATCGCGATATTCAAACCCGTGACCACCGCCGCGCCGGGATTAAGAAAAATATTGCGATTTAGCATCGCGTAATTCTGCGATTCCGGCTCAAAGGCAAAAACCGTGGCGCCTTTTTGCGCGGCATAAATCGTATACAACCCGATATTGGCGCCGATATCAAAAAGAACCTCGCCTTTTTTAAACGTATCGATCCAAGCAAGCGTCTCCGGTTCTTTGGTGAAATAGGTGTCCAACCGCCAGCGGATCAAATGATTCGGACAAAAAAAACGATAATCAATGCCGTTTCGGCTTATGAGATAATATGGGGTAATTTCCTCGGCCAAACTGCACGACAATACATTGGCCCGGTTCAAAGCAAAGAGATTCACGATCGCTTTTAATATTTTTCTTTTGATTCCCATCCTTTTATTTCCGATCTGCCGCATGCAGTTTCTGCAAAGCGTCTTTCAAGGATTGCGCTAAAAACAATTCATCCAAACTAAACCCCAAAAAAGCAAACCCTTCTTTGATTTTCCTTTGCGCCAAAAGCGGATCCGGAGGCACACTGTGAAAACCGGCGGTTTTCTTCAGCCTCCGGCAGGTTTGAATGTATTGCTGGATCATCGCTTTCACCGCGGGCCGCTCAAACTCGCCGGGATATCCCATAGACGCTGATAAATCATAAGGGCCAATTAATGTCGCGTCTATGCCCTTAACCGCCAGAATGTCTTCCAAATTTTCAACTGCCGCGCAGTGTTCAATCTGCGCGACAAGAATCGCCTCCCGAGGCAACCATTTTTTATAAGCTTCGAATCCCAATCCGTATTTCTGAGCGCGGGCCAAACCGACCCCGCGCTTGCCCTGCGGCGGATAATAAACCGCGTCAACTGCCCGGGACGCTTCAGCCGCGGTATTGACCATGGGAACAATCACCCCATGCGCCCCGGCGTCCAAAACTTGTTTGATCAAACGCGGATCATTCTCGCCCACGCGCACCAACGGCGTCCCGCCCGACAACTCAATCACCTGAATCAAAGTCTGTGCTTGCGCTAAAGTGATCGCGGCATGTTCCATGTCAATCGCTAACCAATCAAACCCGGATTGGGCCATAATTTCCGCGACCGCCGGATGGCCGATCGTGATCCACGCGCCTAAAGAAACTTGATTTTTTGCTAATTTTCGTTTCACCGAAGGTTGGCTCATAGTTCTCCCTGATTTATCTCTTTTGCAACTCCTCCATCAAAATGATCGACTCGGCGATTTCTTTCATCGAACGGCAGGAGTCCATGCTTTTTTTATGAATAAGCCTATGCGCCGCGGCTTCGTCAAGATTGCTCATTTTCATCAGGATCCCTTTCGCACGTTCGACGAGCTTGCGGGTCTCCAGGGCCTCCTTGGCTTTCAACGCCTCGCCCATCAGATTAGTGTTCTCGACCGCCACCGCGGCCTGATTCGCGACCATCTGCAAAACATTGATTTCCTCCTCCGAAAAAGCGTGCGGCGTCTTGGTATAAACACTGATGATCCCAATCGCCCGATCTTTGACCACCATCGGCACCGCCAACAAAGACGTCAGATTTTCTTTGACTGCCAAATCGCGAAACACATAATTTTGCTCCTGCCGCACATCGTAAATCTGCAGCGGTTTTTTTGTCTTCACCACCTGACCGCTCAAACTGTTGTCGACTTTTAAATTCGGTTTCTTGCGGTAAGCGTCGCTCAAGCTTTGCGTGGCGCGGATCACCAATTCCCGTCCTTTTTCATCCAAGAGCATGATCGAACAAATCTTGGAATTCAACATCTCCGCCGTAACCACGACGATAAGATTTAAAATTTCATCCAAATACCCTTGCGAAGTGATGGATTGACTCACCTTGACTAAACTGTCCAACTGCCCCGCTTTTTTCTTCGTTTCTTCATAAAGCCGGGCATTGGCGATCACCCCGCCGATCTGCCGGGCGATCAGACTGATCAAGTCAATGATTTCCGCCGGGTGTTCATAAGGCTTTTTATGCTGGATATTGATCACGCCGATCGTTTGGCGTTTAAATTCCACGGGCGCCGCCCAAAAAGCCTCATATTGGTCTTCGGGCAAAACGTCAAAATGTTTGAACCGCGCGTCTTTATACGCGCCGGCGGCAATCATCACCGTATTATTTTCCTGCGCCGCCCAACCCGTCAACCCTTCTCCGACGCGCAAGGTGATTTTCCCCAGCTCTTTTTTATGCGGAGTTTTGGAAGCCAGCAAAACCAAATGTTCCCGTTGCTCGTCGAACAAATAAATAAACACCGAATCCGCCTTAGTGATCTGCGCCACGGTCTTCACGGTTTCCTGCAACACGGTCTGCAAATCTAATTCCGAATTCGCCAATTCGACTAAACGCCGCAGAACCTGCAGTTCCTGAACGGAGCTAATTTTCTGCGGTAATATTTTGGCTTTTACCATAAAGGTTCCTTATTTATTCCGGCGAAATTTGCGGAAAAACGGGTCGTAATGCCGCAAATTATCGTCAAGCACAGCCGCGATAGTTTGCTCCAAAGAAAAATTGTCCCGGTTGCCGGTTTCGCCGAGCGGCTTGACAGTTTTGTTGCGGGTATCCCAAATTTTCTTGCCGCGCAAGCCTGCCGTGAATTTCCAAATCTGTTCTTTTCGCTGGGCCGTGTCTTTCGGACTGATCCGCCACGCGACGCCGCGCAAAGTCTTTGTATCCGCAGACACAGACGCGTAACCATAAATGATCCGGGGGGAAGCGCTTTTTATCAACGGGAATCCATAAGCGATCACCCGGCCGTTTTCGCGGTAAACATACAACGGGTAAACGCCCTGGCTCACGCGGCGGCCCCGCGCCTGCCGGCCGCGCATCAATTCCCCTTTAGCGTCAATCGCCGCCTCGACAATTTTTTGTTTAAACAGCCGGCCCCGGTCCGCGGCCTTTAAATTCGCCACATCCAAGCCAAACGCCTTAAGAATTTCATATTGGCGCGTCCGCGCAAAGTCCGCGGATTGCGCCGACTGATATCCCCAAAAGGCCAAAAACAAAACCATCAACCCGCCAAAAATGAACCGCAGCAAATTTTGCATAAATTTTTGTCCCCCCTGATCGTCAAACAGCGCCCCGTAGGATGGCTTAAACTACGTTTAAAATCGTATTCACGTCTACGAATTTTTTTACTAACCGGCCGCTTTCTTCAATTTTATCTTTATCTTTCTTCTCGATCTTGCAAATGCTTTGTTCAACCTTAGTCGCGACCGTGAACGTGTCATCACTGCTGATCAAAACCGGAATATGACTGCGGCTCAAAAGCTCGAGAATCGCGGGGTTGGGTTTTAAACCTCCCGTCAAAATCATGCCCGCGATTTTAAAACTGCGGCTGTCCCGCACCAAATGCGAACTGACCGCTAACAGAATATTATCCACTCGGTCGCCGGAAGCCAAGACTAAAGTCCCGTCTTCCAAATAATGGATCATATTGTGAGGCTCCATGGCCGCGACAATAACGTGCTTCACGCGGTTGCGGAGATTGATTTTCCCGCAGAGAACATCCAGCCCTAATTTTTCCGCGATCTGCTCCATACGCGGCGCGCTCAGCAACGGCTGATGCGGGATCACACCTAATAAACGGATCCCTTTGCGGGATAACCCTTTTTCCAAAAAATTTTTCACTTTATCATATTTGTCCGGCAAAACTTTATTGATAATCACGCCGATCACTTCCACGCCTTGCGCGTCAAACAACGCCTTGTTCAACATGATTTCATCGATAGTCTTCCCAATGCCGCCCTCACTGATAATGATGACTTTCGATCCCAACAATCGCGCCACATCCGCGTTGGAAAAATCAATCACCGACCCCACGCCCGCGTGGCCGGTTCCTTCAATAATAATCGCTTGCCGCCGGGACGTAAGATTGTTAAACGACTTCAGAATCTCCTTGCCCAAATGGTCTTTGTTAGGATTCAAAATATATTTTTCAGTATACCCGCGGTCAATCGTCACCGGGCTCATATCATGCCATTGACAAGAAAACTTGAACACCTCGCCGAAAAGATAAGAGTCCTTGTCAATCTTCAAATCGCCTACACTCACATATATTTGCCCCACCGGCTTCATGATCGCGGCATTGATCCCGCGTTCTCGCATCGCCTGATAAAGGCCGAGCGCTACCGTGGTCTTTCCCGCGTTTTGATAAATCCAAGACAAAAATATAGTTTTGATTTTTTTC
>JADFXQ010000061.1 GCA_015233495.1 Candidatus Omnitrophota bacterium | reverse complement strand
GCCTACGCTGCTTAAGCAGATGGCGGCGGTATCATCTCCTGATGCCAGCAGCCTGGTGATCCAGGCTTGGGACCCTTCGGCTCTTCCTGAGATTGAGAAAGCCATTCTTGCGTCAAAACTTGGGATTACTCCTAATAATGATGGCAAGATCATTCGTTTGTCTGTCCCGCCGCTTTCTGAGGAGCGTCGTAAAGAAATGGCTAAAGTCGTTAAGGACATGGCTGAGAAGGGGCGTGTTTCACTGCGGACGATTCGTCGTGAGGCTAATGATAAGGTTGTTAAGCTTAAGAAGGATAGCATTATTTCTGAAGATGATAGTTTTAAAGGTCAGGAATCCATTCAGAAATTGACCGATAAATACATTAAAGAAATCGACGGTATGCTGGAAGAAAAAAATAAAGCCTTATCCAGCGGCGGTTAAATAGGGGTCATGTTCCTGCGCCTTTGGGGACGCAGATAAATTATTATTGACCCACTAGCTCATCTGGTAGAGCACAGCCCTTTTAAGGCTGGTGTGCCGCGTTCGAGTCGCGGGTGGGTCACCATTATTTTCCTCATTGTGCGAAATGCCTTACCCGTAAGGGAGGGCATTTCGCACCACTATTAGAGAAAATAATGGTGATCCTGGGATTGCTTCGTCAATCCCAGGGTACGTTTGTTCTTTGATTAGGAAGCTATTTTTCTATAGTTCTTGAACTTTCTTCTGAGCCTCGGATCGCCTTAAGCGGTCCCGATAGTCTCGGGACGAATTTTCAAGAATTCTTGAAAATTCGGGCGGGTGGCGAAACTGGCAGACGCGCCAGACTTAGGATCTGGTGGGGTAACCCATGGAGGTTCAAGTCCTCTCTCGCCCATAATTCAGGGCTTGATTTTCATTTTATGTTGACACGAAATACCTGAATGCTAAAATGTTTTGCTTTTGTTTTTGCTTTATGATTTTTTGACATAATGCGGCGGTAATTCAGTTGGTAGAATGCGACCTTGCCAAGGTTGATGTCGTGGGTTCGAACCCCATCCGCCGCTTTTTTTATTGTTACTTTCAATGTAACCAAGGCACATTGCGTAACTGGCAAGCGAAGGCGATTAGTCTTGGTTGCATTTGCCAAGCGTATTCAAAGTAACAATAAAAACCCCGGCAGACGCGCCTTGGGCGGTCGGGGCAGGAAACTTAGCTTCGCCGGAAACTACTTAAGGAGGATCGCGATGAACTTAACGGACTTTATCAGCCGTGATGCTGTGACGATAAATCTTAAAAGTCAGGGGAAAGAAGACGTCATCGCGGAATTAGTGGAACTATTGGTGGAAACCTCAGCTATAGATCGAAAGCATAAAAAGAAGATTGTGGAGATTTTAATGGCCCGCGAGGCCCTCGGTTCAACAGCGATCGGTCAAGGCATTGCCATTCCCCATGGGAAATACGAAGGCGCCAAACAGTTGATCGGTTGTCTGGGGATCAGCAAAAAAGGCGTTGATTTCGATTCTCTCGATGGAGAACCAGCCCACATCTTTTTTTTGTTAATCGCGCCCGCGGATTCCGCCGGCCCGCATCTCAAAGCGCTCGCGCGCATTTCTCGTCTCTTAAAAGATAAGTTTATCCGGGAAAGTCTCAAATCGGCGAAAGATGAAAAAGAAATGATGGCCATCATTGAGCAAGAAGACGCCCGGTTGTCCGCGGCGTAAGGGATGGCCGCTTAGACTCGCCTTGTCTTCGTTATGACCAAAAATTTTTTCAAATGGCTTTACCCCCGGATGGGAATTAAGCGGTGGTTATTCGTCGCTTTGCTGGGGGTGATTGTCGTCGGATTTGGCGCGGTCATGTCCGCGCATATATACCGCTTCGTGAATGTCTTGGGCTTTGTCTGGATTTTATGCGGGATTGTGCTCATTGTCATGGGTATGTCCAAGGTTATTGTTTCGCTATTGACTTTGTTTTTGCCCCAAGGCGAACAGGATTTGATCAATATATTATATCAGCGCCGTTATCTGGAACGCGGCCCGAAAATTGTGATTCTCGGCGGTGGTCACGGTTTATCGAATTTGATCTTTGGCTTGAAAGAATACACCTCAAATATTACCGCGGTGGTTACCGTCGCGGACAGCGGCGGGTCTTCGGGGAGGTTGCGCGAGGAGTTCAATATTGTCGCTCCGGGAGACATCCGCAACTGTTTGGTGGCGTTGGCGGATGCTCCTAAATTAATGGGCGATCTTTTTCAGTATCGGTTTGCTCCGGATTCGCAATTGCAGGGGCATAATTTTGGGAATTTATTTTTAACCGCTATGTATCATGTGACGGATGAAGATTTTGAGCGCGCCGTCAATGAAACAAGCAAGGTTCTCGCGATCCGCGGCAAGGTTGTTCCGGCGACGACCTCCAACGTCCATCTGATTGCGGAGTATCGGGATGGCACGAAGACCAAAGGCGAGGCGAAAATCCCGGATAGCAAAAAAGGCATACGCCGGCTCTCGTTGACGGATGTGAACGCCAAACCGACGCAAGCGGCTTTAGACGCGATTCAAGCAGCGGACGTGATCGTTTTGGGGCCTGGGAGTCTTTATACTAGCGTGATCCCGAATTTGATCATCTATGGCATGAGTGAAGCCATTGAGCGGTCAAGCGCTTTTAAGGTTTATGTTTGCAATGTGATGACGCAGCCAGGTGAAAGCGATGGGTACACGGCTTGGGATCATTTGAAAGCGATCATTGATCACGCCGGCCCGCAAGTCGTGGATGCCTGCCTGCTCAATAACGCGCCGGTTCCTCTGGAGGCTTTGCAGCGGTATCAAGAGCAGGGGCAGTTTCCGGTGGCGGTGGATGCGGAAAAGATTCGCGAAAAAGGATACGCGGTTTTTCAAGCGGATCTGATCGGCGTCGCGGATTATGTGCGGCATGATTCACAGAAATTAAACAAAACATTGATCCGTTTGATTGAAATGCATCGGGTAATTAAGCGGTAAGGCTTATGAAAAAAATACAAAAAGAAATCCAGGTGCGGAACCCGCAGGGTTTGCACGCGCGTCCGGCGGCCTTGTTTGTCCAAATTGTTTCCAAATATGACGTGAATGTGACAGTCGAAAAAAACGGAGACCGGGTCAATGGAAAATCCATTATGGGGATTTTGACGTTGGGGGCGCAACAGAATTCATTGGTGGGGATTGAAATCGAAGGGGACGCGGCAGACCAGGTGATGCAGGAATTGGAAGCATTGCTGACACAAGAGGAAACTTGATATGGGCGAATACGTCTTAAAAGGCATACCTGCGGCGCCGGGCATCGCGCTCGGCGCGGCGTTCATTTTGGACAAACAAGAATTTGTTGTCCCGCCGCGCGCCATCATGGACAAGGAAGCCCCGATTGAAATTGCCCGCTTTGAAGAGGCTTTGATTAAGACCCGGGAAGAAATCTCCGAGATAAAAAAGAAAATCAGCGTCGAGCTTGGCGGTCAGCAGGCTCAGCTGTTTGACGCGCATTTGCTGGTTTTGGAAGACCGGTCTCTCATTGAGGAAGTAGTGAAGCGGATCAAATCGGAAAAGCTCTCGGCGGAATATATTTTTTCCGAGGTTTTAAAAAAATACGTCAAGATTTTTTCCAAGATTGAAGACGAATATTTACGCGAACGCGTCGGCGACATCAATGATGTCGGCAGGCGCATTCTCAAAAATTTGATGGACGAAGATAAGCTGCACGAGTTGGAAAATTTGACCGAACAATTGATCATTATCGCCCATGATCTTGCGCCTTCGGACACGGCGAGTATGTACAATAAAAACATCATTGCTTTTGCCACGGATATCGGCGGTCCGACATCGCACACGGCCATTATGGCGAAGACCTTAGGGGTTCCCGCGGTGGTTGGTTTGAAAGAAGCGACGTTGCACATCCGTAATCAAGATTTTATTGTCGTTGACGGCCGTAAGGGGCTGGTGATCATCGACCCGGATGAGGAAACCGTAGCCAAATATCGCGAGTTGCAAGACCGGATTGTGCAATTTAAGGACCAGTTTGAAGATGTCAAAAGTCTGCCCGCGGAAACAACCGATGGGCGGACCATCGAATTGTTCGCGAATCTGGAACTGCCGGAAGAGGTGCCCAGCGCGTTGCGTTATGAGGCGAGCGGCATCGGGTTGTACCGCACGGAATATTTTTACATGAACCGGGTAGATCTTCCTTCGGAAGAGGAGCAGTTCACGGCTTATTGCCAGGTAGCTAAGGAGATGAAGTCGCGGGTGGTGACGGTGCGGACTCTTGATATTGGCGGCGATAAGTTTATCTCGAGTTTGCAGATCCCGAAGGATATGTTTCCCTTTTTAGGATGGCGGGCGATTCGTTTTTGTTTGGCCCGGCCGGATATCTTCAAAACACAATTGCGGGCCATTTTACGCGCCACGGCTTTTGGCAATTTGCAGATGATGTATCCGATGATCACGGGCGTCGCGGAATTGAAAAAGGCGAACGCCATTTTGGATGAGGTTAAACGCGAACTGCACCGCGAAAAAATCAAATTCGACGAAGACATGAAAGTCGGCGTGATGATCGAGGTCCCCTCCGCGGCCATGACTTCGGATTTGTTGGCCCGGGAAGCGGATTTTTTCAGCATCGGCACGAATGATTTGATTCAATATACCTTGGCGGTGGATCGCGTCAATGAACAGACGGCGTCGCTTTACGAGCCGGGGCATCCCGGGGTTTTACGGTTGATCAAACGGACGATTGACGCGGCCCACGACGCGGGTATCAATGTGGGATTATGCGGGGAAATGGCGAGTGATCCGGTGTTGGCCTTGGTTTTGGTGGGATTGAATATTGATAGTTTAAGTATGTCCCCGACGAATATTTTACAAATTAAGAAAATGGTGCGCAGCATTTCTTGGAAAGACGCTCAAGTTCTGGCCCAGGAAGTCTTGGAATATGAGAATGGACAGGAAGTTGAGATGCATTGCCGCCGGCGGCTCAAGAAGTTGGTGCCGTTATTGATTACGGATGAGCGGGGGGAGGGGTAAAAAGCAGTATATAGCATACGGTATACGGCGGCAAGTGTAAGCAGTTGCATTGCGATATTTATTCCGTGATACAGCAAAAAATGGCACCGTATATTGTATCCCGTATACCAGAAAGGTTTTCTATGAAAGTGCTCATTTTAGCCGCGGGATATGGAACCAGGTTGTATCCGATAATCAAAGACACCCCGAAAGCTCTTTTGGAAATCAACGGTCGTCCTTTGACCAATTATATTTTGGATCGTTTTAACGGTATCGCCGATGTAAACGAAGTCATTATTGTAACGAACAACAAATTTTATCAGCATTTTTTGCAATGGCGCGACGGACAAAAGGGATTGCCGTACCGGATCACGGTGGTCAATGACCTTACGCAGACCCCGGAAGACCGCTTAGGATCGATTGGCGATATTGATTTCGCGATTCGCGCGGCGCGATTGGATGAGGATATTGTGGTGGTAGGCGGGGATAATCTTTTTGATTTTAATATCCGGGAGTACTTGGCCTTTGCGGGCCAGCAGAGGGAAGCGGTGACGATTGGGCTTTATGATATCGGCAGTCTTAAGGACGCGGTGAAGTTTGGCGTGGTTGGGACGGATAAGAATAACAAAATTATTTCATTTCAGGAAAAACCCGCTGAGCCGAAATCCACTTTGATCGCGATGTGTTTTTATTATTTTCCGAAAGCCACCTTGGGTTTTGTCGCCGATTATTTGGCGCAGGTAAAAAAGTCGGATACGGCGGGAGATTACATTCGCTGGCTGAGGGAAAAAAAAGAAGTTTACGGTTTTAAATTTTCCGGACAATGGTACGATATCGGAAGCGTGGAGGCCTTTTACGAGGCCCAGAAGGCGTTTGACGGAAATAAGCTCTAATATTTTCATACGTATTCAACTTAAAACGAAAGGAAGACGCAGTGAAAGGAAATTATTTCATCACCTCAGAATCAGTCGGCAACGGGCATCCGGATAAAGTTTGCGATCAGATCTCCGATGGGATTTTGGACGCGGTTTTTAAAGATGATCCCAAAGGACGCGTCGCTTGCGAAACATTCATTACCATGGGTTTGGTTATCGTCGGCGGCGAAATTACGACGACAACTTACGTGGATGTGCATAAATTAGTCCGGGAAGTATTGAAAGATATCGGCTACACGCATTCTAAATACGGTTTTGACGCGAATACTTGCTCGATTTTAAACGCGATCAATAAACAATCGCCGGATATTTCGCAGGGTGTGGACGCGGGCGGCGCGGGTGATCAAGGGATTATGTATGGGTACGCTTGCAACGAAACGAAAGAATTGATGCCTTTGCCGATTACTCTCGCGCATAAATTAGTCCAGCGGGTGGAAGAAGTGCGGAAAAAGAAAATTTTGAGCTATCTCGGGCCGGATTGCAAAAGCCAGGTGACCGTGGAATATTGTGACGGCCAGCCGAAACGGATCGACGCGGTTGTTTTGGCCTGTCAGCACACCGAAGAGATTTTGGACAAAACCGGGAAAAAAATTACGGAAAAGGCTCGGAAAGAAATCATTGAAACGGTGGCCATGCCGATTGTCGGGAAAATGATTGACGCGAAAACGAAGTTTTTCGTGAATCAGACCGGTAAATTCGTGGTGGGCGGTCCACAGTCAGACACGGGGATGACCGGGCGCAAGATTGTCGTCGACACTTACGGCGGCATTGTGCCGCACGGCGGCGGGGCGTTTTCCGGCAAGGATCCGACGAAGGTGGATCGTTCCGCGGCCTATATGGCGCGGTACATCACGAAAAATATTGTCGCGGCGGGGTTGGCGGATAAATGTTTGGTGCAATTGAGTTATTGCATCGGGTATCCGGAGCCGGTCAGCGTTTTTGTGGACACCTTTGGCACGGGCAAAGTTTCGGAAGCGCGTTTGGAACAATTGATCCGCAAGCATTTTCCGTTAACGCCGAAAGGCATTATTGAGGCGTTGGAATTGCGCGCTCCTCGGTTCCGTAAAACAGCCGCTTATGGTCATTTTGGCCGCAATGAAAGAGAATTCACCTGGGAAAAAACTGATAAAGCCGTAACATTGAAAAAGGAAGCATAAATCCCATGGCAAAAAATATTGTCGCTGATTATAAAGTCAAGGATATTGCCTTGGCCGCTTTAGGACATAAAGAAATTGAAATGGCGGAAAACGAAATGCCGGGGCTGATGGCGCTTCGGCAGAAATACGGGCCGTCCAAGCCTTTAAAAGGCAGCCGGATCATGGGCTCCTTGCATATGACTACGGAAACCGCGGTTTTGATCAAGACCTTAGTCGCGCTGGGCGCGCAGGTACGCTGGGCGAGCTGCAATATTTTTTCGACCCAGGACACAGCTGCGGCTTCGATCGAGGATTTAGGCATCCCGGGATTTTCACGGAAAGGCCTGGTCTTTTCCGGGGGGCAAAGGTCCGAATCTTATTGTGGATGACGGCGGGGATGCGACTTTGATGATTCATCGCGGGTATTGGGCGGAAGATGACGCCGCGGTGTTGGATCAACCGTCGGAAGGCCAGGATGAAATCGAGTTGAACGCTTGTTTGAAAACTATCATCAGAAATGAGCCCGGCAGATGGCATACGGTAGTCAAGGAAATGCGCGGCGTTTCCGAAGAAACCACCACGGGCGTGCATAGGCTGTATCAGATTATGGAACAAGGCAAATTGTTATTTCCGGCGTTTAACATTAATGATTCGGTTACCAAATCCAAATTCGATAATTTGTACGGTTGCCGTGAATCTTTAGCGGACGGGATCAAACGCGCCACGGATGTCATGATAGCCGGCAAAGTTGTTGTAGTCTGCGGTTATGGCGACGTTGGCAAAGGTTGCGCCCATTCCATGCGGTATTACGGCGCGCGGGTGATCGTGACGGAGATTGATCCGATCTGCGCTTTGCAAGCGGCGATGGAAGGGTTTGAGGTTAAGACCGTGGAAGAAAGCTTAAAAGAAGCGGACATTTATGTCACCACTACGGGAAATTGCGACGTGATTACCGTGGCCCATATGTTGAAGATGAAAGATAACGCGATTGTCTGCAACATCGGTCATTTTGATAATGAAATTCAAATCAGCAAGTTGGTCGAAACCTTAGGGGTCAAACGGGTCAATATTAAACCGCAAGTTGACCGGTTTGTTTTGCCCGGCGGACATTCGATAATCGTGTTGGCGGAAGGCCGTTTGGTCAATTTAGGATGCGCCAATGGACATCCGTCGTTTGTGATGAGCAATTCGTTTACTAACCAAACGCTTGCCCAGCTTGACTTATGGAAAAATCAGTATAAAATTGGAGTTTATCGCCTTCCCAAAAAATTGGACGAGGAAGTGGCGCGTTTGCATTTGGCGAAAGTGGGAGTAAAATTGACCAAGCTGACTCCCAAGCAAGCGAATTATATTGGTGTTCCGGTTAACGGGCCGTATAAGCCGGAACATTATCGTTATTAGCGGCATATTGTCATTTGCGCGAATGAGGGTATCTTAACGGAAAATATTTGAGATTCCCGCGTTCGTGGGAATGACAATTGTATATCTTTTATAAATGAAAGGATTCTATATGGCAGGTAAGAAAGAAGTGAAAATGTACTTTGATAAAGACGCGGATTTAAAAGTTTTAGCGGGCAAGACCGTCGCGATTATTGGTTATGGCATTCAAGGCCGGGGACAGGCTTTGAATTTACGCGATAGCGGCGTTAACGTTATTGTCAGCGAAATGGAAGGCACGAAAAATTTCGAGCAGGCGATTAAGGATGGGTTTAAACCCCTGGAAGCGAAAAAAGCGGCGAAGAAAGCGGATATTATCCAAATTCTCACCCAGGATCACGTTCAGGCTCAGCTTTATAAAAAAGCGATCAAACGTAATCTGGTCAAGGGTAAATCGTTGGTGTTTTCGCATGGGTTTAATATTCATTTCAAGCAGATTGTTCCTCCGCCGGATGTTGATGTGTGGATGATCGCGCCCAAAGGTCCGGGCGCTTTGGTTCGCCGGCAATACGAAGAAGGCAAGGGCGTGCCTTGTCTGGTGGCGATTTTTCAGAATCCGTCGAAGAAGGCTTTGCAAACTGCTTTGGCTTATGCCAAGGGAATCGGCGGGACGCGCGCCGGGGTGATTGAAACGACCTTCAAGGAAGAAACCGAAACCGATTTGTTTGGCGAACAAGCCGTGCTTTGCGGCGGGGTGAGCGAATTGGTGAAAGCCGGTTATGAGACTTTGGTCAATGCTGGATATCAGCCGGAGATCGCTTATTTTGAATGCCTGCATGAGTTGAAACTCATCACGGATTTGATTTATGAGCAGGGGATTATCGGTATGCGCCAACGCGTTTCCGATACCGCTGAATACGGCGATTATACGCGCGGTCCGCGGGTGATCAATGCCCGGGTGCGGAAAGAAATGGAAAAAATCCTTAAAGAAGTGCAAAGCGGTAAATTTGCCAAAGAATGGTTACGGGAAAATAAAAAAGGCCGGGCGAACTTTGAGCAGTTCCGCAAGGATTCCGCCAAACACTCGATCGAAGAAGTCGGGGCCAGACTAAGAAAGATGATGCCCTGGATGCAGCATTAAGCCGTTAAGTTGTCCAACGAAAAAGGATGAGCAGCTTGGCGACAAGCAGCTCATCCTTTTTCTCTTATAGATGATTTTCTTTGTTATATAAGGGGCGCCCTCAAAGGTGTAAAGTTAACCAGCCTGATATTTGTCATTCCCGCGCAAGCGGGAATCTTAGCGAGGACCTAAGCGATTCCCGCTTGCGCGGGAATAAGACATTGACAAATAATGCTCGACGATCTTGTGGCTTAACTTGACACGTATGGGGACGCCCCTTATATAGTAACCAGTGTCAAGCGGCCCATTAAATTTTGTTCTACAGACTTTTTTTCCGTCGGTGTTTTTAAAATATTGTAAAAACCAGTAATCATCATCTGCTCTTTGAGACAAACGATC
>JADFXQ010000060.1 GCA_015233495.1 Candidatus Omnitrophota bacterium | reverse complement strand
CTATATGACCCCGGCAAAATGCTTCATATCGAGCCCGGAGCTCCTCAAAGATATCGGCTTTGATGATTAAAATTTTTTTCGCCCCCCCAGGGAATAGGGGGTAAGGATCTATGGTATCATTCCCAGAACTTGATGCTTTGGGGGTTGACAGGCAGAAAATTCAGGTGGATACGAATGACGGATATCCCCGGATCGCTTTTGATTGGCAATACCCGGGTTCGGCAGGCTCTCAAAAATATGCTATAACATTTATCAATGGGGATATTACGCAGCAAGCGAAACCGTATCCGGAAAAACTGCAAAATGTTCTGCAAAATGGCATTGATGTTTATTATCAACGGGCCGGGGTAGGCATTGGGGCTTATGCGCAACATCCGCCATTTATTAAGGAGATTTATAAACATATGCGCGCCGGGGGAAGCTTTGTTACAGATGATTTTTATATCACTTGGAATGAAGTATACGACGGCGGATCAGAATTTCCTGCGGATCTTGCTTTATCCGAAATGCCGATTCCAGGGGAAGGGGAGCTGATAAAAGAAATCAGCGATATGCGTTTGAAATGGGAACCAGCGCCGCAGGATTTAAAGTTAGATAACGCGGGAGGACATCCTAATTTGTATTACGGCTGGAAAGTCCGGGTGCGGCAAAAAACCAGTTCGCCGGTTTCGGTTCCGGCCATTGGTCGGCCTACGTCAGCTTTGGGAATTTCTACCCCGGATAAACTGGGCGGGATTGATTTTAAGGATTTGAAAAGCCGCGCGCCAAACGGAAAGAGATCGGTTGGAGCGCTGAAAGGACAGTTAACTGCGTTGCCTATCAGTCAATTAGAAAAAATTGATATTTTTTCCGAATGGAGTCGCATTCAAAACTTAGTCAATGAGGGGGTGATTCCTTCCAATGCGCGGATGAAGCAGTTTTTGATGGCTTGCTGTCAGAAACAGGTATTGGGACGCGACTTGAACAAAATTCTAGGCTGTCTATCCGATATTTTTCGGTTGGAGGAAACCCAAACCGGGCTTGCGAATCAGGGGCAGGCCGGCGACCAAACCGATCCGTTAAAAGATATGCTCGCCCAACTCGAAACTAATCGGACACCGCAAGAAATTCTCGCCGGTCTGAGTTTGATTGCTCTTCCGCAGGCCCAAGTACAGTTGAGCATACCGTAGCCTTTCTTATTAACGTAAGCGGCTAAGATTATCGTTTCCTCGGGGACGCGGAGTCTTGTCCTTGTTTTTTATTGCGGAGCCGCCGGTTTTTCTATATAATCAAACGATTTTTTAGAGGGGCAATTATTTAATTGTTTATATCATTGCTGTCCAAATTGTGTGGGCCGAGCTGGTCTGCCGGCAGCAATTCAGGTTTTTTCAAATCGAAGGAAACTATTTATGGAAGCAGATGAAATCAGAGGGATTAGGATTGAAAAATTGGCTTATTTGAAGGAAAAAGGCATTGATCCTTACGGCGGCCGGTTTGAAACTACCGGGAGTATTGCGGCGACTTTGGCGGAGTTTGAGGAAAATAAACCTGTGGTTTTGGCCGGTCGGCTCGTCGCAGTGCGCAGTCATGGCAAGGTCATGTTTGGGGATTTGGTGGACCAGAGCGGCCGGATGCAGGTGTTTATAAAGCAGGATTTGGTTGACCCGGAATTGCTGAAATTGGTGGATATCGGCGATATGATCGGAGTGGCCGGCGCTTTGTTTATGACGAAGACCGGACAGCAAAGCATTCGGGTGGAAAAACTTACGATGCTGTCTAAGTCGCTGATGGTCTTGCCGGAAAAGTGGCATGGTCTTAAAGATGTGGATTTGCGTTATCGTCAGCGTTATTTGGATTTGATCGCTAATCCGCAAGTGAAGGAAGTGTTTATCAAGCGCAGCCGGATCACGTCGCTCATTCGGCAGTTTTTGGATTCGCGCGGGTTTTTGGAGGTTGAAACCCCGATGCTGCAATCCATGCCGGGCGGGGCGCGGGGCCGGCCGTTTAAAAGCACGCATAACGCTTACGGCATGGACGTGTATATGCGCATCGCGCCGGAATTATATTTGAAGCGGCTTTTGGTCGGCGGGCTGGATCGGGTGTATGAAATGAACCGGAATTTTCGCAATGAAGGTGTCTCGACGCGGCATAATCCGGAATTCACGATGTTGGAATTGTATCAGGCGTATGGCGACTGCGAGGCTATGATGCGGCTGACGGAAGAGATGGTAAGCTATCTGGCCAAGGAAATCACCGGTTCTTACAAAGTCATGTTTCAGGGGCAGGAAATTGATTTTACTCCGCCGTGGGAGCGCCGGTCTTTCGCCGGGATCATGAAGCGCAAATTTGATATTGACCCGGGCGATTCCGCGGAGACCATGATGGCGAAGGTATCAAAAGTTAAAGGCCACGCAATCAAGGTGGAACGGTTGACCAAGTCCGCGGTCATGAAAATCGCCGAGGAATTGCTCGACGAAGATAAGATCATGAAGCCGTTGTTTTTCACGGAATATTTTACCTTCCTTTGCCCGTTGGCAAAGACGGTTAAGGACAATCCGCTGATTTCCGACCGGTTTGAATGTTTTGTCGCGGGTATGGAAATTGGCAACGCTTATTCCGAGTTGAATGACCCGCAGGAGCAGAAGGCCAGATTTTTGGAAGATTTAGAGGATGATATTGAAACCGGCAACCGGACGATTGACGAGGATTATATTCACGCGCTCGAGCATGGCATGCCGCCGGCCGGGGGCTTGGGGATCGGCATTGACCGGCTCGTCATGCTTTTGACGGATTCGCCTTCAATTCGGGACGTGATTTTGTTCCCGCTCATGAAACCGCTTGTTTGACCTTTAGCCAGCTTAGGGTTGGCTGGAGGTCCCGGCACCAGGAAAAAATTATGCATTATGAACGTTGGATCAGTTATCGGTATTTGGTTTCCGGCAAAGGACATTTTTTGTCGTTTTTGAATTTTATTTCCATTGCCGGCGTGGCGATCGGCGTGATGGCCTTGATCGTGGTCACGGGCGTGATGACCGGGTTTGGCAATAATCTGCGCGAGAAAATCATCGGCACCACCCCGCACGTGATGATCGAGAAAGAAAACGGGATCAACGGTTATGCGGATCTGGCCCAAACGGTTGCGGGCATTGAAGGTGTGAAAGCGGTCTCACCCTACATTCAGGGCAGTGTTTTCATCGAGGACAGCGGCCACGCGGTGGGGGTAGCGGTGCGCGGCATTGATCCGAAAACCGAAAGCCGGATAACCAAGGTCGACCAATATTTGGTGAAAGGTCGGCTCGCGGATTTGCAGGAGGGGTCAGTTTTGATTGGGTCGGAAATGGCGCGGTATTTCGGCTTTTCGCTCGGCGACGCCATCACCTTGATCACCCCGGGCGCGGGGTTGTCCGGTCAGGGGTGGCGGCATCAGGTCAAGGTGGCAGGCATTTTTACCACCGGGATGGTCGATTACGACGGCAATCTGGTCATTGTGTCTCTGACCACCGCGCAGAAAATTTTTGATTTTCCGGCAGCCCGGGTCACGGGTATCGGGGTTAAACTCGATGAACCGACCGCGGCTAAGGATATGAAAAAAAATATTTACGCGAAAATCGGCTATGGATTTTTAGTCCGCACCTGGGTAGATATCAACCGAAATTTGTTTGAGGCTTTGTTTTTGGAAAAATGGGGATTGTTTATCATTTTAACATTAATGGTCTTGATCGCTTCGTTTAACATTATCAGCACGCTCATCGTCACCGTAACGAGCAAAGTGCATGACATCGGTGTTTTGAAATCCATGGGAGCTTCGAAGCGGTCGATCCGCCGGATTTTTATTCAGCAAGGCGTTTTCATCGGCGTCTTGGGAATGGTCTGGGGCGTGATGAGCGGCGTGGCAGTGAGTTATATTTTGCGGACCTATATCCGCGTTCCGGAAGAAATTTATTCGATCAAGCACGTGCCTGTGGAACTGCAGTTGTCGGATATGGCGGTGATTGTCGCGGCCGCGTTGCTGATCACGTACTTATCAACGATCTATCCCGCGTCTCGGGCGGCTTCATTGGAGCCGGTGGAGGCTTTGCGGTATGAATGACACAAGACACAAGGACACAAGACACAAGTATTCTGCCTGATCGTTCTTTTTGAAAAATGAAACTCAGGCCCATACAACAAAATATATAAATTGCCAAAACAACCTGACTTGTGTCGTGTGTCTTTAAAAGGTTCGTATGCTGCTTGAAGCCAAGAACATTACAAAATCTTATTCGGATCTTGCGACAAAGCTCGAAGTGCTCAAAGGGGTGAGTCTGCACGTGCGGATCGGCGAAACTGTGGCGATTGTCGGTCCTTCCGGAGCGGGTAAGTCGACTTTGCTCCATATCCTCGGCGGATTAGACGCGCCGAACAGCGGCAAAGTGTTGGTAAGCGGCGAAGATTTGTACGCGTTTTCCGATGAAAAACGGGCGTTTTTGCGTAACGCCAAAATTGGGTTTGTGTTTCAGTTTTATCATTTATTGCCGGAGTTTACAGCTTGGGAAAATGTGGCGCTGCCCGCTTTGATTAACGCGGATACCAGCCAGGTCCGGCAGTTTGAACAAAAAGCGAAAGCTGTCTTGGCCCGGGTGGGATTGGGCAGTCGCACTGAGCATAAACCGAACCAGCTTTCCGGCGGGGAACAGCAAAGGGTGGCCATTGCCCGGGCGCTCATCAATCAGCCGGATTTGATTTTTTGTGATGAGCCGACGGGTAATCTGGATTCGCAGTCCAGCGATGAGGTGATTAAACTCTTATTAGAGCTGAATCAGCAGAACGGACAGACGCTCTTGATCATCACGCACGACGAGCATATTGCCCGTTTAACCGGGCGTACCGTGCGGATGAAAGACGGGATATTGGTATAGGTGACATACACTTAATTCGGCACGGCCGATAATGACACAACAAAGCAACTGCCGAATTAAGTGTGGGTCACAAATTATTAACTGACAGGGGTTAAAACTATGAAAATTTACATGAACGGTGAATTTGTGGAACGGGAGCAGGCCAAGGTTTCGGTGTTTGATCACGGCTTGCTTTATGGCGACGGAGCGTTTGAGGGGATCCGTTCTTATAACGGGGTGGTTTTTCGCTTGGCTGAGCATATCGACCGGCTTTATGAAACGTTGCACACGCTTTTGATCTCCGTGCCATTGACCCGCCCGCAGATGATCAAAGCGGTAGTTCATACGCTGCAAAAAAACAAACTTCGCGATGCCTACATCCGTTTGGTGGTGACCCGCGGCGAAGGCGATCTGGGATTAGATCCGCGCAAATGTTACGGCAAACCGAACATCATTATCATTACGGATAAAATCACCTTGTACCCGAAAGAACTTTATCAAAACGGCATGGCGATTATTACTGTTCCGACGATACGCAATTGTCCGGAGGCGTTGAATCCGATGCTCAAATCCTTGAATTATCTTAACAACATTCTTGCAAAGATTGAGGCCGCGAATTCGGGATTCAGCGAGGCGATCATGCTCGACCATCTGGGTTTTGTGGCGGAATGCACGGGCGACAACATTTTTATTTATAAAAAAGGGGCGTTGTCTACGCCGAGCCAGGGGCGGTTAAAAGGGATTACGCGAGAATGCGTGCTGGATCTCGCGAATCGGTGTAAAATAAAGACGGAAGAGCGGCTGATCACCCGCCATGAGGTCTATACCGCAGACGAGTGTTTTTTAACCGGGACAGCGGCGGAATTGATCCCGGTGGTTAAGGTGGACGGCCGGATTATCGGAGACGGCAAACCGGGAGTCGTGACTTTGAAAATGTTGAAATTATTTCAGTCGGCTACGAAAACCGACGGGGTGAGATATGAAATTTAGAAACCTGAAAATTTGTGACTTGTGTCTTGTGTCTTGTGTCTTTAAAGGATAATCCTATGAGCTTAGATGAATTTTTACGCCGTACAGGGGAATGGTTGAAGGGTTCCGGCAGTTTCGCGAACATTGTCGTTTCTTCGCGCATTCGTTTGGCGCGCAACCTGGCCTTGAAACCGTTTCCCAACCGGGCGAATAAAAAAGAATTGAACGAAAGTTTGGAAAATATTCGCGCGGCCATTTTAGGCACGGAATATTTTAAGAACGCCGCGTTTTTCCGGATCAGCGAAATGGATAATGTCGACCGGCAGTTTTTGATTGAGCGTCACTTGATGAGTCACGATCATGCCGTGAACCCAGAAGGCAAAGGGTTGGTCGTTTCCTCCGAAGAAGTGTTGTCCGTAATGATCAATGAAGAAGATCACTTGCGGATCCAGGTCCTGCAATCGGGTTTGAATTTAGACGACACCTGGCAGATCGCCGATGCGATTGATAACGCGTTGTCCGAAAAATTGAATTTCGCTTTTTTGCCGCAGTGGGGTTATCTGACGGCTTGTCCGACCAACACCGGGACCGCGATTCGCGGATCAGTGATGCTGCATTTGCCGGCTTTGGTCATGACCAAACAGATCAATAAGGTTTTGGCGGCGGTTGCGAAGCTGAACTTCGCGTCCCGCGGGTTTTACGGCGAAGGTACCCAGGCCAGCGGAAATTTTTATCAGATTTCGAATCAGGTGTCTTTAGGACACACTGAGCAGGACATGATTCAGAATATCAATGGTTTGATCCGTCAGGTTATCGAGCAGGAAGAGCAGGCCCGGCAGGCGTTGTTACTGCAAAACCGGCCGATGCTGGAAGATAAAATATTCCGGTCGTGGGGGCTGTTGCGGTCCTCGCGGATAATTTCAAGCCAGGAAACAATTGAGCTGCTTTCCATGGTCCGACTGGGCGTGGATTTGGATATTGTCAAAGGAGTCACTTTAAAAGCGATCAACGAACTGTTTATCTTGATTCAGCCGGCGCATTTGCAGAAATTCGACGGAAAAAAGTTATCCGCCGGCGAACGCGATGTTAAACGGGCGAATTTGATCCGGGAAAAATTAGGAGGGGATTGAGATGTTTAATCGATTTACGGAACGCGCGCGCAAAGTCATTGTTTACGCCAAAGAAGAAGCCCGGCGCTTTAACCATGATTATATCGGGACGGAACATTTGTTGTTGGGGCTGGTCCGGGAAGGGGAAGGCGTGGCCGCGGCAGTGCTGCAGAAACTCGGGCTAGATTTGGAAACCATCCGCATTGAAGTCGAGAAATTAGTGCAAGCCGGCCCGCAGACACAGGTGATCGGCGACATCCCGTTTACGCCGCGTTCGAAAAAAGCTTTGGAATTGTCGGCGGAAGAAGCGCGCGCTTTGGGCCATAATTATATCGGCACGGAGCATTTGCTTTTAGGCTTGGTTAAAGAAGGCGAGGGCATGGCGTATCGGGTTTTGCTTAATCTCGGATTGGATTTGGGCAAACTGCGCAATGAGGTAATGGAGTTGCTGGGGTCGGGGATTCCGGGATTTCATCAACAAGAACAGGCCAAGGCGGGCAATAAAACCCCGGCGATAGACGCCTATGGCCGAAATCTCAATAAGCTCGCCAAAGACGGCAAATTGGACCCGGTCATTGGCCGCGATGAGGAAATCGAACGTATTTTACAAATTTTGAGCCGGCGTACGAAAAATAATCCGGTGCTTTTGGGTGAAGCGGGCGTGGGAAAGACCGCGATTGTCGAGGGGCTGGCCCAGCTCGTGGTTAAAGGCGATGTTCCGGAGATCTTGCGCGAAAAAACCATCGTGGTCTTGGATTTGGCGCTGATGATCGCCGGGACAAAATACCGCGGCCAGTTTGAAGAACGGATCAAAGCCATTATGGACGAGATCAAGCGTTCCGGCAAGATTATTTTATTTATCGACGAGCTGCATACCTTAGTCGGCGCGGGCGCGGCGGAAGGCGCCATTGACGCGGCGAATATTTTAAAGCCGGCGTTAGCGCGCGGCGAGATTCAGTGCATCGGCGCGACGACGCTGGATGAATACCGCAAACATATTGAAAAAGACGCGGCCCTGGAACGCCGGTTCCAGACGATTATGGTTGACCCCCCGACTTCGGAACAGGCGATCCAAATTTTGAAAGGTTTGCGCGATCGGTATGAGGCGCATCACCGGGTCAAATTCTCCGATGAAGCGATCGACGCCGCGGTGACGCTTTCCGAGCGGTATATCAGCGGCCGGGCTTTGCCGGATAAAGCCGTCGACATTCTTGACGAGGCGGGGTCGCGGGCGCGGCTGAAGGCGATGGTTGTTCCCCCGGATTTAAAATCTCTGGAGGAAGAGATTGAGACCTTGAAACAGGAAAAAGAAGACCATATCAAAAGTCAAGATTTTGAGAAGGCGGCGCAGATGCGCGATAAGGAGCGGGAAAAGCGGGAACAATTGGAGGCGCTCAAACGCCAATGGAACGCCGAACGCGATAAAGATACGATTACCATCGGTTATGAAGATATCGCGAAAGTTGTGTCCCAATGGACCAAGGTTCCGCTTGTCCGTCTGGAGGAAAAGGAAACAGCCAAACTGCTGGCGATGGAAGAACATTTGCAAAATGTGGTGATTGGTCAGGAAGAGCCGATCAGCGCGATTGCCCGCGCGGTGCGCCGTTCCCGCGCCGGGATCAAAGACCCCCGCCGGCCGATCGGGTCGTTTATTTTTCTGGGCCCGACTGGAGTTGGGAAAACATTATTGGCGCAGGCTCTGGCGGAATTTATGTTTGGGTCCAAAGACGCATTGATTCAGATCGACATGTCGGAATATATGGATAAGTTCAACGTCTCGCGTTTGATCGGCGCGCCGCCGGGATATGTCGGTTATGAAGAAGGCGGACAACTTACGGAAAAAGTACGGCGCAAACCTTATTCGGTGGTTTTGCTCGACGAAATTGAAAAGGCGCATCCGGATGTCTTTAACCTGCTGCTGCAGGTGTTCGAGGAAGGCCGGTTGACCGACAGTTTGGCGCGGAAAGTGGATTTTCGCAACACGATTATCTTGATGACCTCCAACGTCGGAGCGGAGCTTTTGCGCAAGCAAGGCTCTTTGGGCTTTGTCCCGTCGAATGAAGAGGTGAGTTATGACCGGATGAAAACGAATTTGTTAGAAGAGGTGAAAAAAACGTTTAAGCCCGAATTTCTCAATCGGGTGGATGAAATCATCGTTTTCAAATCTTTGACGCGGGAGAATCTCCATGAGATTGTGCGTTTGGAGATCAACTTCGTATTGAAGCGTTTGGAGGACAAATCGGTCACCGCCGAGATTTCCGAGGCGGCGATCAGTCTGTTGATTGATAAAGGGTTTGACCCCGTTTACGGCGCTCGGCCGTTAAAGCGGACGATACAGCGTCTGCTCGAAGATCCCCTCGCCGAAGAGCTGATTTCCGGAAGGATCAGCGAAGGCGGGAAGCTGCGGATTGAACGCCAGGGGGATATTTTGGTTTTCGCGCAATGAAACCAGGGTTATTGGTTTGTGGGGTGATATTGCTTTGCTGCGCCGCTCCGGCGCAGGCCGGTGAATTGTTTCGGTTTACCGGGCATATGGATTTTGACCGGGGTGTGCTGGGTGTGGAATTTTTATCTCAAGCGGATAATCGTTTGCTCGCCTTAACGGTCAATCGCGAGCCCCAGCGCGGCTATACGTTTCAAATCACCGCGGCGCATTTGCGTTTGGCGCAAAAAGATTTATCTACCGAGATTACCGGGTCATTACGGTTTGTCCGTGAAAAAACCGGGCCGTGGGATGTAGTTTTGGGACGGGCGGTCAGTCGATATACGCTTTGGGATTATGCGCCGTACGGCGAATTATCAATGTTGTTCGAATGGCGGGATCAACGGTTGTGGGTCCGTGATTTTTCCGTCGGGCATATCACGGCTAAAGGGTATGTGGAGACCCGGACCCCTTTTAATCTGGATATGGCGCTTGGGTTCAACGGGGTGGATCTATCCGATTTTTTGTCGTTTTGGACTAACTCCCAATCGGTTTTTGCCGACGGATTGGTCCAGGGAGAAATTCGCGGCCAAGGCACGCCGGAGCATTTGGCGTTAAAAGGCCGTTTGGAATCGCGCGACGGGGTTATCAAAAATTTGAAATACGATCGGATTGAATTGAATATCGCGGGGGTCTACCCCCGGATGAATATTTCCGATTCCACAATTTCCCAAACTGACGGGTGGAGTTTTACGGTAGCCGGGCCGTTTGATTTGGCGGACCGGGAGCATTTTCAAAAACAAATTGAGGCCTTGACGATTTCGCCTTTGGTTTCTTCCAACGATTCTAAGACGGAATGGACGCTCAAACGTTCGGACATAAAAAAATCCGGGACGCTGGAATTGAAATACCTGATGAATAAAAACAGCGGCCGGATTGAAGGCGCCGAAGATACGGCGATCATCGGGGTGGAGCGGAAGTTGGAGTTTTAAGCAAGACGCGGGATTTTGAACGCAACCGAGACATCATTTATGGCGATCACCCGATTTATCAGCTACATCGGAAATTTG
>JADFXQ010000005.1 GCA_015233495.1 Candidatus Omnitrophota bacterium | reverse complement strand
CGACAAAGATACATTCCAAGAAAAAACTCATATTGGAGAGACGGATTCAAGTTAAAAGGAAGTTTAGCCACCCGAAATTAGGACATTTTTATTTTGGTAGAACTAGGACATTATTAATTTGGCTGGACAGAGCCGCGGAAAGGCCTTGCTTACGAGAGCGGTTTATTATAAAATACGTCGATTTTTAACTTTTCAGCTACTTTGGGGGGAGTTATGACCAAAACCGCGAAATTGATTATTGACGATAAAACCTATGAATTCTCCATTATCACCGGCACGGAAAATGAATCAGGAATTGATATCACCAATCTCCGTCAGCTAACCGGGTTGATTACCTTAGACAATGGTTATGGCAACACCGGCTCCTGCCGCAGCGCGATCACGTTTCTCGACGGTGAAAAAGGCATTTTACGTTATCGCGGCATCCCCATTGAAGAATTAGCGGAAAAATGTTCTTTTATTGAAACCGCCTATCTGCTGGTTTACGGCCATCTGCCGAGTTTAAAAGAGCTGGACCGGTTTTCGCAGGGTTTTTCCGATAACGCCATGATCCATGAGGACATGAAGCATTTTTTTGAAGGCTACAAATCCGGCGGCCATCCGATGGGTTTGTTGTCCGCCATGGTCGGCTCTTTAGCCGCGTATTATCCGGAATTGATCAAACCGCATCCTTCGACCGCGGAAATCGATATCATGATTGTCGAACTTTTATCGAAAGTCCGCACGATCGCCGCGTTTGCCTATAAAAAATCGATTGGCGAACCTTATGTTTATCCTCGGCATGATTTGCGTTATATCCCGAATTTTTTAAATATGATGTTTTCTTCACCGGCCAAGCATTACGAAATCCGGCCGGAAGCGGTCGACGCTTTACAATGCCTGCTGATTTTACACGCGGACCACGAACAAAACTGCAGCACTTCAACCGTGCGCATGGTCGGAAGCTCGAAAGCGAATTTATTCGCCTGCTTATCCGCGGCGATCAACGCCTTATGGGGGCCGCTGCACGGCGGGGCCAACCAATCCGTGATCGAAATGCTCGAGATGATCCGCAAAGACGGCGGCGATATCAAAAAATACGTCGCGAAAGCCAAAAACAAAGAAGACACTTTTCGTTTGATGGGTTTTGGTCACCGGGTTTATAAAAATTACGACCCGCGGGCGAAAATTATCAAAGAAAAAGTGGACGCTTTGTTAAAAGCTCTGAATTTGCATGATCCTTTACTGGATATCGCGATCGAGCTCGAACAGATCGCTTTGAGCGATCCTTATTTTATCGAGCGGAAATTATTCCCGAATGTTGATTTTTACAGCGGTATCGCTTATAAAGCGATCGGCATTCCCGTCAATATGTTTCCCGTGATGTTCGCGATCGGCCGGCTTCCCGGGTGGATCGCCCACTGGAAAGAAATGACCGAAGATCCGGCGACGCGTATCGGACGGCCGCGGCAAATTTACACGGGTTTACTGAAGCGGGATTATATTCCGATCGAACAACGGTAAATTTTTAACCGGATATCATTCCATAAAAAAGGCAGATTTTTCATGAAATTCCGTCCGACCGCGCAATTTGACCAAGAAGCCGCAATTCTATTTTTAGAAAAAAAGCGCTGGCCAGAACAGATCCTGGCTTTAAAAAAACTTGCCCTTAGCGCCGATATCCGTAACCTGTTTGATTCGGGCTTATTTACCGCGGATCATGGCCAAATTTTCCCGCTGCGGCAGGATAAACAAATTATTCTTTGCGTCGGGATTGACGCGTCTACGCCAAACTTATTGACTGCCTTGCGTTGTGTCACCCGGCAGGCCGTTCGTTCGTCCTACATCGCGAAAATCAAAAATGTTGAAATCATCCCGCTGGAAACAGCTATCCCGACTCTGATCGCCCACCTCGAAGGGGCGCTGATCGGCGGATATACTTGGCGCAAATACCTGACCCGCGGCAAAGCAGATAAAACTGTTTATGACAAAAATTTTATTTTCGCTGCTGCTGCTCACCCGGATTTATCCACTGCGGTCACGATCTGCGAAAACGTTAATTTCAGCCGCGACCTGATCAATGACAACGCGGACACTATTACCGCGGATTTTTTTGAAAAGACCATCCGCGCTGTGACCAAAACCCAAAAAAATATTTCTTTAGAAATCCTCGGCCGCAAAGAGTTGATCGCTCAAGGCCTCAACCTGCATTTAGCCGTGAACCAGGGAAGCCGCAAAGAGCCCAAACTGATCATCGTCCGTTATCAAGGGGCGGACGCAAAAGAAAAATTTACCGCTTTAGTCGGCAAAGGCCTGACTTTTGACAGTGGCGGTTTAAATCTTAAACCCACCGGAAGTATGGAAACCATGCGGGAAGATATGAGCGGCGCGGCCGCAGTGCTGGGCGCATTAAAAAACACGCTCGCCTTGCGTTTAAAAAAGAATATTTTATTCGTCTGCGGGATGGCGGAAAACGCGATCGGTTCCGGCGCCTATAAACCCGGCGACGTGATCCGCGGCTATTCGGGAAAAACCGTGGAAGTGGCGAATACCGACGCGGAAGGCCGGCTGGTTTTAGCCGACGCCTTAGCGTATATTTCCAAAAATTATCAGCCCCAAACCATCATTGACATCGCCACCTTGACCGGCGCTTGCCGGGTGGCTTTAGGCGATGATTACAGCGGCTTGGTTGCGACTGACTCTGCGCTCGCGGAAGCATTGCAAAAAATTGCGGATAAGACCGATGACCGGGTGTGGCGTTTACCGCATTATCCGGAGTTGAAAGAAGCGGTTAAATCCAAAATCGCGGATATTAAAAATACCGGTTTCCCGAAAGGCGCGGCTGGCGCCATTACGGCGGCGGAATTTTTGCGCCAATTTGTCGGCGCAGACATCCGCTGGGCGCATTTGGATATTGCCGGCACCGCGTTTGTCGAGACAGGGGAGAGGCTGTATTTCAATTATGGCGCCACCGGCGCCGGGGTACGGTTGCTTACCCATTTTTTAATGTCAAATGACCCAAAATTTTAAAACCATGTCCCTCCTTAACCGCAAAGAACATGACAGCTTCGAAGAAATAACCATCCCCGCGGACCGATATTACGGCCTGCAGACCGCTCGTTCCCGGTATTTTTTTCAAATCGGTTCGGAAATTTTTCCTTTCGCTTTTATCCGCTCTTACGCGATCGTAAAACAAGCTGGCGCGTTAGCCAATCAAGCGTGCGGAGTTTTATCGGCGGCTAAAGCCGAATTAATCAACTGCGCCTCCCAGGAAATCATCGACGGAAAATTGACCGAACATTTTCCTTTGTCCGTATGGCAAACCGGCAGCGGCACCCAGACCAACATGAACCTTAATGAAGTAATTGCCAACCGGGCGATGGAAATATCCCGGGGCCGGGGAAGTCAAATCATTATTCATCCCAATGACGACGTGAATCAATCCCAGTCCACCAACGATACATTTCCCACCGCCATGCACGTCGCGGCTGTGGCTCAAATTCAGGAAAAACTTTTCCCTAACCTGCGGCTTTTGCAAGCCAGTCTGGAACAAAAAGCCGCGGATTTCAAATCTATAATCAAAACCGGGCGTACCCATTTGATGGACGCGGCGCCCATCACGCTTGGCCAAGAATTTTCCGCTTACGCCGAACAAATCACCCAAAATTTGACCCGTTTGGAAAGTGTGTTGCCGCGGTTGTATCCTTTGGCTTTGGGCGGCACCGCTGTCGGAACGGGATTAAACGCGCCGAAAGGTTTCGCGAAAATCGCCGCGGAAAAAATCGCCCAATCGAGCGGCTATCCTTTCACTTCCGCGGTAAATAAATTCGCGGCCATGGCTGCTCATGACAGTTTGGTCGAGTTGAGCGGCGTTTTAAAAACCCTAGCCGTGTCTCTGATGAAAATCGCCAATGATATCCGCTTATTAAGCAGCGGGCCGCGCTGCGGGTTCGGTGAATTGCTCTTGCCGGAAAATGAACCCGGCAGTTCCATTATGCCGGGAAAAGTCAACCCAACTCAGTGCGAAGCTCTGACCATGGTTTGCGCGCAAGTGATGGGTAATGACGTGACCATCGGCATAGCCGGAGCCAGCGGGCATTTGGAACTGAATGTCTATAAACCGGTCATTATTTATAATATTCTCCAGTCGATTCAACTGCTGGCCGAGGCGTGTTTGAGTTTTCGGGTTAACTGCGTCGACGGGATAGAAGCGAACCCGCCGGTCTTAAACCGCCATCTGCATAATTCGCTGATGCTCGCCACAGCTTTGAACCCAAAAATCGGCTATGACCGCGCGGGACAAATTGTGAAAAAAGCGGCGGCGGAAAACCTGACTTTAAAAGAAGCAGCCGTTAGTCTGGGGTTTATAACGGCTGAGGAATTTGACCAAATCATCCGTCCGCAAAACATGGTTTGAGGATAAAGGAGGCGGTTGTGCCAAAAAAAATTCTGCTCGTAGACGATGCGCCGGTCACCGTCACCATGATCAAACGGCAATTAGATAATGCCGGGTACGACGTAGTCACGGCAAATAACGGGCAAGAAGGATTAAAAATTGTTGCCAACACGCCGGTCGATCTTATCATCACCGATATCTATATGCCGGTAATGGACGGCGTGGATTTTTACCGGGAATTACAAAAAAATTCCCGCACCGCCAAAATCCCGGTTATTGTGATCACTGACAGCGTGGTTATCCAAGAATCTTTCCGCGCCTTAGGCGTCAATGATTTCATTGCCAAACCTACCGAAGGCAAAGACATCCTCGAAAAAGTGGAACGCCTGCTTTCCTTAATAGGCTCAATCCAATATGACGCCAAAGTGCTGATTGCCGGCAATGACCGCGCCACCCTCAAAGAAATGGCGCTGCTGCTCGAACACACCGGTTTTAACGTGACCATCGCCCCTAACGGCATGGAAGCCCTGACCCTGGCCGTAAAACTTGTCCCGCGATTTTTTATTGTTGATATCCTGATTCATGATCTGCCGGCAAAAGAAATTATCCGGGCGATGCAATGTTTTATCAAACTGAAATCCATGAAAATTTTAACCTACACTCAGTTCTCCCCTGAAGAAATCTCCGATATTAATCTAGTCAATCAACTGAAAGACGCTAAAGACGCCTGTTTGGAAGCCGGCGCGTCGAAATATCTCGGGCGTTTTTCCCGCTCGACCTTTATTGAAAATATGCCCGGGTTCAGCGCTTAATATTGCTTGACGAAATAATAATTTTTTTATATTCTATACTATCTTTACCTTAGGATATTTTTATGGTCAAAACTTTGATAACTGAACGCCGCGGTTTCATCCGCGCGAAACGCGTGCTTAGCATTGAATACCGAACGCGCGAAAGCCATCAGCCGATCCCGGATAAAAACTGGAAGCTTTCCGTCACGCACGATATGAGCGCCAGCGGTTTGTCTTTCTACAGCGAAGGAGAATACCGCGTTGATGATTTGCTGGAGATTCACGTCGTGATGTCGGGTGTCTTGGATATTTTTACCGGTTTTGCCCGTGTTGTCCGCGTGGAAAAAAAGAAAAACGCCGCTTTCGCTTTCATCGCCGTAAAATTCGAATCCGCGTCACCCAAACCAACCCGCAAATCTGTAAAGCAAAACCTTTCTAAAACGCGTAAACGTATTGCCTGCTAAATGAATATTGTTATTGTTGTCCACAGTGTTTGCGGCCACACTTACTTGGTGGCGAAATCGATGCTTCAGGCTTGCACCGCGCTCGGACACGACTGCCTTTTTCGGCGTGTCGCCGACCCCGGATGGACACCCCAATCAGATACCCCGGCAGACGCGCAAGAGCTGTTATCGGAAATGAACCAGTTACCGGTTGCCCTGCCGGATGATTTATTAAACGCGGATCTAGTGATCATCGGGTCGCCCACCTATTTTGGCAATGTCTCCGGCCAAATGAAAACATTTATGGACGCGACTGCTGTGCATTGGTTCCATTCACGTTATGCTGGAAAACGTTTGGCGGCGTTTACTTCTGCCGGGTCAACGGAAAACGGCGCTAATTTGTGCTTGCAAAACATTCATTGTTACGCTTGTCACATGGGCATGATCCCTGTCCCGGTGCCGAATCAACTGCTTCCCGGACAAAGCGTTTGTCCTTACGGCATTGTTTACGTTACCGACCAAAAATACGCTCAGGCGTTGGATGAAAAGACCCGATTAACCATTGAAAAATATGCCGGGTTTCTAACCCGATCTTGATAAATGCATTCCCAACACACTATCCTCAAAAAAGAACGTTTAGCCGATGATATTTTCCGGTTGAAAGTTTCCGCGGCGCTTATCGCGTCGGAAAGAAAGCCCGGGCAATTCATCATTTTACAATTGGACGATGATTACAGCGAACGAATTCCGCTGACAATTGCCGACGCTGATCTTCAAGAGGGCAGTATCACGTTGATTTTCCAGCGGGTTGGCAAAACCACGCGGCAGTTGGCGGAAAAACGCGAAGGGGACACCATCGCGCATATCCTCGGACCTTTGGGACAGCCGACCCATATCGCCCGGTTCGGCGCCGTGGTCTGCATTGGCGGCGGAATCGGCGCGGCGCCGCTTTACCCGATTGCCCAAGCAATGCAAGCCGCGGGCAATAAACTGATCGTTATTCTGGGAGCCCGAACCAAAAATTTATTAATTTTAGAAAAAGAACTAGCGTCGATCGCCGCTGACCTGATCATCTGCACTGACGATGGGACATCCGGGCAAAAGGCTTTAGTGACCGCGCCGCTCTTGGAACTTTGCCAAAAAAATCCTCGTCCGGATTTGGTGGTGGCGATCGGTCCGCCGATTATGATGAAATTTTGCGCGGAAACCACCCGGCCTTTTGCTGTCCCGACGGTTGTATCGCTCAATACTATTATGGTGGACGGCACCGGCATGTGCGGCGGCTGCCGCGTCTCGGTGGACAACACCACAAAATTCGTTTGCGTGGACGGCCCCGAATTCGACGGTCATCGCGTTGATTTCGACAATATGATCCAACGGTTAAAAGCTTATCATCCTCAAGAAGAAACAGCGCGGCACCAATGCAAAATCGGTTTATAAAATCTTTATGACGCACAAATCGTTTTCCGAGCTCAGCTTGAACGCGAAAAAAATTTGGGACAGCTTGGGGCCCAAAGCCGAAGAGCTGACGCTTAAGGAACGTCTCAAGATCCCGCCGCAAGATATGCCCTGCCAAGATCCGCGGATCCGCAAAACCAATGTCGAAGAAGTGACTGCGGGTTATACCCTAGAGCAGGCCATGATCGAAGCGGCGCGCTGTCTGCAATGTCCAAACAAACCCTGCGTGACCGGGTGTCCGGTGGCCATTGATATCCCCCGGTTTATCAAAGCCATCCAAGACGCGGATTTTCAAGCGGCGATCGATATCATTAAAAAGAGCAGTTTATTGCCTGCCGTATGCGGCCGGGTCTGCCCGCAAGAAAATCAGTGTCAGGAACATTGTACGGTGGGATTGGCCCTTAAAGATATTCAGCAAGCAGTGTCGATCGGCCGTTTGGAACGCTTTGTCGCGGATTGGGAACAAGTGAATAAAGGGGGCGGTTCGCCGAGCGTCAAAACATCGACCGGAAAAAAAATCGCGGTGATCGGCAGCGGACCGGCCGGGATCACGGCGGCAGCCGAGCTTTGCCGTGCCGGACACAGCGTGACTTTATTCGAAGCTTTCCATAAACCCGGTGGCGTTTTGGTTTACGGCATCCCGGAATTTCGTCTGCCCAAACAAATTGTCAAAAATGAAATCAATACTTTAAAATCCATAGGCGTTGCGGTGGTCACTGACTTTATCGTCGGCCGGACCCGGTCGCTATCGGATTTACGCCAAAAACACGGATTTGCCGCGATGTTTATCGGCGCCGGCGCGGGACTGCCCAAATTTATGAATATTCCCGGTGAAAATTTAGTCGGGGTTTTTTCCGCGAATGAATATTTAACCCGCGCGAATCTGATGAAAGCCTATGACCGCAATAAAGCCGACACGCCGGCGTTTTTATCCAAAAATGTCGCAGTGCTGGGCGGCGGCAATGTCGCGTTAGACGCGGCCCGCATGGCTTTGCGTCTGGGAGCCGCGGAAGTCCAAGTGATTTATCGTCGTACCCAACCGGAAATGCCCGCCCGGCAGGAAGAAATCGCGCACGCCCGGGAAGAAGGCGTGGTTTTTCAATTTCTGGAAAATGTTAAACAGATTTATGGCGATAACCAAGGCCGGGTCAAATCCATGCAATGTTTACGTTATGAACTCGGAGAACCCGACTCTTCCGGCCGGCCGCGGCCTGTAGAAATTAAAGGCAGTGAATTTATCCGCGAGGTGGACACGGTTATTGTCGCCATTGGCAATGAACCGCATCCTTTGCTGCGGCAAACCACGCCCGGATTAGCAACCGACAGCCGAGGCCGAGTTATCACGGATGAAAACAGCCGAACCTCTATCCCAGGAGTTTACGCTGGCGGCGATATTGTACTCGGCTCGGCCACAGTTATCCTAGCCATGGGCCAAGGCCGCCGCGCCGCCCAAGCGATCAATGCCTTACTGCAAAGTTGATCATCTATTTTGTACGAACGCCCGTCTTTCTGGCGCGATCGGACAAAGGGCGTTCCTACAGAAGCAAAACAGCGGCCTAAAAGGATTTTTATTATTTCAACACTTGCTCATCATCCCGCCCAATTTTGGCACCCGCTAAACGGTAAACTGATACAATGCGACCTGTGTCCCCGGGCCTGCGTGATCGACCAAAATGCCAGCGGATTCTGCTTTGTTCGGAAAAATCTCGCCGGCAATTTAGTCACGACCGCGTTCAATCACACCACCGGATTGGCGGTTGACCCGATAGAAAAAAAACCGCTGTATCACTTTTTACCCGGGTCGAAAATCCTGTCGTTTGGCACAGTCGGCTGTAACTTAGGCTGTTCGTTTTGTCAAAACTGGGCTTTTGCTAAAACCGAACAACCCATGCAGCCTGTCACCGCGGCCCTTATCATAGCCGCGGCCCAAGACCATGACTGCGCCAGCGTCGCCTTTACCTATAATGAACCGGTGATATTCTCCGAATTCGCGATCCATATCGCGCAAGCCTGCCGCGAACACAGGCTCAAAACCGTTGCGGTCACCAATGGATATATCCAAGCGCCGGCCCGCAAAGAATTTTTTGAGTGCATGGACGCGACCAATGTCGATTTGAAAGGCTTTTCAGAAGCGTTTTACCAAAAATATTGCAACGCGCATTTACAACCCGTATTGGAAACTTTACGTTATATTCATACGTCCACCAAAACTTGGTTAGAAATCACGAACCTCTTAATCCCCGGCGCGAATGACAATCCCGACGAAATCCGGTCCATGTGCCAATGGATCGCCGCGGAATTGGGGAGGGATGTGCCAATCCATTTTTCCGCGTTTCACCCGGATTATCGTCTCTTAGACAACAACGTGACACCCATCGAAACCCTTAAAACCGCCCGGGACATCGCCCAACAATCAGGTCTGCGCTTTGTATATCTGGGAAACGTCTCCCAAAACGACGAAACCCCCACGGTTTGTCAGCAATGCGGCCAGCTCATCATCCGGCGAACCGGTTATAAAATAACCGACTATCAATTGGATGAAACCGGCCATTGCTCATTTTGCAAAACTTCCTGCTCAGGGGTTTTCTCTTATCAATCTTGACAGCGAATCCTGGTTATGGTATGTTCTAACTAGTCAGATAACTAGATCGGAGACTGCCATGCAAACCATCGGTATTTTTGATGCCAAGACTCATTTTTCCGCGATTATGGAACAAGTCATTCAAGGCCAGGAGGTTCTCATTACCCGCCGCGGCCAGCTCATCGCGAAAATCTCCCCAGTCAACACCCAGGACAAAGGATCCATTGCTCAAACAATTGACGCTATTTTGAAATTTCGGAAAAAGCGCAAAAGTTCCCAGGCTCAATCCCGCGCCTGGATCCAACAGGGACGCAGATTGTGAAAAAATTTGTCATTGATGATTCCGTAGTGATGAGCTGGTGTTTCGAAGATGAACAATCCGCTCATTCCCAGCGCATTCTTCAAAATTTGAATACCGCCGTGGCGTTAACTCCGGCATTATGGCCTTTTGAGATTGCCAATGGCCTTTTGATGGCCGAACGACGCAAGCGAATTTCTTTGGAAGATGTAGTCATTTTTTTAGGATTTTTAAAACAGCTGCCAATTCAAACTGACCGTTTTTCAATCAAAGAGGCCGGTTGGTTGGCCTGTTATCATTTGGCAAGGGAACATCATTTAACCGTGTATGACGCTTCCTATTTGCATTTAGCGGCACGCGAAAAAATTCCTTTGGCGACTTTTGATTCTCCGATGATCAAAGCCGCTCATGATTTAAAGATTGATATTCTATAATGAAATATTCAAACAAAGCCCTGTTCAAAAAATTTAATGATGCGGCTCATCAGTTGGAACGTTAACGGCCTGCGGGCCGTCTTGAAAAAAGATTTTCTTTCTTGGCTTAACCAAGAATCGCCGGATATTCTCTGCCTGCAAGAAACCAAATGCCATCCTGATCAGATTCCTCCGGAGCTGAAACAGCTTTCCAATTATCATATGTACTGGGACACGGCGGAGAAAAAAGGATATAGCGGGGTCGGCGTCTTGACCAAACACCAGCCGTTAAAAGTTCAAACCGGTCTCGGCCTCAAGGAATTCGACGCGGAAGGCCGGACATTGATGCTGGAATTCCCGGATTTTGTTTTGTTCAACATTTATTTTCCCAACGGCGGGGCCGGGAACAAACGGGTCCCGTTTAAAATGGCGTTTTACGACGCGTTTCTGAAAAAAGCGGATCAATTAAAAAAACAGGGAAAATCGATTATCCTCTGCGGGGACGTGAACACCGCGCATACGGAAATCGATCTGTCCCGTCCGAAAGAAAACCAAAAAAACACGGGGTTTTTACCCGAAGAACGGGCTTGGGTCTCCAAATTGATTTCCCACGGTTATATTGACACGTTCCGCCATTTTGAAAAACAGGGAGGGCATTATTCCTGGTGGGACTATAAAACCAAGGCCCGGGAACGCGATATCGGCTGGCGAATCGATTATTTTTTTGTTTCAGAAAACATTCTCCCGCAGCTCAAAAACGCTTTCATCTTAAAACAGGTATCCGGGTCCGATCATTGTCCGGTAGGAATTGAAATTTTTAACGCCGGGTAGCCTCTAGAATGAAATTCCCAACCCTATCTTGACGTCCGGCGTTTTCCTGATAATATAAAAATGCTCCGCAAAAATTGATAGTGTTGACACGCAGCGCATTCGATAAGGGGGTCTTATGTCCATGTTTTACAATCCTCGTACCCGGAAACCCCACCCTTGGGTAATTATCGCTTTTATTTTTATCCCCATTTTATTGATTGCCGGCCTCATCCTCGGCACCCAAGGACTGGTTGAAAAAAACAAACTCAAAGAAAAACAAAAAGCGGAAACGGACATCTTTGCTCCAAACCAAAAATAAACGGCTCCCGCTGCGCCGCCCTTGAGCTAACCATGAATAATCTCTCAGGATCTTTCTTCAACTTCGACTTGCTTTTTCATCTGGGTTTTTTTCTTTTTGGATTTTTAACCATGGCAGTCCTGCATCTTTTTTTCAAAAACCGCGCCCGTCTTGCCCGCAAAATACTCAAAGAGAAAATTGATTCTTTAACCGGCGAAATCAACCATTTGGAGCGGGTGATTTCGGAAAAAGACAAGAATCTCAACCGTTTTATCGCTCAATTCCATAAACCAGATGAAAACCGCATTCTGCTCAGCATTAAAAAATTCAATATGCCGGGGAATAATTGATCTCTTCGCGTTGTTTTTTCTTGTATCACTCGGCGCCCGGATAGGAGAAGGGAGTCCTATGAAAACATTAACCGGAAAAAAAATCGTCATGATCATCGCGGCGCACGATTTCCGGGATGAAGAATTACTCGTGCCCCGCGCCTATTTCCAAAATTTAGGCGCGCAAGTAACCATCGCTTCTTCCACAACTGCAACCGTGACCGGTATGCTCGGCGCGGCTATCCGTCCCGATATACTCTACACAACGATAAACCCAGTTTTCTATGACGCGGTCATTTTTGTCGGCGGGGGAGGAGCGGAACAATATTGGGACGACCCCGCCGCGCACCGCATCGCCCGGGACACGCTCTTCGCGCATAAAGTATTGGCCGCGATTTGCATCGCGCCAGTCACGCTTGCCAAAGCCGGAGTTCTCCAGGGGAAAAAAGCCACTGTTTGGATGGATGAACAATCTCTGCTTAAAGCCAATGGCGCGGATTACACAGGGCAGGAAGTCACGGTCGACGGTTCCATCGTGACCGCGGACGGTCCGGCACACGCGCTCCCCTTCAGCCGCAGCATCGCGGATTTACTCCTGCCGTGATTGCCTGTCTGTTTTGCCGGTCTGCTTATTGACGGTCTTTGATCATTTCTATATAATAGCAAAATTCATATATACCATTTTGCAAAGGATCCCGGATGAAACCAGCGACTTCATTTAACCCAGGTTCGGTTTTGCGCACATTTCAGCTTGACAGACGAAATTATCAATATTTTTCTTTAAAACAATTGGGCAAATCCGTTCTGGGTTCCACATCCGCCTTGCCATTTTCCATCAAAATCCTTTTGGAAAATGCGGCGCGCAATTGCGACAATTATCAGGTTACCCTTAACGATATTAAAAACATTTTGAGCTGGTCGCCTAAGATGTCGCGGCAACCGGAAATCGCCTTTAAACCCGGCCGGGTTCTCTTGCAAGATTTTACCGGCGTGCCTTGCGTGGCGGATCTCGCGGCCATGCGCTGGGCGATCCAACGTCTGGGCGGGGACATCAAAAAAATCAATCCCGGCGTGCCTTGTGATCTGGTGATTGATCATTCCTTGCAGGTTGATTATGCCGGCACGCCCGCGGCGATGGCGAAAAACGTGCGGCTGGAATTTCAACGCAACCGCGAACGTTACGCCTTTTTAAAATGGGGTAAAAACGCTTTTAAAAATTTTTCAGTCATCCCGCCCGCGACAGGAATCATCCATCAAGTTAACCTGGAATATCTCGCTCAAGGTGTTTTAAAAAAACGAACCGGTAAAGCGACCCTGGTTTTTCCTGATACCTTAGTCGGCACGGACAGTCATACAACCATGATCAATGGTTTAGGCATTGTCGGATGGGGAGTGGGCGGGATTGAAGCGGAAGCAGTGATGCTGGGAGAGCCTTTAACCATGCTTTTGCCGGAAGTCGTCGGAGTAAAATTAACCGGTTGTCTTAAACCCGCTGTCACCGCTACGGATCTGGTTTTGACCATCACGGCCCTCTTACGCAAAAAAGGCGTGGTAGGAAAATTCGTTGAATTTTTTGGCGACGGATTGCGACATTTGACCTTGCCGGACCGGGCGACCATATCCAATATGGCTCCGGAATACGGCGCGACGATCGGGATCTTTCCAATCGACGCGGAAACCCTGCATTATTACCGCTTAACCGGGCGTAAAGAATCCCAAATCCGTTTGCTGGAAAAATACCTGAAAATCCAGGGATTATTTTATCAATCAGGAGATCCCATTCCGGCTTTCACTGACACTGTCCAGTTTGATTTATCCACGGTTCAGCCATGCGTCGCCGGACCCAAGCGGCCGCAAGACCGGGTTTTATTAAACGACGTAAAAAAATCTTTTGAAGAATGCTTAGCTCTGCCTACCCAACAACGGGGTTATGGCCTAAATCCCCAAGATTTGCATCATCAGCAAAAGCTCGGCACAGGAGAGAACGTCGCCTTAGGCCACGGTCAGGTAGTTTTGGCCTCGATCACCAGTTGCACTAATACTTCCAACCCTGCGGTGTTGATCAGCGCCGGGCTTTTGGCCAAAAAAGCCGTAGAAAAAGGGCTGAGGGTAAAATCTTATGTGAAAACTTCTTTCGCTCCCGGGTCGCAAGTCGCGCAGGATTATTTGTCCGCCGCCGGTTTATTGTCCTATTTGGAAAAACTCAAATTTCATATTGTCGGCTATGGCTGCGCGACCTGCATCGGCAATAGCGGGCCTTTATCCGCGGAAGTAGCCTCGGCAATAAAAAACGGCAAGCTGATCGCCGCAGCCGTATTAAGCGGAAACCGTAATTTTGAAGGCCGGGTCAGCCCGCACGCAAAAGCGAATTATTTGGCAAGTCCGGCTTTGGTAATCGCTTACGCCTTAAGCGGCACAGTGCGGATCGATTTTGAACATGAGCCGCTGGGGATCGATCCCCAAGGCCAGCCAGTTTTCTTAAAAGACCTTTGGCCGACGCAAAACGAAATCAACACTCAAATCCTCAAATCCGTAAAAACAAAATGGTTTCGCGAACGATACCGTTCAGTATATAATGGAAGCAAAGAGTGGCACAAGGTTAAGGCTAAAAAATCAGCCCTTTATCCTTGGAATTCCAAAAGTACCTATATCCAAGAACCTCCGTTCTTTAAAAATTTAAACCGGCTAACCGTTACTTCGCCCGCGATTCGGGACGCAAAAATTTTAGCGATGTTCGGCGATTCGATTACCACGGACCATATCTCTCCGGCCGGTGCGATTGCCGTGGAAAGTCCGGCCGGCCAATATCTCCTTTCGCGCGGGGTTAATCCTAAAAATTTCAACAGTTATGGCGCGCGACGGGGGAATGATCAAGTGATGACCCGGGGCACCTTCGCGAATATTCGATTACATAATCTCTTGGCGGATGGCAAAGAAGGTGGTTGGACCAAATATGGGCCAACCCGGGAATTGATGTCGATCTACGCGGCAGCCAGTTGGTATCAAAAATCCCAGACCCCTTTGCTGATTGTCTCCGGCAAAGAATATGGCACCGGTTCCAGCCGCGACTGGGCGGCAAAAGGAACCGCGTTGCTCGGCGTAAGGGTAGTGCTCGCCCAAAGTTTTGAGCGGATCCATCGCAGCAATTTGGCCGGCATGGGAGTCTTGCCGCTGGAGTTCGAGGAGGGGGCCAACGCCGCCAGTTTGGGGATTACCGGAGAGGAAACATTCAATTTTGACGGAATCACTGAACTCTTGCAACCTTGCGGACGAATCCAGGTCATCGCGACGTCGCCGGGAGGTCAGACAATAAAGTTCCCGGCAATCGTCCGGCTGGATACTCCCGTGGAAATTGACTATTTTCGCAACGGCGGTATTTTGCCGACCGTACTTAAAAAATTTCTTTATAAATCTCGTTGAGGCATATTATGGAAAAAACAATGTATCAAAAAATCTGGGAAAGCCGTCTGGTTCGTCCCAGCCAAGGCGATACCGCGCTCATCTACGTCGATTGCCATTTAATCCACGAAGTCACCAGCCCGCAGGCATTTGAGGCGTTACGACAAAATCACCGCCGGGTCCGTTGTCCAAAGAAAACCTTTGCCGTCATGGACCACAATGTGCCCACCACAACCAAAGATTGGAGCGCCGTTACCGGTCAGTCGTTAGCCCAGATGGAAATATTAAAACGCAACACCCAAGAATTTGGCATCAAACTCTTTGATTTTGCCGACCCGCAACAGGGCGTCATTCATATCATTGGTCCGGAGCAGGGAATCACCCAGCCGGGGATGGTGATTGTCTGCGGGGATTCACACACTGCCACGCACGGCGCTTTCGGCGCTTTGGCCTTTGGCATCGGCACTTCCGAAGTCGAACACGTTTTAGCTACCCAGACTTTACAGCAAAACGCCTCCCCGACAATGCTCATCCGCGTGGATGGCCGGCTGAGTAAAGGCGTTACGTCCAAAGATCTGATTTTATCCATTATCGGACAAATCGGCACGTCAGGCGCGACCGGTTATGTCGTGGAATACGCGGGAAGCGCGATCCGGGGTTTAAGCATGGAAGGACGCATGACTGTTTGTAATATGAGCATCGAAGCCGGCGCCCGAGCCGGGATGATCGCCCCGGATGAAATAACTTTTGCTTATTTAAAAGGCAAACCGCACGCGCCTAAGGGCCGGCTGTGGGATCAAGCCGTGGCTTATTGGAAAACCTTGCCGAGCGACGCGGACGCAAAATACGACCGCGTCTTAGAAATTAAAGCGGAAACTATTCTGCCCCAAGTAACCTGGGGCACCAGCCCGGGACATGTGACATCGATTGAGGGATGCGTTCCCAACCCGGAGCAATGTCAAAACTCTGTTGAAAAAACCGCTTATGCCGCCGCGTTAAAATATATGGGGCTTGCCGCCGGCACTGCGCTGACGGACATTGCCATTAATACCGTATTTATCGGCTCTTGCACCAATGGCCGGATCGAAGACTTCCGCGCCGCGGCAAAAATATTGGAAAATCGCAAAATCAAATCCGGGATCCGCGCTTTGGCAGTGCCCGGCTCCGGTTTAGTCAAACAACAAGCAGAAAAAGAAGGCTTGGATAAAATATTTAAAGCCGCCGGATTTGAATGGCGTTATGCCGGCTGCTCAATGTGTTTAGCCATGAACGAAGATCAGCTCAAACCGGGCGATCGCTGCGCCGCGACCAGCAACCGCAATTTTGAAGGCCGTATGGGTCCCGGGGGCCGCACTCACCTGATGAGTCCGGAAATGGCGGCAGCCGCGGCGATTGAAGGGAAGATCGCGGATGTGCGCAAATATTTATAATTCCTATCGGTGCAATAACCATGACAAACGCTAAAAAAGATTTGCTGGTTATCGGCGCGGTTTTTATCACCGTGCTGATCTGTTCTTATTATTATAATACTTTCATCATTTTGGTCGATTTTTTTAAAAAACACCCCAATTCCATCGGATTCATTGATGAGATCATCACGGGTTTCTTAACTTTAACCATAGGGCTGGGGGTATTTTCTTTTCGGCGTTGGTTAGAATTGAAAAAAGAAACAGATAAAAATATAAAACTCCAAGAAGAATTAACCAATCAAGCTAAAACGCAAGCCGATGTTGAACGGATCATCGCCCGGCAACTGCGCGCCGAGCTCGATTATCACAAAAAAATTGAAGACCAGTTATTAAAACTCATACCGCATAAAAGATAAGGAACTCCGTTATGCTGCCCATCACGACTCATACCGGCATTGCCGCGCCATTAGACCGAAAAAATATCGATACGGATTTGATCATCCCAAAACAATTTTTAAAAAAAACCGAACGGGCGGGATTCGGCAAACATCTCTTTCATGAAATCCGTTATACGGATTACGCGGGCACCCAGGAAAACCCTGACTTTGTTTTAAATCAACCCGCTTTTCGCGGCGCCACGATTTTATTGGCCCAGGAAAATTTTGGCTGCGGTTCGAGCCGGGAACACGCGCCCTGGGCCCTGGCCGATTATGGGTTTCGCGTGATTATCGCGCCCAGTTTTGCCGACATTTTTTACAATAACTGTTCCAAGACCGGGATTCTTTTGGTACGATTAAGCCAGACGGATGTCAATGATTTGATTTGCCAAATTCAGGAGCGACCGGGCAGTCTCTTGACCGCTGATCTGTCGAACCAAACAATCAGCGCACAATCGGGAAAAACACTGCGCTTTGAGATAAATCCGTTTATCAAGGATTGCTTGCTGAAAGGTTTGGACCAAATCGGCTGGACAATGCAGTTTGCTGAGGCGATTAAGGCTTTTGAAAAAAAATTAATAACCCAACAACCCTGGCTCGGTTAAATCATGGCGGGAAATTCGTTCGGTGAAATTTTTAAAATCACGACCTTTGGCGAAAGCCACGGCCCGGCGATCGGTGTCGTTATCGACGGTGTGCCGCCCAATTTACCTTTAAACGAATCCGATATTCAATTCGAATTAAACCGCCGCCGACCCGGTCAAAGCGTTATCACCACCCAACGGCAAGAAGCCGACACCGCGCATATTCTATCGGGCGTCCTTGCGGGGCGCACGACTGGCACTCCGCTGGCCATACTCATCAATAACACGGATCAGCAAACCCGCGATTACGAAGCGCTAAAAAATATTTTCCGTCCCGGTCACGCGGATTTCGGCTATCAAACAAAATTCGGCATCCGAGACTATCGCGGCGGGGGACGCTCCTCCGGAAGGGAAACCGCTTGCCGGGTCGCTGCCGGCGCAATCGCCAAAAAAATTCTGCGCAATCACAACATCAATATCATTGCCTACACCTTAGCCATCGGCGATATCACTGCCAAAAAAATTGATCTGGCGACGATTGAAAAAAATCCCGTCCGCTGCCCTGACCCGGAAGCGGCGCTGTTGATGGCGCAAAAAATCGAAATCGCGCGCAATCAACAAAACTCGCTCGGCGGCATTATTCAAGCTGTCGCGCATGGTTGTCCGGCAGGGCTGGGTGATCCGGTTTTTGACAAACTCAACGCCTGTTTAGCCCACGCGGTCATGTCGATCGGCGGAGTCAGCGGCGTGGAATTTGGCGACGGCTTTGCCGCGGCCGCCCGCCATGGCTTAGAACAAAACGATAAATTTTACATGGATGGGGACAAAGTGCGCACCATGACCAATCACGCCGGCGGCATTCTTGGCGGCATCAGCACGGGCGCGGACATTATTTTGCGCGTCGCATTCAAACCGACCGCGTCCATCAGCCAGCCGCAGCAGTCCGTCACGGTTGACGGCAAAGATACCAGCGTGGAGATCCACGGCCGCCACGACCCTTGCATTTGCCCGCGCGCCGTAGTCGTAGTCGAGGCGATGATCGCGGTCACTATCCTCGATCGTTTGCTGATCCAAAAAATTATCCGAGAATCTCCCGCGTCCGTTTAACGCCGCGGAATATTTTTCCAAATCGTTTATGTCAGCCGCCAAAACAATTTTGATCACCGGGACTTCCAGCGGATTTGGCCTCAGCGCCGCGGTCTATTTGACTTCCCAAGGCCATCAGGTTATCGCGACCATGCGCGACTTGAATAAACAAGACGCCCTGTTCGCTAAACTGCGACAACATAAAGTCAGCCAGCCTTTAAAAATTCTGCCCTTAGATGTCACTGACCACAAATCGATTGCTGACTGCCAGCAACAGCTTGATCAAGCATACGGTGGACTCGATGTTCTGATCAATAACGCCGGTTTCGCAATCGCGGGATTTTTTGTCGATTTGACCGAAAAAGATATCCGAGACCAAATGGAAGTAAATTTTTTTGGCGCGCAAAATGTCACCCGAGCCATGCTGCCATTGCTCCGCGCCCGGCGCGCCGCGACTATTATCAATATTTCCAGTATCTCCGGTCTTACCGCTTATCCGGCTTTAGGCGCTTATAACGCCAGCAAATGGGCATTGGAAGGATACAGCGAAAGCCTCTATTATGAGCTCAAACCATTCGGGATCCGCGTCGCATTAATAGAACCCGGGTCCTACAAGACAAAAATCTTTTACGAAAATGCCCATTATGCTACCCATTTCAATAATCCGTTCAGCCCTTATTATCAGGTCTCGCAAGATTTAAAAATTTTTATGCACAAACACCTGAAACCAAACCACCGCGACCCGGTTGAAATCGCCAAACTCATCGAAAAAATCATCAATCATCCCAACTCCGGATTGCGTCACATTCCCGACTGGCAGAACCGAACATTGATCCTCTTAAGAAAAATTCTTCCCTTTTCAGTTTACTCAAGCATCGTATATCAAATCTCATCCAAAGGAATCGGCGCGTGGTCCCAACTCAACAAATCGGCAAATTCCTCAAATTGATGGCGCATCCGCCGGAAGGTTTCCAGTTTGTTTGTTTTCCGTTGCTGATTTTGCTCACGGTTATTCTTTATGCGCCGCAAAAAAACTTAGGCTTTGTTTTAGACGACCATGTTGTGATCGAACAAAACAGCTGGATAAAAAACCCCGCTTGGTTTCCCAAAATTTTTACTTCCGGATTTTTTCAATCCGCGTCCCTGACCAATGAATCTCATCTGAACTATTACCGGCCTTTGGTCACTTTATCTTTTGCCGTTGATTATCATCTGGGAGGCTTGAATCCGATAGGATTTTATCGCAGCAATATTATTTTTCATATCCTAAATTGTCTGCTGGCGCTGGTATTTTTATATCTTTTATTTCAAGATCTTCCCCTGGCGGGGTTAACCGCATTGTTATTCTGCGTTTTACCCGGCCAAGAATGGTCGGTGCGGTATATCACCGGCCGCTGCGACTTACTGCAAACCGGTCTGAGTTTGGTATCTTTTATTTTTTATATTTTCTACATCGATAAGCAAAAACTCCGGGATCTGTTGTTGAGCCTGGCCGCGTTCGGCGCTGCGTTATTGACGCGCGAGGCCGCGGTCATCAATCTTTTTTACCTGTTTTTGATCGCCCTATACCGCGCCCGCGATTTTAAAAAAGCCTGCGCCTTATCTCTGTTATTCAGCATATTTCCTATTTTATTGTGCCTCACCCGCAGTTTGATTTTTCCGATGATCGGCCAAACTAATTCTCTTTTAAGCAATATCGCGCCGGGATGTTTCTATTTTTGGAATGCGCTGCCCCGGATGATTTACCCGCATCTCGATTTATCGCCCCTCGGGTTAGCCGGGTTGATCAGCGCCCTGATCATTTGGGGTTTTCTTTTTCAAAAAAATTTTCTTCTGCGGGGTCAGCAAGGTTTCGCGCTCCTTTGGTTAGCCAGCGGCGGATTTTCCTTTATCGCGGCGCGTAAAATCGCGGAACATATCGGCCCGGTCCTATCGGAACATTTTTTATATTTGCCCTCTCTGGGATTCGCGCTCCTGCTCGCCGCGACCATCCAGCAGCTAAACAGCTCGCTGGCACGCCGGGTTTTTATTTACGGCATGCTTTTATCCTTTTGTTTAAGCGTTGCGGTACGCGGCTATTTTTGGCAAAACGAAGAAACTCTTCTGCGGCACGTTTCCGCGTTGGAAAATCAAGAAGGGACCGCTTCGAAACAACAAATCGCCCTGCGATTTCAGACCGACGCGAACGCCGTGCAGCGCTTAATCGCCGCGGCCGAAACGAAATATGAAAGGAGTTTGTGGGAAAAACGCTTGGGAAATATTTATCATCAACAAGGAAAAATCAGCCAAGCCATAGCCGCGCTCACTTTAGCCGCACAAATTAATCCGCTGAATGTCGATAGCCTCAATGAATTGGGCGTCATTTATTTGGAAACCGGAGAGACTCAACGCGGTATTGCCATTTTAGAACAATCCTTAAAGCAAAATCCGCGATACGCGGATACCTATCGTTTAGCCGGGATCGCTTATTATTTTCAAAACGATTTTCCCCGAGCCGCAGCTCTGCTTAAACAATCCCATGCTTTAAACCCCGAGCAGACGGAAACTTCCCGCTATTTGTCGCTGGCGCAAGACAAACTAAAACCTTAACTCGGATCACAAAAATGGATTTGTCTTTTTCTGATTGGCCAACGTATCCCAGGACTTGCGACCATAACCATGACCCGAAAAGATCAGGGTGTCATCCGGAAACTGTTTGATTTTGCGCAGAGTTGTTTCCATAGCCGCCGGATCACTGCCGGGCAAGTCGCAGCGTCCGCACGCGTCGAAAAAAAGAACATCGCCGGTCAATAAAATATTTTTATAACGGTACAATTGACATCCCGGCGTATGTCCCGGCGCAGCGATGCATTCCAACTCAATCCCGCCGATTTTGATGTTATCGCCATCTACCGTCTTGACCAAATGCCCAGCTTGCACCTTAAAAAAATCCGCGTCTGCCCGCGAAATATAAACCGGAACATCCTGATCATCCAATAACTCAGCTAAGCCGTCTATATGGTCATAATGCCCGTGGGTTAATAAAACCGCCGTCAAGAAACATTTTTTCTGTTTAATCATATCGAGCAAACGGGGAATTTCCCATCCCGGGTCCACCAGAGCGACTTCACCGGAGTGCCGGTCGCCGATCAAATAAGCGAAATTCGCCATCGGCCCGATCGGGATTTGTTCAAAAAATACTTCTGCGGGAACAACGAAATTTTTCATTGTATTCTCCATTTAAATATATTCCTTTGAACTCCTTAAAGGCAGCGGGAGAGTCGGATAGCGCGAAAAAATCATCTCTTATCTCTCCTTGACACTCCTAACGACGACGATATAATGGCACAAGTACGGACGATTTTCAACTATCATCTTACAGCCGACACTTTAAAATTATGACGCAACTATCCGCTGATTTTAAGCGCAATCTCAGTTTTTGCCCTTTTCCCGGTTCGGAAAAATATTATCAACACGGAGTATTGTTTCCCAAAATCCGGGTGCCGTTTCGCAAAGTCACGCTTTGTGCCACCCCGAATGCCCACGGTAAAATTCGTCCCAACCAACCGGTTTTTCTTTATGACACGTCCGGACCTTACACGGATCCCAAAATAAAAACCGATATCGACGCGGGTCTGCCTTTGTTGCGCTTGCCCTGGATAAAACAGCGTCGCGCTATGTCTAGTCCATCCCGGACACAGATGGCTTACGCCCGGCAAGGAATCCTCACCGCGGAAATGGAATTCGTAGCAATCCGGGAGGGATGCCGACCGGAATTTGTCCGTCAAGAAGTCGCGGCCGGCCGCGCGATTATTCCCGGCAATATCCATCATCCCGAAGCCGAGCCCATGATAATTGGCCGCAATTTTTTAGTCAAGATAAACGCAAATATCGGCAATTCCTCTTTATCGTCGGGAATTTGGGAAGAAGTGGAAAAAATGACCTGGGCCATTCGGTGGGGAGGAGATACGGTCATGGATTTATCGACCGGCCCCAACATCCATGACACGCGCGAATGGATCATCCGCAATTCGCCGGTGCCGATCGGCACAGTGCCGATTTATCAGGCATTGGAAAAAATTTCTGGCCGGGTCGAAGCTTTGACTTGGGATATTTTCCGGGACACGATCATTGAACAAGCGGAGCAGGGCGTTGATTATATGACGATCCACGCCGGGTTATTGCGCAAACATATCCCGCTCGCTTTGAAACGGCAAACCGGAATTGTGTCCCGCGGCGGATCGATCTTGGCTAAATGGTGCCGGATCCATCAAAAAGAAAATTTTCTTTATACCCATTTTGAAGAATTATGTGAAATCTTTAAGCGGTATGACGTGGCCTTTTCCTTGGGTGACGGGTTAAGACCCGGCTCCATCGCGGATTCCAATGACGCGGCCCAATTCGCGGAACTCGCCACCTTAGGAATACTGACAAAAATCGCCTGGCAGCATGACGTCCAAACCATAATCGAGGGACCTGGTCACGTTCCCATGAACAAGATCAAAGAAAACATGGACCGCCAGCTCAAGGGCTGTCACGGCGCGCCGTTTTATACTTTAGGCCCGTTAACGACGGATATCGCGCCCGGCTATGACCATATCACCTCCGCGATCGGCGCGGCCATGATCGGCTGGTATGGTACAGCCATGCTTTGCTACGTCACTCCCAAAGAACATCTTGGCCTTCCGGATAAAAACGATGTCAAACAAGGCATCCTCGCCTATAAAATCGCGGCGCACGCCGCTGACATCGCCAAAGGCCATCCCATAGCCCAACAATGGGACAAAGCCATGTCTAAAGCCCGCGCCGAATTCCGCTGGGACGACCAATTTAAACTCGGCCTTGACCCGCAAACCGCCCGCGCTTACCACGACCAGACCCTGCCCAATCAAAAAGAAAAACAATCCCATTATTGCTCGATGTGCGGCCCGAATTTCTGTGCCATGAAAATTTCGCAAGAGGTCAAAGGGACGCGCGGAAAGCGATAAGTATGAGGAGGAACGCTCCCTTGGGGATGGGTAAAGAGAGAAATTCTATACAGCGCAATTCGCCACCGAAGCCACCGGCGGAAATAGCTCCGCGTGTTCCGCGATAAACGCGTCCAACCGCGCTTCAAAATTGCGCAATTCTTCCAGCGCTTGGTCGCGCACGGATTCGGCATCGTGGGCCAATTGGGCAAAAAAATGCTGATAATAGGCAATGCCTTGCTGAAGATTGTCGCGGAATTCCTGCAAATATTTTACCCGGTTCGCGTCGGACAACACACAATTCAGTTTTACTTCCGCAAAAAACGCGTCGAGGTTCATCTGCAATTCTTTCATGTACATATGCGGCCGGATTTTTTCATTCAACAGATTGATCCGTCCGTAAATATGATCAATCATTTCCGCCAATGTCACGATCTTGGAAAAATACGCCAAATTCGGACCCGGGCAAACCGCGACCGGCGCTTTGGACGGATCTTTAACAATCCCTAATTTTAACAATACGCCATTGCCCAATTCATGGCAGATGCAGGCTTTTTCCATGACCAAATCTTTTAATATTTTGCGTTTCGATTCATCCGGGACAGTCGCGTCAATGTTATTCGTTTTTTGCCGTTGATATTCCCGCGAAGCCGTGCAAATGGGCATACCGGCGAATTCTGTGTTGATCGCCAAATGACCTTTTACGCAAGACGACCCCGGACACCCGGCCGCGATGCGGCGCCGTTTTTCTTCTTCCGACGTAGCGTTGCGCAGATTATTAAACGGGATGCCTAAAGGCGAACTGCCGCTCAAGAATAAATCTTCCTCGCCAGCCGCAGCCAAACGCCGCAAAGTCTCTTCATCCACATTGACCGCTTCCGGAACAAGCAAAAACGGCGTGCCCCAGCCAACACTGTCGACGTCATAAGTATTCAACAACATTTCATGTTCCCGGGTGGTTCCAACCCCGCCCTGGGCCGTAAACGTCAAAGGATGCGGCTGGTCAAAAGTTTTGCGGTTACTGAGCGCCAACGCTTTGTTGTAGAGTTCATGCAAGGAGGCGACCAATTCTTTGCGTTTATTCTTAAACTCTTCCAAGATCGGACCCATGAGCACCCCGGCGGAAGAAAAGGCATGCCCGCCGCAATTAAGACCCGATTCGACGCGGTATTCCGAAACCCACAACCCTTTTTTCGCTAAAAATTTTCCCTGGGTAATGGACGAACGAAAATCACTGACTTTTAAAATGATCTTCTTTTTTATAAACCCGCTGGCGTTAGCGTAAAAATCTTCAAATTTCTCGATATAGGAATAGAGGTGGCGGTTAAATCCCGCGGAAAACACAATCGCGGATTCCAGCGTACTCTGCGCATAGCCCCGAAACGCGGCTAAAGCGTCGGTAAATTCGGGAGGCAGTTCTTTTTTATCCGGAGTAAAATTTATTCGGTCTAATTTGGTCATGATGTTGACGTCAATGCGTCCGCATTTCATCTGACCGCGCAGATTTTCCTGCATTTTTCGTTTCGCCGCCGGGTCAGTCACGGACAACATTTTTTTATATTCCTGCTTCAGCCGCGACCGGGAGGGAAGCATTTCAAAATATTTGGTGATCTCGCTGTTCGGTTCAAACGCCGCAGACCGGACTTTCGCAAACTCCATTTTTACGATACGGTCCAGCAAATTGAGATAAGCCGTGATCCGCCGCGCCCGGTAATCTTCATCATGCTTGGTAATCGGAGTATAAGCCTCGCCGATCACTCCGCAATAATATTGGCGCATCTGCTCAATCAGCGTGTCATCCACCAACGAAATGACGGAGTGAATCCCGTATTTCGCCACCTTTACCGGCGTGTCAATCGTAAAACCAGTCCCCATAACAGGGATATGAAAAGTATGGCCTTGCGGCATGAAATCTCCTATTTTGATTAAAAGCACATTTCTTTTATCATATCCAGTTCTCGTCTGATTGCAAGGAATAAATCGGCAACAATTTGAACAATTTGAATCCTGTCAAAATTACCGGCCCCCAGTTGCCCAGTTTGCCAAAGCCGGAGTTATATGTTATCTTTACTTTATAAAATTATTGAAAAGAGTAAAAATAATTATTTGTTTACTGGGGTTTTTATGCTGCGATTTAAAAAAAACGTATTCTATCAATGTGTTGCAATGGTTCTGGTCATGCTTTGCGTCTATAGCGAAGGACCGGTCCAAAACGTTCTGGCCCAAACCTCATTTTTACCTGCTCCGGGTGAGCTGATCACTTCGACATCCGCCTTTGTGCCGGTCATGATGAAAGGGCTGATCGTTCACCCCGAAAACCCGCTCTTGTTTGATTTTATCATTGATTCGGGAATGTCCGGATACAAAATCAACAGCCCCGCGTTCAAAGCCGAATCGCAAAAACTCATCAAATATTTTTTAGCCACCCTGACAATCAAGGAAGACGACCTTTGGGTCAATTTATCTCCCTATGAAAAAGACCGCATGATCCCGACGGATCTGGGTCAAACGGAGATGGGCCGGGATATGCTTGCCCAGGATTATATCCTCAAACAATTGACTGCCTCCTTGATGTATCCGGAAAACGAACTGGGGAAAAAATTTTGGGACAAGGTGTACGCCAAAGTGCAAAAACAATACGGGAACGTTGATATCCCGATAGACACTTTTAATAAAGTCTGGATCGTCGCCGACCGCGCAAAAGTTATGCAAATTCATAATTCAGCATTTGTGACAGGTTGGCGGTTGAAAGTTATGATGGAAGAAGATTATACGGCATTGGAAAAGAGTTCTGGCATATCTCGGCGGGCGCACACGAGGTACGCCCGTCATCGGGATGAATCAGCCCACGCGCTCGCAGCGCAGGCCGAACTGACTGGGTCCGGCGCTCCGCCGCCATTTCGCTCCGCTCAAAGCATGGCGGCTGCGGCTGTTAAGGAAATAATCATTCCCGAAATCGAAAAGGAAGTGAACCAAGGCAAAAACTTCGCGCAATTACGCCAAATGTTCCACGCCATGATTCTGGCCGCCTGGTACAAAAAGTCTCTAAAAAACGCGCTGATCAATCAAGTCTACAGCAATAAAGGCAAAACCGGCGGCGTTGCCACGGCTGACCCGAAGGAAAAAGATAAGATTTATCAAAAGTATGTGCAGACCTTCCAACAGGGCGTGTTCAATTATATCAAAGAAGACACCGACCCGATCACGGAAGAAACCACTCAGACTTTATTCGGATTTGCTTCAAGAGTGCGAACTCGATACGAAAGAATATGAACCACAGATTGCCCGGGTAAGAGGCGTTGGTATCAAAGCTCTTGATGATGCTATGTGGCCGGATGTCGATATTCTCTACACGCAAAACAACAGTCAAATTGAAATTCGGATTGTTTCGGATGCTCTGCCGGAGGATAAAACTTATACATTAAACAGTTTGCAGGGGACTTGGTGGGAAAGCAAGGTCTCTCAACTTAAAAGCTCCTTGTCCCCGCAAGCCCAAGCGCGGGTTCTTGGGGAAATTTTAGCGGAAGGGCGTTTCCATTTTCGTTACACTAAAAAAGTTGATGAAATGCCGACAATGTCTGAAGCCAAAGCGCTTGTCCACACCTTCAAAGCCGGCAGTGATCAGCAAGAAATTATTTCCATAGCTAAGCTAAAACAAATCAGCGACATGGTTGACATTATCACCCACAAAAGACCGAATAAACCGATCCCTTTGACTGCTGGTTGGCTGTATGGCCAGTTACAAGCGACCAACATTGTAGATAATAATGGTCTCAAAGAAGGAATCAGCCCTGATGCCGTGATGGTTATAACGCCCACAGGCATTGAAACCAATATAACTCAAACAGACAATATGGCGCGTCTGGGTAACCCTGACATACAATATTTTTCCGTGACTTTTAATGGCATCACTTACGCCATCGGCATTGACACAAATCAAAATTCTTCGCCCGTAAAAACTACTCCGGGCGGCATTAAACTCGACGGAAACAAGATGGGCCTGGACGTCGAGTCAACAGGCCAAGCCATTAATTTTAAATTCGATCCGGCGATTGGCGCGCAATTGCGTTCTGGGAATTATCGCGGATTGGATGGAACCATTTTACGGATCATTTCATTTCCCGCCGCTTTGCCGCTCATCGGGTTGCGAAGATAAAAATTTGTGGGAATTCCCACTTGACAATCATCCCACGTTTGGTATCATTAAATCAGGCATCAGAGGATAGCCGCCCAATTTAAAATGAGAGAGGTCTCTATGGCACAACACGCTTCCGGCACACTTCATATTAACGATCAATTTGTCGCGCTCGAAAGCCGGTCGTTGGACTCGAAAAAGCGCATCACTTTGGGAGCGGTATGGTTTGAAAAGACCGCTCGGCCAATCAAATCCTTTCAGGTTTATCAAAATAAAGACGGGGACATTCTTTTGCGTCCGGAGATTTCCGTGCCGGCCCGCGAAGCCTGGGTATATGACAATCCGCAAGTTTTTTCAAAACTCCAGCAAGGGCTCCGGGAATCCGCGGCCGGAAAAGGCAAGGTTGTCAAAAACCTTGACGCGTTCATCAAAAAATTATGAACTTTTTCCTAAAATTCATGCCGGCAGCGGAAACTCAATCCAAGGGCCTGAAACATTCCCCCGATTTGCAAAATCATTTTAAAGCTGTAAGCAAAGCCTTGCATCATTTATCTTTAAATCCCCGCCATCCCGGACTAAACATTCATCCGTTTACCTCGATAGCCGGGCCTCACGGTGAAAAAATTTGGGAAGCTTACGCGGAAAACAACACGCCGGGCGCTTATCGGATCTTTTTCTTTTTGGGCCCGGAGAAAACGATGATAAGAATCTTTGCAATCGTCCCGCATCCTTAAGATTGGTCAATCATGTTTAATACTGATATTTTTTACGTCAAATTAACAAAATCTGCTAAAGCCGGTCTTCCGCAGAATAGACGTCATTGCATCCGAATTTTGACCGGTCGAAATATTGAGTTGCTGAAATTGTTGGATGCGGCTTACACTGTGCGGCGGACATATTTTGGGAACCGGGTTACCGTGCATATTTTGAATAATGTTCAAAACGGGCATTGTCCGGAGGATTGCCATTATTGCGCGCAGTCACAAAGCTCGAAGGCAAAGATCGAGACTTATCCGATGAAATCCGACGCGGAAATTCTCGCGGAAGCCAAGGCGGCACACGCGAACGGGGCGTTTCGTTACTGTATGGTGTTTGCCGGAAAAAAACCTTCCGAGGAACGGATCCGACATCTGACCGGTTTGATCCGCAAAATCAAATCCTTATATCCTCTGGAAGTTTGCGTGTCTCCCGGCGTCATCACGCGGGAACAGGCCCGAACTTTAAAACAAGCCGGGCTGGACCGGTTAAACCACAACATCAACACATCGCGGAATCTTTACCGCCGCATTTGCACATCACACACTTATGAAGACCGTTTGCAAACTTTGAAGAACGCCCACGCGGTCGGACTGCCGGTTTGCTCCGGCGTGATCATTGGCATGGGGGAAACGGCTGAGGATATTATTGATATGGCTTTGGCGTTACGCGAGATCAAGGCAGAGTCTATTCCGGTGAATTTTTTTATTCCGATCCCCGGGCTTAAGCTAAAGAATCCGGGCGCGTTGACTCCGGAATATTGTCTGCGCGTTTTATGTTTATTCCGGTTCTTGAATCCGAAAGCGGAAATCCGCATTGCCGCGGGACGGGAAATCCATTTACGCGATATGGAAGTCCTGGCTTTATATCCGGCGAATTCTTTGTTTCTGGACGGATATTTGAACACGAAAGGGGAGGCACGCTTAAAAACTCTAACCATGATCCGCGACGCAGGATTTGCTCTGGCCGGGGAACATGATTTGAACGGTTTAATCGAAAAGGAAAGCGGCAATAAAAAAATAACCAAAAGTCAGATCTTCCTGTAAAATAATTTAGGCTCTAAAATCTATATCACATAAATATCCGTCCGGGTCCCGCCCCCTGCGGCGCCTTGTACATCCTCGCCGGCGGGCTGCGGATGTACGGGGTCCCCGCCTCCGGGGTCACCCGGCCGGATATTTATTTCAATAAGGAAAATTTTGATATGGAAAATGTCATTATTATTGGTTCCGGTCCAGCCGGGCACACGGCAGCAATTTACACAAGCCGCGCGAATTTGAATCCTTTAATGCTGGAAGGCATGTTTGCCGGTGGAGTCGCGGCGGGCGGACAATTGACCACTACAACAGAAATTGAAAATTTCCCGGGATTTCCGGAAGGCATTTCCGGCCCGGAATTGATGCAAACGATGCGGGAACAATCCGTTAAATGCGGCTGCAGAATCGAAACCCTGACCGTAGACAAAGTTGACTTCAGCGCCCATCCCTTTAAAATTTTTGCCGGGTCACAAATGTATGAATCCAAGACCGTCATCATCGCTACCGGAGCAACCGCAAAAAAAATAGAAATCCAAAACGGCGACCGCTTGTGGCAGCGCGGGATTTCCGCATGCGCGGTTTGTGATGGCGCGCTGCCGTGCTTTCGCAATAAACCGTTGATCGTGATCGGCGGCGGGGATTCAGCCGTAGAGGAGGCAACCTATCTGACCAAGTTCGCTGCCAAAGTTTATCTGGTGGTGCGGCGCGATGTCTTGCGCGCGTCTCAGGTGATGCGACAACGCGCGCTGGCTAATCCCAAAATCGAAATTCTCTGGAATTCCAATGTAACGGAAGCCCTCGGCGAAAAAATGTTTTCCGGCGCGGTTATCCTTAACAATCAAACTCAAGCAACCCGAATTGTCGACGCCAGCGGTTTATTTTTCGCGATCGGACATGCGCCGAATACCGCATTTCTCAACGGCCAGTTAAAAACCGATGAAACCGGTTATATCATGACCCTCCCCGGTACGACGCAAACCAACCTCCCCGGCGTGTTCGCCTGCGGCGATGTGCAGGATAAAAAATATCGTCAGGCCATAACAGCCGCCGGTTCCGGCTGCATGGCCGCTTTAAATGTTGAACAATATTTGCACGAAATCGGATAATCCCCGGCAACCCTAATCATTCTCCCGATCATATATTTCCCGCAAATTTTAATTATAAGGAAGATTTATGTCTGTGCTATCTCAATCTATCAAGACCTGGCCAATCCAAGACCGTCCGCGCGAAAAAATATTAAAAATCAACGGTGAAGCAAATGTCACAGACGCGGAACTGTTGGCTATTTTGTTGCGCACCGGCACACGGGGACAAAGCGCTTTGGATTTGGCCAAAGCCCTGATTCAAGAATTCAAAACATTCCGCAATTTGAGCAAAGCGTCTACCCTGCAATGGCAATGCTTTCGCGGGCTGGGCCAAGCCAAACGCGCACAAATCAAAGCCGCGCTTGAAATCGGCCGGCGTTTTCGCGATAATGAAACACGGGCAGAAGGGAAAGCCCTAACTTCATCCTTAGACGCAGCCAATATCTTCATGCCGCTGTTGAGAGACGCGAAAATTGAAATTTTTAAAACAATATATTTGGACGGAAGGCAGCGGATTTTGGATATTCACGATTCCAGCATCGGAACTATTAACCGCGCTGTCCCGTTTATCCGAGAAATCATCCGGCAAGGGATCGACCTCGGCGCCGCGGGTCTGATTTGCGGCCATAATCACCCATCCGGGGAAGTACTCCCGAGTGAAGAAGACCATAAATTCACCCATGAGCTCAAGGAAGCGGGGGACCTTATGCGAATCAAAATCCTGGATCATATCATCATCGGAAATAACAAATATTATAGTTTCGCGGATCAAGGGACGCTTTAAATATGCTGATTGACAAATCCAAATCCTACCGGCTATTCGACCGCATCGCGCCGCGCTATGATTTTATCAATCAAATTATTTCTCTTGGCCTAAGCCGCGGGTGGCGTAAAAAACTCACGGATTTGCTCCCAAACGCGCCGGGGCTGATTGTTCTCGACTTAGCCACGGGCACCGGGGAAGTCCCTTTAATGCTCTTACGCCAAAAATCCAAAGTTCAAAAAATCATCGCTTTAGACCGGTCTTATCCCATGTTGTCGCTGGGAAAAACCAAAATTGACCAACAGCATCGACCTGGCAGAGTCGCGTTCCTCCAGGGTGACGCAAACGTTCTCCCTTTTAATAATCAAGTTTTTGACGCGGCGACTTTATGCTTCGGAATCCGCAATGTTCCGGATCCAGCGGCGGTTCTGAGGGAATTGCGCCGCGTCCTCAAACCCGGCGGGCAAATATTGATTATGGAATTTTCTTTTCCTCCATCCGGGATCAAGCAAAAAATCCTCGGTTTTATTTTACGCTTTTTTATTCCCATTGTCGGCGGATTCCTATCCCGCGACCCGCAAGCTTATCATTATTTGCGAAAATCCATTCTGAATTTTCCATCTGGCATGGCCTTTGCTGATATGCTAAAACAGGTGGGTTTTCTCGAAGTCTCGTTTCAAACTTGCCAATTCGGGTTTATAACAATTTATCGCGGCAATAAACGCTGACCAACCGGATCCCTGCACGCTCGCACCGCTAACAAATCCATTTTGGGTAAATTTTTGTAAAATTTAAGTAAATTCTTGCTTTTTTTGGTATTATTAAGCATTATAAGTCTTGTAAAAACAGACTAAGGACTCTCATTATGATTACGGACAATAATAAACGTCAAAATCCCCGCGTGCGCTTCCGTAACACCGTCCAATATGAAAAAATGCTCGGAGAAAATAATTTCGGCACACCCACCGCGACCAGCGCTTTGGACATATCAATAAATGGACTGGGATTTTATACTAATGAAGAGTTTCCCTTAAATTCTCTTCTGCGCGTCACTTGCTCCGTTTCAAACCTAGAACAAGTTTCTTTCCTGACTCGGGTGGTGCGTTTACAAATCGTTAAAAATGGCGCAATGAAATATGTCGCCGGAACCGAGATAAAAAGCATCAACGAAAACGACCGGGCGCGTTTAAATGCATTTCTCGCCAGCATCCACCTTTTTTCCTTTTTAGATAAAATTGATCTCAACAATGTTATGGATATGCACTTCATCGCCGATTCTCCGCTGATTGTGAAAAAAACCGGCGAACTGAAACAAATCGGTCCGGTTTTAGATGAATATACCATCAAAAATTTGATGCTCAATATTCTTGACGATGACCGTTATGAAAAATTGATGCGCGAAAAAGACGTTAACTTCGCTTTTTTTTATAAAAACAAACGGCTCCGCGCCAATATTCATTTTCAACAAGGTAAAATCGAAGGGGTTTTTCGAGTCATCAATTACAATATCGGAAAACCCAGCGATATCGGTCTGCCGCAAGTCGTGGAAAAAATCATGGAGACGACACCCAAAGGTTTGATTGTGGTGGCAGGGAGGACCGGTTCGGGTAAAACAACCACCTTATCTTCCATGGTCAATTTTCTTAATAATTTTAAAAAAGGGATCATCCTTTCTATCGAAGACCCGATTGAATATATCCATAAAAACAACTGCGGCATCATCAAACAACGCGAAGTCGGCAAAGACACGCCGTCTTTTTCTTCCGCCGTGCGCAACGCCCTGCGGCAGAATCCCGATGTCTTGGTGATCGGGGAAACACTCGATAAAGAAACTTTGGAATTGGTATTAACGGCCGCGGAATCCGGCGCTTTGGTCCTAACAACCATCCATGCCGCGAGCACCACCCAAGCGCTGGACCGTATCGCTTCTTTTTTCCCGCCGGACGCGCAAAAACACGCGCTCATCCGCTTATCATTAGTCTTAAAATGTCTCTTGACCCAAGAACTCATCCCGCGCTGCGTCGGCGACGGCCTAGTGCCGGCAATCGAAGTCCTGGTCCCCAATAACGCGGCGCAAAAAATTATCCGGGAGGCTGATTGGAAACAAATTTCCAGTATTATTCAAACCGGCAAAAACCACGGTATGCAGACGATGCAAGACGCCAAAAATCAATTAGTGCAAAAAGGGGCCATTGATATCGTCTATTTAAACGACTCCGTATAAAAAAATAGTTATCCCCAATGAAATTTGTTTCTCGCGCTCTTCATTTATTCCTCGCCACGCGGCCCGAAACTCTGCTCGCGTCAGCGTGTCCGGTCCTTTTGGGAACCGCCATCGCTTTTGGGGATGGGGTTCACAATTTCAGCGCGGCTGCTTGGTGCTTAGTGACTGCGGTTTGTTTGCAAGCGGGAACGAACGTGGCCAATGATTTTTTCGATTTTAAAAACGGAGCTGACAGGCATGAGCGTTCTGGTTTTCTCCGACCCGAACCTTTAAAAGATTTTCCGGCTTGGGCAACTAAATTGTTTTTCGCGCTGTTTTTTTTGATTGGCGCGCTTGGCGTCATACATCTGAGCTTAAAAAACGGCTGGGGCATCGCGGCTTTAGGCGCGCTGGCCATTGGCTCGGGATTTTTTTACACTGCCGGACCAAAACCGCTAGGCTATTTTGGGCTGGGAGATTTTCTTGTTTTTCTTTTCTTCGGTCCGGTGGCAGTGGCGGGAACCTATTACGTCCAATCGCATGAAATGAACTGCGCGGTTTTATTAGCCGGAGTCAGCCCGGGACTGCTCGCCAATGGCATTTTAATTATCAATAATATCCGCGACGTTCGCACTGACGCTTTAGCGAAAAAGAAAACCAGCACGGTGATTTTCGGGAAAGCTTTTTCGCAAAAGCATTACTTAGCCGCTATTTTTATAGCTTGTCTTCTGCCATTGTTAATCGTGCTTTTAATCGACGACCACCAACCGCTTATTATCGCGGCTTTGCCCGTGCTGCTATCCATTGGCATAATTCCGGCGATTTTCGAGAAGACTGAGGAACCCGCGGCAATGAACCAAGCGCTGGCGGCAACCGGACAAATGCTCCTGGTTTTCACGATTTTATTCAGTATCGGCTGGAACTGGGAAATCCTCAGCTATCTCTGCAAACACCAATGGAATATTTTTTAAACTAAAGCTTATGGACAATATTGAACCTCAGAGCAACGCTGTTTTATCCTTAGATCCGGCTGGAAATTTCATTGCCTTCGACTTACGCTGCTCATCCTGTGGATTAAACAGCAGCCACAATAACATTCTGACTCGATTCTCTCAAGGAAAAGATTTAGAAGAATTGCGCGCTGCGACTTTTGGCGCATTCGCGAAAACCATTGATCTGTCCGACCCGGACATTTATTTAGGAACCTATTTGTTGTGGGATTCTTTGCAAGTGTTAATCGCAAAATACCTCGGAAAGGAAGCGGAGGGAGAGGACCCCTTGCGCTGTCAAATCACGCTCGTCAATCAAACTCCAGACGGCACAGAAATCAAAGCCCATATCCTGCCGCCATTCCGCGAATAAATCATTGCCGGCAGGAATTCTTCCCGCTATGTCTCCTGCGTGCCTTTAACCATGACTAGCTTGCCGGAACGCACAATTTCCATCATGCCGTATTTTTTCAAAAAGACTTCCATTTCGTCCAACTCTGCGGTAGTTCCAACCAGCTGAACAATCAGCGCTTTTTCGTCTTGATCAATCACCGCGGAGTTGAATTTCTTAATAAATTTTGTCACAATCGAATGATTGGCCGTGACATTTTTAATTTTCACCAACGCCAATTCGCGGTGCAGAGCCTCAGCTTCCGTGTGTTCCCCGGAATGAATTACATCCACCAATTTGGCAGTCTGCTTGATGATCTGTTCCAAAATCGCGGGATCCCCTTGCGCGGTGATCGTCATGCGTGAATACCGCTCGTCGAAAGAAGGGGAAACCACCAACGAATCGATATTATATCCCCGCCGGGCAAAAACCAAAGCCACCCGCACTAAAACCCCCGGTTTATTGGCAACCAACATACTGATTGTGTGAATATTCATTTTTTTATCATTCATAATCACAGCTCACTTTTCCTTTATATCTTTTATCTTCAACTTTCACCTATCATCTTTCAACTCTCTCACGTGCTTCCCGTCGGCCGGTCCATTTTGACCTTTGGCGGTTCCACCATCATGTGATGCGCCGATTTTCCCGCCGGAATCATCGGAAACACATTCAATTCTTTAATGACTTCACATTGCACGACAACCGGCCCTTTGTGATTCAAAGCTTCTTTGAGTTTGGCCCGGGTTTCCTGCACGGTGGAGATGTTAATCCCTTTCACGTGATACGCTTCTGCCAATTTGACAAAATCCGGGTTGCCCACCAAATCCACCCCGGAATAACGTTTTTCATAAAACATATCCTGCCACTGACGAACCATACCGAGATATTTATTGTCAATGATAATGACTTTTACCGGCAGTTTATTGATAAACGCGGTTGCCAATTCAGAGGAAGTCATTTGAAATCCGCCGTCGCCAACAATCGCCACAACGGTTTCTTTCGGTTTGGCGAATTGCGCGCCCAAGGCAGCGGGCAAACCGAATCCCATGGTTCCGGCGCCTCCGGAGGAAAGCCATTTATCCGGATAATCTGACTTATAAAATTGCGCGGCCCACATCTGATGCTGACCAACGTCAGTGACCACAATCGCCTCACCCTTGGTCAATTGATACAATTCGTCAATCACAAATTGCGCGGGCAAACCTTCTTCCGTGGAATACTTCAAAGCAAATTCCTGGCGGTAAAATTCCAATTCCCGCAGCCATTCCGCGGTATCCAAAGGCGTAACCTGTTTTATTAATTCCTCGACCACCAATCGAGCATCGCCAACCACATATGCATCCGGTTTTACAATCTTGCCGATTTCCGCGTTATCAATATCAATATGAAATTTTTTCGCGCCAATGCAAAACTCATCATTATTGCCATTGATCCGGTCGTCAAACCGGCAGCCAATCGAAAGGATCATGTCGCAATTTACCAAAGCTTTATTCGCGTAAGCCGTGCCGTGCATGCCCACCATCCCGTAACATAAGGGATGCGTTTCCGGAAAAACACCTTTGCCAAGCAGGGTAGAGATGACTGGCGCTTTCATTTTGAAAGCCAATTTCCGCACCGCGTCTGACGCCTGAGCAATCATAGCGCCGTGTCCGACCAGAATAAGGGGTTTTTTGCATCCGGCAAACATCTTGACCATTTCCGTAATATCGCTTTTGCTGCCTTTAGCAGGAACAACATACCCCGGGATCTCAATTTTCGGGTCCAAATCCGCGGTACAAAGGCCGGCGGTCGTGTCCTTGGGTAAATCGATTAAAACCGGCCCAGGCCGGCCGCTGTTCGTAATATAAAACGCCTCTTTTACGACCCGAGGGATATCATTAGAATTTTTCACCAGATAACTATGCTTTACAATAGGAAGGGTAACGCCAAAAATGTCGGCTTCCTGAAACGCGTCTTTTCCCAAACCGGCTTTCACGGTCTGGCCGGTTAAAATGATCATTGGCACCGAATCCATCTGCGCTGTAAATATACCCGTCACCGTGTTGGTAGCGCCCGGACCACTGGTCACCAAAACCACGCCCGGTTTGCCAGTCGCCCGGGCAAATCCGTCCGCCATATGCGCGGCGCTTTGTTCGTGACGCACCAAAATGAGTTTTATCTTAGAATCCACCAAAGCGTCAAAAATCGGAATCGCAGCGCCGCCGACATATCCGAAAATATATTCCACACCGTGATTTTCCAGACATTTGATCAGGGCTTGCCCGCCGCTTAACAGCTTCGCGGGTGATGTAGATTGTAATTTTTTAGAAGCCATAATAAATAACTCTCCTTGCTAATAGGCATAAACTCTAAAACTCGGTCATCATAACATATCCCCGTCGAAATTTTCAAGTTTTATTTCAAGGATAAGCCAAAGCATTCCCGTCATCTACCTCCAGGGATTATTTGTTGAACACAGCAAAAGAAAGCAGCTTTCCGGTTGGTCCGGATACAAAATAATCAACCGCAATAAGAGAAGAGACTCAAAATATAACACTTGCGGCTATGCCGTAAATCCTTTAAGATTTCCATCTATGCAAAACAATCCAAAACCATCTTCCGTAAAAGCCATCGGCCTGCTATCCGGCGGGTTGGACAGCATTTTAGCCGCCCGCGTTATCAAGGACATGGGAATTGCAGCCCGTTTAGTATACTTCATTTTGCCGTGGCTGTCTATTAACCAACCCCGGATCCAGGATCTTGCCGCTCACCTCGGCTTGCCGGTTGATCTCATACCTTTGGATGAACAATATCTCGAAATGGTCAAAGACCCGCATCATGGTTATGGAACTGCGATCAACCCTTGTATTGACTGTAAAATCCATATGCTGCAACGAGCCGGGGAGATCATGCGGCGAACCGGCAGTCATTTTGTGTTTACCGGCGAAGTCTTGGGCCAACGTCCCATGTCGCAAAACCGGCAAAGTCTGGATCGCATCGAAAAAGCTTCGGGTTTATTCGGACGGCTTGTCCGCCCGTTAAGCGGACAGCTTTTGCCGCCGACCATACCGGAAACCGAAGGGCTGATTGACCGCGCCAAACTTTTATCCCTATCGGGACGTTCCCGCAAAGACCAATTACGCCTTGCCACGGAAAAAGGCATCACGAACTTTTCGCAACCCGCGGGCGGTTGTTTATTGACCGATAAAAACTTCGCCAAGCGCTTATCCGATTTATTTCAACACGGCGGAGTCAGCCCCCAAGCAACTGCGATTTTACAACACGGCCGTCATTTCCGCCTCGATGAACACACCAAACTCATCCTCGGCCGCGACGAACAAGAAAACGACACATTGATCGCCCTCGCCCTTCCAGACGATGTCATCATTCAATTCACTGATGAACGCGGCCCTACCGCAATTCTGCAAAGCACTGAACCTTCACTAAAACAAATCGCGGTTACTGGCGGATTTATCCAACATTTTTCCAAATCCCGGGACCTTCCCCCACGCACTGTAAAATATACCCCAAAACATAATCCCCTAAGCATCTGTTCCTGTCTAATCATAAAAATCGACGCGGAAACACTCTCTGCCTATAAAATTGCTTAAACTCCCGCGCAACTATTTTTCTTATGCGCTCGACGTCTTAACTGCAATTTATCGTCGAAGACGCGAAATTCATTCGGATATTCATGAGCTTTATCGCATTCAATGGATTTCCCGGGTAATAAATATAAGTGAAAACTAGTCAATTGATGAGGGAATCCTTACATCGACTAAATCTTTCATTTTATTACAATAATTATTGGGATCTGATTCTGTTTTAAGATTCTAAATCCCGGGGTGCCATCAAAAGGCGGCCCGCGCTTTTTGATGACCTGCGATTCTGCAGGACCCCGGGATTTTATAAAATTGCGCTTGGAAATAAACAACTTGAAGAATAAAGTGTGTGTCATCGGAACCAGCGTAATTTTTATCACCGGCCGCCTTCAATGGAAGTGGTCACAGTGCCATCCGTTGTAACATGGCGTTTGAAGATTTTAGTGAAAAATATTTGGACGCCTACGTCCGCGTAGAGAATAAAAGCGTATCCACGCAAACGTGTCTGATCAAAAATCTCGCGCGTCATTTTCAAAATCGATATTTACATCAGATATCAGCGTTGGATATCCGGGAATACATGGCCGCGCGGCTGGATAAGGTCAGCCCTTCATCCGTCAATCGCTCTTTAGCGGCAATCAAATGTATGTTTAACCGCGCGATTGAGTGGGGGATTGTCAGCAACAATCAGATCCGGGTAATCAAAAGATTAGCCGAGAACAATGAACGCTGTCGATGGTTGAATGAAGAAGAGCAAAATCGGCTTTTGTCGTAATGCAACGGCCTCACTCGACTCGTGGTTCTGATCGCTTTGCGGACCGGTATGCGTTGGAGTGAGATCGCGAATTTGAAGTGGCGGCGCGCTCCTGAAAGTAATTATGTGGATTTAGAGCACGACATGATCTTTATTCACGAATCCTTAACGAAAAGCAAAAAGTCGCGCTGGATTCCGTTAAATGAATTCGTGAAGCAGGAACTCATGAAAATGCCGCGGCAAAAGGCCACGGATTATATTTTCTTTAATCCGAAAACGAACAAACCTCAGGGGAGTATGAAAAACGCGTATCAACGCGCCGTCGTGAAAGCGAAGCTGAAGGATTTTCACTTTCATGGCCTGCGGCACACGTTTGCTTCCCAATTGGTGCGGGATGGCGTTGACCTTTATGTCGTCCAGAAATTGCTCGGGCATACTTCACCGGTTATGACGCAACGCTACGCGCATTTGAGCGCGGATGTGCTGAAAAACGCGATCCAAAAAATCGGCAGAAAAATACCTGGAAAAAAAGAAGATGTTATGTATAATGTCGATTCTGAAACAAACACCGGCGAAGTCGCGGAAAAAAATAGCACATTTTTAGCACATTTGCCGGATTTGCGAGAACGTTATGACAATCGCGTTTACGCAAACAATTGACAATACAGATTTTAAGACACGTTGGGCCATTAGCTCATCTGGTAGAGCATTTGACTCTTAATCAAAGGGTGGCAGGTTCGAGTCCTGCATGGCCCACTTTTATTTCTCCACGGAAAAGCAAGGAGAAATTCATGCCGGAAATCAGCCGCTTTTTTGGAATCGTCATACGGATGTATTATGACGATCACAACCCACCGCATCTGCACGCCGCATTTGGTGAAAAGAAGGCAAAAATTGATTTTCGTGGTAATATTATTATAGGTGATTTAGGTTCCAAAACAGCTCTGAAACTCGTACGTGATTGGATTGATTTGCATCAAGCCGAACTCTTGGACGATTGGGAGTTAGCTCGAGCTGAAAAAGACGTTAAAAAGATTACCCCTTTAGAGTAGGGATCATTATGTGGAAACTCAACGAAGTCACACAAATTCGATATATCGGTGATTATATTTACCATATTGTGTTTGATGACGGCAAAGAAGGCGATATTGATTTCTCTTCCTATTTAAACCGACCGGGTATTTTTGCGCCGCTTAAAAATAAAAAAATTTTTTCAGCGGCGCGGATTGAAGGCGGGACAATCGCTTGGCCAAATGACGCGGACATTGCTCCGGAAACGCTTTATGATCTTTTAGAGAAGGTAAACAAAATTTTTTAACCTGAAAATTTTTTTAGAAATATAGTTGATAGGTCAACTATTTCATGGTAATCTTGTTTTAGAAAGAGGAGAAGGGCGATGAATAATTTGGATGCTTTTGGGGTGGAAACCGGGAAAGGGCGATATGATGAGGAGGCGTTTTATCAGTTCGTCCTTGTTTATACTTTGTTGTTTGACCGGATTTCCAAATATTTGGATCGGTTTGATTTGACGCCGGCCAAGATGAATGTGCTCATGGTGATTAAACATCAGGGCGGCGCGGAGGGGTTGAGCCAGCGGGAGATTGGTCAGCGGTTGTTGGTTACGGCTTCGAACATGACGCGGGTTCTGGATAAGCTGGAGCGGGAGAAATTGATTGAGCGCGCCGGACGCTTGGAAGACCGGCGGGTGAAGGTGGTGCGGATCTCAAAAAAGGGGTCGCAAATTTTAGACTCGGTTTGGCCGGGATATGTCAAGGAAATGAGAACCTTGATGAATAAATTGTCTTCCGACGATCAAAAGAATCTGGCTGGGATTTTTAAAAAATGGCTGGTCGGTTTGGGAAATTAATTTTTTTTGATTATATAGTTGATGTATCAACTAATTAAGGAGGCGGGCATGAAAAAAATAATTAAAAATTTACTGTTGATAGGTTTCGTGGCCGGGTGTTTGTTGGTCGGTTGGGGGCAGATGTTTTTGTCTTTTAAAAATATTGCTTATAGCGGATATGTTTCTAACAATACTTATTATGTGTCTTTGTATCACTAAATAAAAATTGATTATTCTCGACTAACTTGAATATGATAAAGTTATAATTATCGGATAGGGGCGCCCGTCGTTCTGGCGCGGCCTCGTAACGGGCGCCCACGATGGGCGCCCCACAAAAAATGGCATACGTGGTGGGCGAGGGGCGTTTTCAGGAATATTTTTCTTATACAATTGAGGGACGATATGCGCGAAAATTGTCGATCAATTTCTTTCAAGGCCTTGCTGACTGCCCAGTTTGTTGGCGCGTTTAGTGATAATTTGTTGAAGGTGGTGGTTTCGCTTTATGCGATTCAGATTTTGACTTCGGCCGAAGCGGCCAGCCGGTTTGTGAGTGTTGTCGGTTTTTTGTTTATCCTGCCGTTTGTTGTTTTTTCTCCTTATGCCGGTTTTTTGGCGGACCGTTTTTCTAAGCGATCCATCATCATTGTCATGAGCGCGGTCAAGGTGGGGCTGGCGCTGGGTGCGGCCGGCGCTCTTTATATAGGGAACCTCTGGCTGTTGTGCGGGACTTTATTGTTGTTCATGATTGAAAGCGCGCTTTTCTCGCCGGCCAAATACGGCATTTTGCCGGAGATGTTGAGCGAGGAGGATTTGTCCAAGGGCAACGGTTATCTTCAGCTCTGGACATTCACCGGGATCATTTTGGGGACAGCTGCGGGCGGTATTTTATACAAAATTTTTCAACAACATTTGTCAGTCGTCGGGCTGTTAATGGCTTTTTTAGTGCTCTTGGGATTTGCCGCGAGTTTTTTGATTCAGCCCACCCTTAAGTCAATCCCGGCGCAACCGCAAAATTTCTGGGCCGGCGCATTGTCCGCCTGGAAAGGAATCCGCAAAGACAACGGACTTTTTCTCACCATGTTGGCCTTGGCGTATTTTTCCTTTATCGGCGCGGTGTTTCAAATGAATATTTTGATCTACGGCTCGCATATCATTCACTTGGCCCAGGATCAAATCAGTTTTCTTCTCGTCGCGGTATCCTTAGGCATCGCCGGGGGAAGCGTGCTCGCGGCTATGGCGTCCGAAGGCAAGGTGGAATTGGGATTGGTGCCGTTAGGCGCGGCCGGGATCACAGTCATGGCTTTTTTATTGGGATGCGGCGGAAATTTCTTCTCTGCCTTGCTTATTCTGTTCATTCTGGGAATTTGCGCCGGCTTTTATACGGTTCCGTTAAACGCTTTTTTCCAACGCTGGAGCCCGGAAGAAAACCGCGGCCAATATTTGTCCGTTTTGAATATTGTCACGTCGATCGGCTCGCTCGCCGCGGGCGCGTTTCTCTGGATTGTGAGCGGTCAGTTGGGCATACGGGCGGATAAAATTTTTTTAATGGTCTCCGGCCTGACTTTCTTCACAACGATTTATATCCTGATGACCCTGCCCAGCGCGCTCGTCCGGCTTTTAACGTGGCTAACCGCGCACACGGTGTATAGGCTGCGCGTGGTCGGCAGTCACAATGTGCCGAATCAGGGCGGCGCGCTTCTCACCGCGAATCACATCTCATTTATCGACGGAGCATTGGTGCTGGCCGCTTTAAAACGTCCGGTCCGGTTTATCATGGCGCAGGATATGTATGAATTGCCGGTTATCAACACGCTCTGCCGCATTATGAAAGTCATTCCGATCGACCGGGAGGGCGGGCCGAAAGCGGTTGTCCGCGCCTTGACCACCGCGCGGGAAGCGATTCAGAACGGCGAACTCGTCTGTATTTTTCCGGAAGGTCATTTGACGCGCACCGGCAATATGCTGCCGTTTAACCGCGGGTTTGAGCATATTATGAAAGGCTTGAACGCGCCGATCATTCCGTTGTACCTGGATAATGTTTGGGGCAGTATTTACAGTTATGCCAACGGCAAATATATTTGGAAAATGCCGCGGTTGACTTTGTATCCGGTTTCGATCGTATTCGGCAAACCTTTGGCGCCGGACGTCAAAGCGCCTCAGGTCCGCCAGGCTGTTCAGGAATTGGGGGCAGAGGCCAATATCCTGCGCGGCGCGTGGCGCAAAAAATTGCATCTGGCGTTTATTGATGAGGTAAAACGTCATTTTTTCAAATTTTCCATGGCTGATTCTTTGGGCGGAAAGATCACTTATGGCAAGACATTTGCCGCGGCTGTGGCGTTGTCCAAAATAATTTTTGCAAGCGATTCTGTAGGGGCGTCCCCTGCCTTCGGCAGACAAGCTTGTGGGCGCCCGTCAATCTGGCGCGGCCGAACAACGGGCGCCCACACCGGCTGTTTTGCTTCGCAAAACAAAGCGGCCGGGGCAGGCGAGGGGCGCCCCTACGAAAAGGAAAAAGTGGGGGTCTTGTTGCCTTCGTCTTGTTTCGCGGTGATCGCTAATCTGGCCATTGCCTTTGCCGGCAAAGTTCCGGTGAATCTAAATTTCACATTGTCCGCCGACGCTTTCGCGTCTTGCGTTAAACAATGCGATATGCGGCGCATTGTGACTTCGCGGGCGTTTTTGGAAAAAACCGGGATCGCGGCTCTGCCCCAGATGATTTTTGCCGAAGATATCAAAAAAGAAATCAATCCGGTTTTGACCAGGCTGTATTTTGTCTCCGGTTTGGTTTTGCCGAAATGGCTGTTGCGCGTTTTATATGTCCGGGGGGATCAGACCGATGTACATGAAACCGCGACTATTATTTTTTCGAGCGGATCTACCGGGGAGCCCAAAGGCGTACAGCTCACTCATGCCAATATTTTTTCCAATATCGAAAGTTTTTATCAGATCTTTAATATTCAGAAAAACGATGTCGTGATCGCGGCTTTGCCGTTTTTTCATTCGTTTGGATTCACGGCAACGATGTGCTTCCCGGTCGGAACCGCAGTCGGCGTTGTTTATCATACAAACCCGTTAGATGCGGGGACGATCGGCAAACTGGCCGCGAAGTATAAGGGAACGATTTTGATGGGCACGCCGACTTTTATGTCCGCGTATATCAAAAAATGCACGCCGGAACAATTCGGCCATTTACGGCTCGCGGTTGTCGGCGCGGAAAAATTAAAAGAGCCGCTCGCGACCGCGTTTCACGAAAAATTCGGCGTCACTCCGTTTGAAGGTTATGGCGCTACGGAATTGTCGCCGATTGTGACGGTCGGATTTCCGGATTATGTGAATGACGCGGCTATGGAGCGTCAGGTTGGACATAAATTCGGCAAGGTCGGGCATCCGATCCCCGGCGTGGCTGTCAAGGTGGTTGATCCTGACACTGGGGAAGCAAAAGGGCCGGATGAACCGGGTCTGCTTTTGGTCAAAGGCGCGAATGTGATGAAGGGTTATCTCAACAATCCGGCTAAGACCGCGGAAGTGATTAAAGACGGGTGGTATGTGACCGGCGATATCGCGGCCATTGACGAGGACGGGTTTATCAAAATTACGGACCGGTTGAGCCGGTTCAGCAAAATCGGCGGCGAAATGGTGCCGCATATCAAGGTGGAAGAAAATATTCTGGAGGCGATCGGCGCGGTTGATCCGGTGATTGCGGTAACGTCTGTGCCGGATGAAAAAAAAGGGGAGCGGCTGATTGTCTTGCATGCTGTTGACTTGGATATCGCCGGCCTGTCGGAAAAATTATCCCAAAAAGGTTTGCCGAATTTATGGATCCCGAAATCCGACAGTTTTGTCCGGGTAGACGCGATCCCGATGCTGGGAACGGGAAAGGTTGATCTTAAAAAAGTGAAAACCTTGGCCATAGAATTGACCAATGTTTAACAAATACCGGACATTATGCTGGTTAAACATTAGCGTATTTATAATCCTAGTCGTAGGGGCGCCCGTCAATCTGGCGCGGCCGAACAACGGGCGCCCACAATAGGCGCCCCGACAACACCGGACAAAAGGCAACAAATGCATAAATTATTTTTAAAAACTTCGGATCACCAACGGATCGCCGCGCTCCATTATCAAAATGAGCACAAGAAAGTTTTGATTTTGGCCCACGGATTTTTTAATAACAAAGACGTGCATCTGTTTAAGGAAATGGCCAAAGAATTCAGCCCTGAATATGATGTGGTTTTGTTTGATTTTCGCGGTCATGGCAAAAGTTCCGGCTTTTTTTGCTGGACATCCGCCGAGACCGCGGATTTACAAGCTGTTCTGGAATATGTTAAAACTTTCAAATATGAAGCTGTGGGCGTGATTGGTTTTTCCCTCGGGGCAGCCATCAGCCTGATCACCGCCGCGCAAAACCCGGATATCAAAACCGTAATCGCGGTCAGTTCCCCGTCGGATTTCTGGAAAATCGACTATCATTTTTGGGAACCGGGGATGTGGGAGGATTTAAAATTAAATCTGGGACATAAGGGCCGGGGAAAGGGCGTGCGTCCCGGAAACCCGTTCAGCCCCAAAACCTCGCCGATCAACATTGTCGACAAAATCGCGCCGCGCCCGGTATTGTTTATTCACGGCAGTGACGACTGGCTGATCCACGTTCACCACAGCCGGGAATTATTCGAGAAAGCCAAGCAGCCCAAACAAATTGAGATTATCGAAAAAGGCGGCCACGCGGAAAAATTGTTCGACGATCAACCGGACGTTTTTTTAAAAATTTGCCTGGACTGGTTGAAAATCAATTTTTGATACGATTACGAGCGGCTCATACAGCTGATATAAAATACTTGTTGCTATGTGAAAATTGCAATGTCCTGTTAAATGATGTAGGGGCGCCCCTCGTGGGCGCCCGTTGTGCGGCCGCGCCAGGACGACGGGCGCCCACGAGGGGCGCCCCTACAAAAAGCCGTAGTAAGCATCAAGTTTACACATATAGGGTTAGGAGGGAATCAGATGATCATTGCCATTATCCAAAGCATTATTGTTCTCTGCCTATATTTTTTAGGCACTATGGTCGTTGGCCTGTCGCTTGTGCCAAGCTTAATGCTGTTTTTAAACCTGCTCCGCTGGACTGCGGGTTGGGACATTCTGGCCCGGGCCCTGATGCTCGGCTTGGGCATGGCCGGCGGATTTTTTCTGTTTGGGATCATACTGCTGTTGCTCGTCGGGCTGCTCAACATTGTCTTACAACTGCGGCTGAAAGAAGGGTACTATGGTTTTAAAGACAGCGAAATGCTGAAATGGTTTTTTCTCAATGCCTTAGTGCAAGCCGTAAAAGCCTTTTTTATGGACTTCATGTTATTGACCCCGTTTGCCAGCTTGTTCTACCGCATGATGGGCGCGAAGCTGGGGTACAACGTGCAAATCAATTCCAAAAACGTGGCGGATCTTTCCTTATTGGAAATCGGTGACAACGCCGTCATCGGCGGCAACGCAACGGTCATCTGTCACATCTTTGAGCGCAAAGGCCTTAAACTCAAAAAAGTAAAAATCGGCGCAAACGCCTTGATCGGTCTCAATTCGGTCATCATGCCCGGCGTGGAAATCGGCGACAACGCGATTGTCCCGGCCGGCGCGATCGTGCCGAAAGACACAAAATTAGGGCCGCGGGAAGTTTTTCGGGCATGTTCTTAATCTTTTGAATCTGTCAGTGAAGGGAGTGACGGTGCCGAGTATTTATAACCTAAAACCAGCGTTTCAAAATCTCATGCGTCCGGTCATGTTTTTTTTACATGATCTGAAAATTACCCCCAATGGTTTGACTTTATCGGCCGTTGGGGGGTCTATTTGCGTAGGTTTTCTGATGACCTTGGTTTCTATGGATAATGTTAAAATTCTCATATTCCCTGTTTGGCTTTTTATCCGGATGGCATTAAATGCTCTCGATGGTATGATGGCCAGGGAATTTAAATTGCAATCTCGGCTCGGACTGATTTTAAACGAGATCGGCGATCTTGTTTCCGATGCTGCTCTTTTTATTCCATTTCTTATTCTATGTCCATCGGCTGAATTCCCGATATTATTTTTTATTTTAGGAGGGATTTTTACGGAATTTTGCGGTCTGCTTGGGCCTGCATTGAAAGCGCACCGTCATTACGAAGGTCCCATGGGCAAAAGCGATCGGGCTTTTTTTACCGGATTGCTAATCGTTATAGTTTTTTTCTACCCGGCAACGATTCATTATTGGAAAATATTCTTTGCCATCGCAGCTGCTCTAACACTTGTAACATGCCTTAACCGTTTAACTGCGATTTGGAAGGAGGCGAATCTATGAGGGGCATTACGGATCCTATTCTGTCTTCCCTGTCACTGGCCGGTTTGATGATTTTTTGTGTTTTGCTCTTGTCTTCCGCGCTCATAGAATTTTTATCTCGCCACATCATTTCCTTCAATATCACGGAATTGAAAGACCGCGTTCGCGCATGGTGGATCATGGCATTTTTTTTCTTTGCCGCAGTAGTCGTCAACCGTTCTATAACGATCATATTTTTTGCCCTCTTGAGTTTTATGGTTTTTAAAGAATTTGTTACGATTCTTGATACCCGGCGCGCTGATCACCGGGCTTTATTTTGGGCATTTCTCTGCATTCCGGCTCAATATTATTTTGTTTCGATCGGTTGGTACGGGATGTTCATTATTTTTATTCCTGTTTATATGTTTTTGTTTATCCCGATACGCCTTGTTTTAACGGAAGAACCCAAAGGATTTTTATCTTCGACATCTGCTATTCAATGGGGGTTGATGGCTTTTGTGTTCGGCTTAAGCCACTTGGCATTTTTATCAAAAATGCCGGCTATCAACTCTGGCAGGGTCAACGGCGCCACATTGCTGCTTTTTTTAGTCATTGCGACCGAGATGAATGATGTCTTTCAATATCTTTGGGGAAAAGCCGTCGGGCGCCGTAAAATCATACCAGGCGTCAGCCCGAAGAAAACGTCTGAAGGTTTTTGGGGCGGTGTAATCACAACAACTCTTTGTTCTCTTTTTTTAAGATTTTTAACGCCTTTTAACGTCGAGGAAACTTTATTTTTCGGCTTCATCATCGGAGTATTGGGATTTTTCGGCGATGTTGTCATGTCCGCGATCAAACGCGACGTCGGGATCAAAGATTTCAGCAATTTTATCCCCGGACACGGAGGCGCTTTAGATCGCGCCGACTCTTTGTGTTATACAGCCCCGATATTTTTTCATCTTGTCCGGTATTTTTATTATTGATATGCGGAACATTCTGCGCGTATTATTTTTCATTTTTATCTTGCGGCCGGTGTTATATATTTTTATCGGTCTACGGATCTATGGGCGGGAGAATTTACCCCTTTCAACACCTTATATTTTGATCGCTAATCATTCCAGCCATCTGGATACTGCCGCGTTATTAAGTTTATTTCCCATACACCGATTAGGAAAAGTGCGTCCTGTGGCAGCGGCTGACTATTTTGAAAAAAATCCTTTCGTTTCCTGGCTCGCGCACACCTTTTTTAATATCTTGTCCATTGAACGAGCCCATATTAACCGGGAATGCAATCCCATAGATAAACTGAAAGATGCCTTGAAGCAAAAAAATGTTTTGATTATCTTTCCGGAAGGCACGCGGTCAAAAGACGGCACGATCGGGCCCTTTCATGCCGGCGTCGTCCACCTCATCAAAGAACACGGCAATATTCCTATCATCCCGGTGTATTTAAACAATATGTACCGCGCCCTGCCAAAAGGAGAGTTAATTTTATTGCCTTTTTTTTGCGAAGTTCATATCGGACAACCGATTGCCCTGGAAGGCCCGAAAGATACGGCTGTAAAACAATTGCGCGAAGCCGTAATTCGGCTTAAGGAAAATCGATCATGATCGCAACTGTTTTCATTCCTTATTTATGGGGGCTGGCCGAAGGGACGTTTTTTTTCATCGTGCCGGACGTCTGGCTTACCGGATTGGCATTCTTTTTACCCAACCGCAAAATGGCATATCGAGCTGTGATGTGGGCGGTTCTCGGAGCTCTCTCCGGCGGTTTACTGATGTATTTTGTCGGGAAGCAAACCCCTATGCCGCAACTAACCTTGCGTCTGGACAGGACACCCGGGATTTCTGCGAACATGGTCAACCAAGTCGCGGGACATTTGCGCGAATCCGGTCTCATCAGTGTGTTTAACGGGATGTTTCGGGGCATCCCATATAAAATTTACGCTGCGGAGTGGGGAAGACTCTCCGGCAATATAACTCTATTTCTCTTCTTTTCCATTTTAGCGCGAGCTACTCGTTTTTTAGTGGGCATTTTTATCGCCCAGATCATCGACTTTTCCGGGAACAAATGTGTTCAACAATGGCCGACAAAAAAAGGAGCGATATTTTCAGCTTTTTGGATCATTTTTTATTTCTTTTATTTCCTGATTTTAGGTTGGTAGTTTTTTCGATTCAAGTCAGGCTGCTTTGTAGTATAGCCCGCATTTTGTGGCTATTTTTCCTGATTTTTGGTTTACACGCCGGATTTTTTCTGTTATCCTCTCGTGGTTAAAATCGAAAGCCAATCTGTTTTGATTTCCTTCGCTTTATGAATATTTTCGCCAAAAGTTTTTACGAATACCGTAAATTTTTTAAAGGTCTGAAACTTTATTTACTCCTCGCCGGGCCGGGGATCATTGTGATGATCGCCGACAATGACGCGGGCGGGATCACCACTTACGCCGTGACCGGCGCTCAATATAAATATCATTTTTTGTGGTTTCTGGTTGTTCTGGGGTTCATCGCTTATTTTGTCCAGGAGATGACCGTGCGACTCGGCGCGGTCACCAAACGCGGCCACGCGGAAGCGATTTTTCAGGGGTTCGGCCCGTTTTGGGGCTGGTTTTCCTTGCTCGACCTCATCCTCACGGATTGGCTGACCTTGGTCACGGAATTCATCGGCATGACCGCGGCCTTGAGCATTTTCCATGTCCCGCCGGTCATCACGGTGCTCGCGGTGTCCGCCCTGATGGGCTTTATGGTTTTGCAGGGGAAATACTGGACTTGGGAAAAAATTGTCATGGGTTTCTGCGCTTTAAACCTGATTTATATTCCCGCTGCGTTTATGGTGAACCCATCCGTGCCGGATGTTTTATACAATAGTTTTGTGCCGCATTTGCCGCCGGGCGGGTTTACGAATCAAATTTTCTTTTTGCTCATGGCAAACATCGGGACCACGATTGCTCCCTGGATGGTCTTTTTTCAACAAAGCGCAGTGGTCGATAAAAACGTCAAAGAAAAAGATATTGTTTGGGGCAAGGTCGACACGGCAATCGGTTCGTTTTTCACGATTATGGTCGCCGCTTTTTGTATTGTGGTCACAGGCACAGTTTTATACGGCGTGCCGATTGACAGCGCGGCACAAGCCGCGATTCAGCTGATGAGCGTTAATAAATTCCTCGGCACGCTTTTAGCGATCGGCCTGTTCAACGCCGGCTTGCTCGGCGCGGTTTGTATTTCTTTAGCCAGTTCTTGGGCCTTCGGAGAAGTTTTTGGCTGGGCGCATTCCCTTAACGCCAATGTCCGCGAGGCACCCTGGTTTTACGCTTTTTATTTCTTTGCTTTGTTGACCGCCGGAACTGTGGTGCTCATCCCCGGCGCGCCTTTGGTGCTGATCACGCTGTTCGTTCAGGTCATCGCAGTCACGCTTTTACCGGCGGCGCTTGTATTTTTGATTCTTTTGCTCAATAATGATGAGTTGATGGGAAAGTATAAAAACACCCTTTTACAAAACATTATCAATGTCGGCATCGTGGTGTTCATTATTATCGTTTCAACGCTGTACGGCTTGACGGCTTTATTTCCGGAGATATTTAAATAAAGGGACTTTGCTCTATGGCTGGTTTTTTTATACGTAATGTTTTTAAAGACGCGATAGAATCCGTGCAGGAAATCAATCACAAATACGCTAAACCCCAAATCAAAATGACGCCGTTTGTCCGGTTTGCTTTGATCACTTTACGGCTTTATCTCATTTTGCTTGTCGGAATTTTATTTTTTAAATTCTACACCTTGTTAGGAAAATAAACTGATGAACACCACAGCCCGGCCGACTCCGGTGGATCAAACCTTTTTCTTAAGCGAAATCACCGATATCCCGGTCATCAATTCCGGCAATAAAATCGGCAAGTTAGACGATTTTCAGATTATCGACAAAGATAAAATTGCCGAAATAACGCATATTCTGGTCTCGCGGCCGTTTGGGGAACCGTCCTTGCTGATCCCCTGGGATAAAGTGAAATTGTTCGGGATAAAAGATGTTGAAATCGACATCGCTTCCTTTGAGCCTTACATCGGCGAACCCGCGGAAGGCAGCGTGCTGCTGCGCGACCACATCTTGGATAAAAAAGTCTTGGACGTGGATGGAAGGGAAGTGGAAGTTGTTTATGACGTTAAAATGTTCTTGAGCAATAAAAAACTATTCGTCATCGACGTGGACCTCAGCCGTTATGGGTTGCTGCGCCGCGTCGGTTTAAAATGGCTGGCGAATTTTATTTATAAACTAGCAGAAAAAATCCGCAGTCAAACCGTATCCTGGAATTATGTCCAACGTTTGCCGGAAAATATCAGCAGTTTTAAAGGCGACCTGAAATTAAAAATCCTCAAGGAGCGGCTTTCGGAAATGCAGCCCATGGATTTGGCGGATATTTTGGAAGAACTTGACCCGGAGCAGCGGGTGGCCTTATTTTCCGAGTTGGAAACCGAACACGCGTCCGACACCCTGGAAGAATTGGATCCGCGGTATCAACGCGACTTGATCGGATCGCTCAAAAAAGACAAGGCCGCGCTCTTGATCAATGAGATGACTCCGGGACAAGCCGCGGATATTCTGTCAATCTTGCCCTGGTGGGAAGTCGACGCCATTTTAAAATTACTTGATAATAAAAACGCCGCGAAAATCCGGGGCATTCTGGAAATGCAAGAAGAACGGGCCATCCATTTCGCGGTTTCGGATTTTTTACGCTTTTCCCCGGATGTGACGGCCGGGCAAGTCCGGCAAGAATATCTGCAATCCGCTAAAGATAAGGATTGTATTATTTATCTTTATATCCTTGATCCCGCGGATATGTTATTAGGCGTCATCCACTTAAAAGAATTGCTGCGCGCGCAAGAGAGCGAACTTTTACAAAATTTCATGACGAGCAAAGTTATCAGCTTGAACACGGACAGCACCTTAAAATCTGCCTCAGAGATGTTCGCCCGCTATGGTTTCCGCGCTCTGCCGATCACGGATGCGTTCGGAAAAATGTTGGGAGTTGTTCCCTACCGCGACGTCATGAATCTTAAACATTTATTTTTCGAATAAGACTTTTATCAACAAATAACCAAAGCGAGTTTAACGTGTCTAAAACAACCGACATCGAATTTCTCAAGAGTCAGGCAAAATTGTACCGCCGGGAAATTTTAGAATTAACCAACGCCGCCAAGTGCGGACATCCTGGCGGGTCTTTGTCCGCGGTCGAAATCTTATTGACTTTGTATTCCTGTCAGATGAACCATGATCCGGCTAACCCTCTCTGGGAAGACCGCGATCGGTTGATTGTTTCAAAAGGGCACATTTCCCCGGCTGTATACGTGACTTTAGCTAACCAAAAATATTTTTCAAAAGACGAATACAAATTATACCGGAAATTCGGCGGCCTGCTGCAAGGCCATGTTTATAGAAAGGTGCCGGGTGTGGAATTCAGCACCGGATCATTAGGACACGGTCTATCCGTCGCGAATGGCCTGGCAATAGCCGCAAAAATGCAGAATAAACGCTACAAAACGTATTGCCTGTTGGGTGACGGCGAGATCCAGGAGGGTTCGGTTTGGGAAGCCGCGATGACTGCCAGCCACCGCGAATTAGACAATGTTTGCGCCATTATTGATTATAATAAAGTGCAGGAAAACGGGCCGACCAATGAGATCAAAAATCTGGAACCGCTCGCCGATAAATGGCGGAGTTTTGGCTGGCACACGGTGGAAGCGATCGGACACAATTTCCCCAGCTTGCTGGAGGCTTTCCAAAAATTAGGCAAAACCAAAAACAAACCCTTGGCGATCATCGCTCATACCATAAAAGGCAAAGGCGTTTCTTTTATGGAAGGCGAAGCGAAATGGCATGGTAAAGCGCCAAATGAAGAACAATTAAAAACCGCATTAGCGGAATTAAACTAAAAGGGAAACCCAGACTTATGGCTCATATCGCGGCAACACGTGACGGATTCGGCTCGGAAATCGTCGAGCTCGGAAAATCCAACAATAAAATCCTGGTTTTATCCGCGGATCTCGAAGACGCGACCCGCGCGGAATTTTTCCGTGACGCTTATCCCAACCGTTTTTTTACCGTCGGCATCGCCGAGCAGGATTTGGTCGGCACCGCCGCCGGTTTGAGTATGGCCGGCTATATACCTTTTATCGCTTCGTTTGCCGTATTTTTGACCAACCGCGCTTATGATATGCTGCGGCTCGATGTCTGCTACAACGAATGCAATGTTAAAATCGTTTGCTCTCATTATGGCGTGACAGTAGGCGAAGACGGCGCTACCGCGCAATGTTTGGAAGACCTCGCCATTCTGCGCGTTTTACCGAATATGAAAGTGCTTTGCCCCGCGGATGTAATTGAAGCGCGCAAAGCCACCCGCCTAATGGCTGAGACTCCCGGGCCGATTTATATGCGCACCAGCCGCGCGCCGTTTCCGATCATCACCAAAGAATCCGACCCGTTTATTTTGGGCAAAGCAAACATTTTGCGCGGCGGAAAAGACGCGACCGTGATTGCCTGCGGCGGTTTGGTTTCTGAAGCCTTAAACGCCGCCGATGATCTGATTCAGGAAGGCATCGATATCCGGGTCGTCAATATGCACACGATCAAACCGATCGATGCCGCGATGATTGAAAAATGCGTCTCGGAAACCGGCGCCATTGTCACCGCGGAAGAACATCAGAGGGCCGGCGGCTTAGGCAGCGCGGTCGCTGAAGTCGCGGCGCAAAAATGTCCTGTCCCTATGGAAATAATCGCGGTCGACGACCAATTCGGCCAGTCAGGATCGCCGGAGGAACTCCTGCGGCATTATCATCTGAAAAGCCCGGACATCATCGCCGCGGTGAAACGAGTCATCGCTCGAAAAGTGAAATAAAATATGGCCTCTCGTCAGGTTCTTATTTTTGAAGATCCTTACAGCCTTACCAATCATCTCTTAACGCAATGGACGGCTTTAGCGGAAGCGGCCATCCGCGAAAGAGGAATATTCACCGCCGCGCTTTCCGGCGGCAAAACCCCTATGGAATTTTATTGCCGCTTGGCTAATTTAGACCGGCACGATCTGTGGTCAAAAACCCATATTTTTTTAACTGACGAACGTTTTGTGCCGGCTCTGGATCCTGCCAGCAATTTTCGGCTGCTCAAGAACAATTTGTTTGACGATCATCTTTTACCGGATGATCATATTCATCCCATTATCGCGCCAAACGGTTCCGCGACGTTTGACGCTTCGCCTGCCGCCGCGGAAGAAACCGCGGCGCAATATGCCGGCCATTTGGAAACTTTTTTCGGTTGTCCGGCGGGGGAGTGGCCGCGTTTTGATTTCATGCTTTTAGGAGTTGGCGAAGACGGCCATACGGCATCGCTGTTTCCAAACGATAAAAATTGGGAGGAGCGCTCCCGCAGCGTCACAGTATGCCAGGCCGCTTTTGCTCCCCAAATCCGGATCAGCTTAACTCTCCCGGTGATTAATAATGCCGCTTGCATTATTTTTTTAATTCAGGGAAAACCTAAAGCGGTCATCAGCCGCGCTTTATTAACCGGAGCCCTAGACGCGCCCGCCGCTCAGGTTCTTCCCCAAAATAATAATGAATTATTTTTTCTTTTAGATAAAGACGCGGCCCAACAACTGCGTTTGCCGCAAAATGTCCGCCGGATGGGAGAGGCAGTTCTCTGGTCAGCATCCGAATAACCATGAAAGCAAACCATGCCACCCGATACTTCAACCCCCAACCCGCTGAGAGATATACAACACAAATATAGCGCCTTGCAGCTTTATCTCATAAGCGGATTATGCGCTGTAATTTTAGGAATCATCGGCTATTTATGGTTAAGAGAAGCTAAAACGTATCAATCCTACGCTAATCCTTCTTATGGGTTTGCCCTAAAATATCCGTCTGATTGGGCAGTTACCGAAAATAAAGACAACACTGCGGTGATATTTAATTCACCGCGAAAAAATGCGCTGGATGCTTTCTCGGAAAATGTCAACGTGGTGATTCAAGGGGTTGACCCGCGCCTGTCCTTAGAAGTCTATTCAGACCGGGCAGTTAAACAATTACAAGCCGTATTTAAAGCAAAAATTGAAATCATCGATCAAGAGCCATTTACCTTAGCGGGTTTTCCTGCCGCTAAATTCACCTATATCGCCCGGGACCCCATCTATGATTTAAAAATCACGCACGTTTGGGCGTTAAAAAACGGGAAAGCTTACCAGATCACCTATGTAGCTACACTGGCGGATTACGATCTGTACATCAAGTCTGTCAATGCCCTATTTCGCTCCTTCAAACTGTTGTGATTCTCTCATGAAACCTGATATTGAAAATTATGACACTGACGCACTCTGTGTCCTGCCGCTTTGCCCGGTTTTTAAAACTTGTTTAGGCTGTTCATTTCAAAACATCTCCTATTCCGAAGAGCTAAATTGGAAACAAGCTTATTTACAAAAAATCTTTAAGGCTGCCGGTTTCGCCGGGATTCCGGAACCTATTGTCGCATCCGCAGAGGAATATAATTACCGCAACCGGATAGACCTAAAACTCCTGCGCACTAAAACCAACGAAATCCTGGTGGGCTTTACCCCGCAAAACCACCGCGGCATTCTCCCGATCAGCGCGTGTTACATCGCCCGGCGGGAAATTTCTGATTTTATTCCCGAGCTCACCCGGCAAGTCCGCGCGACATTGCCGGCACGCTACCGAGTCGCTAATCTTGTCGTGCGGACCGGAGAGGAAGGAAAGGTCTTTTGGGGCGGCATCGGCAAACGATCCTTGCGCCAATCTCCGGAAAATTATTTTTCCGCCACCATCCGTTCCCGAAAAATTTTTTACAGCCTAGAAACATTCTTTCAGGCAAATTTGTCGATTTTGCCCAAACTTTTCGCTACAATAGAAACATTGCCAATCTGGGGGCAAAAAACGGGTGAGAAACAACCGACTGTCGACAATCGGCAGAAAACACCCAACGATAACCAAAACAAACCTCGGCTCTTTGATTTATACGGCGGAGTAGGATTGTTTGGAATCGGCTTGGCGGATTTGGCGCGCCAGGTGGTTTTGGTTGAAGAGAATCCGGCTTCGATAAAACTTTGCCATCACAATGCGCATTATAACGGCTTAACAAATTTTGAAATCAAATCCGGAAAAATGGAAGAGCATTTGGACATTCTCAATTTCTCGGACAAAAATAACTCCGCCGTCGCAATAATTGATCCGCCGCGAGCCGGTCTGAGTTCCTCCGCCTTAGCCATGTTTAAAAACGCGACTGGATTTCAACATTTACTTTATTTGTCCTGCCAGCCCGAAGCCTTGATTCGGGATTTAAACGGGTTGGTTTCGGGTGGTTGGCAAATTCAACGCGTTATGCCCTTTGATTTTTTTCCGAAAACCAAGCATATTGAAACCTTAGCTTGGCTCACAAAATGGATTTAACCATGAATTTATTATCGAATTTGCTCAATCAACTGCAAATCGTCCGACAAATTCCCGTTTTTGCCAAGCTCAACTGGTTTGATCAACAAAGAATCGCCCGCAAATGTGTCTTTCGCGAATATTCTAAAGGGTCTTTTATTCGCAAGGAAGGCGACCCCGCTGATTTTTTTTACTGTGTTGTATCCGGACGTATCCAAGCTTTTACCCTCAACGCCCATGACGATAAAGAAAACGTGGAATTTATCCACCGCGGGTCCCATTTCGGCATCCTTTCGGTATTTACCGGCGAGACGCATTCCAATAATTATGAAGCGCTGAACGACTCGGTCATCCTGCAAATCGCCAAAAATGATTTTCACGCCATATTAAAACTTGTGCCGGAGCTCAGCATCCAATTCAGTAAAATTTTATCTAATGAAATGCGCCGTAAAATCAAAGGCCATAAAGGCGGCTTCTTAAGCACCATAATTTCGGTATATAGCCCGATGAAAGAAACCGGAAATTCCACCTACGGGATCAACTTAGCGTTGAGCCTCGAAAGAGAATCCAAAAAACGCGTGATCTTCGTGCGCATCCATTCTAGAGATTCCGCGCCTTCTGGCGACAACCCGGATATCGCGCCGCGTTGGCGGCAAACCGCGGTTGCTTTAAACGATATCGCAGACAACAACGATAAAATCCATAAAGCCATTTTACACAGCGACCTAAAAATTGATTTACTCAATGTAACGTTTGAACCTGGGCCGTCCTTTAATAAAAAACTAATCGCCCCGTTTGTCACCAGCTTGGTCGGAGATTATCATTATGTTGTAGTGGATTTGCCGAATGAAATGGATGATGTGGTTTTAGAAACATTGGCCCAATCCGATCTTGTGCATCTCGTGAGTTTGGATCAAAAAACCGGGCTTGATTTGACCCGGGGCGTTATCGACCGTTTAGAGTCTGCGTTAAAGGAAAACTTCCAGCCGGAAAATATTCGGATCGTGATAAGTTCCTTAACGGCTGACCATAACCGGTCTTTAGACGAAATCAGCCGGCTTTTGGATTATTCCGTCTATACCCGACTGCCTTATATCAGCGACCGGGACCCGAACGTGCCCTTTGACTCGGAGCACATTCATTTCGCCCGTTGCAGCCCGGATAGCGCCTACAACCGAGTCACCACGCGCATCGCCCGGGAAATCGGCGGCGTACTTTTAGGCATTGCTTTAGGCGGCGGCGCGGCTTTAGGCATCGCCCACATCGGCATCTTACGCGTCTTAGAAAAAGAAAATATCCCGGTGGATATGGTCAGCGGCAGCAGTATGGGCGCTTTAATCGGCGCTTTGTGGGCCTGCGGCTATTCCTCGGATGAAATCGAAAAATTAGCCAAACAGTTTCAAAGTAAAAGAGTTGCCTTAAGTTTGTTAGACCCGATTGTCCCCATATCAGGTTTTATCGGCGGCGCGGCGATCCGCAAGTGGCTAAAAAAACAATTCGGCGACCGAACTTTTTACACCACGCGAGTGCCGTTGCGCATTGTCTCCTATGATCTCGCCTCGCGTCAGGAAATCGTCATCAATAGCGGCACGATCGTTGAAGCAGTCATGCAAAGCATTGCCATTCCCGGGATCATCAAACCAATCCGGCAAAACCAACGGGTGATTATCGACGGCGGCGTGCTCAATCCTTTGCCGACCAATGTCTTGGTAGCGGAAGGAATTAAAAAAATCATTTCCGTAAACGTCCTACAATCGCCGGACGATGTCATGAAAAGTCTCGACATCAAAACGCGGGATTTACGCCGCCGCCAAAACATCACGTTTAAAACCGCGCCTTGGAAATATATCCTGTTCCGCATTGGCCGCTTTTTTAACCGTTATTTTTATCCCAATATTTCCGACATAATTGTTTTAACCCTGCAAGCCACCGAGTATGTGATCGCTGAACAAAGCGCGCATCAAGCCGATGTCGCTATTCATCCGGATTTAATCGGCATTGAATGGTATGAACTTTATAAAACCGAAGAGCTCATTAAGCGCGGGGAAGAAGCCGCCCGACGATCGTTGCCCAAAATACAACAACTGGTCGCTGAAATCATTTGATCTGGCAAACCATATGAAGAAAAAAAAATATCCGGGACATTCTTATCCTCTTTTCGCGGAGGCCAGCGCAGTTTTGCCGCGCCCGGCAAATCATTTGCCAACCTTGATAAAATACACCCGCGGTTCGCGTATTTATGATTTTGACAATAATGCCTTTACGGACTATACCCTGGGACAGGGCGCCATTATTCTCGGACATAACAACCGGATTGCCGCTTTAGCCGCGAAAAAAGCGGCGGATCAAGGAATCTTTTTTTCTTCGTTTAGCCGGGATACTGTGAGCCTGGCGAAAGAAATTAAAAAACATTTTCCCGCGATCGAAAAAATCCAGCTGACTTCGTCCGAAGAAAAAGCCCGGCGCTTGGCCATGACTTTGGCCCGGATGAACCGCAAAAAAGAATTGATTGTTTCTCTGGATCAAGCTTCGCCGCTCAATTCTTCCAGTAATATTCTGCATTTACCCTGGGGAGATTGGAACGCGGTTACCCTCGAACTACGCCGCCACGCCGCGGCTCTGGCTGCGATCATCCTCACGCCTGTGGCCTTCACCCGCCAAGGTTTTGCCAGTGTTGACTCAAATTTTTTAAACACTCTGACTACTTTGTCCCGGGAACATGGCTTTTATATAATCTTCGATGAAATTGCGACCGGCTTCCGGGAGGGTTTGGGCGGATGGCAAACTGCCCATCATTTTCAACCTGATTTAACTTGTTTGGGACGAATCATTGGCGGCGGATTTTCCTTAGGAGCGGTTGGCGGAAAAGCGGAAATCCTCGACGCTTTCGTGCTGCCCGGCATTCCCAACCCAGTGGTGGCCAAAACCGGTTTGGCCATCTTGCGCCAACTCACCCCGCCTGTCTACGCGAAGCTTAACACCACTGCGGAAAATTTTACCGCCGCCCTGAATTCTTTTTGGGAAGAAAAAAAAATGCTGCCGCGCTTAACTCGTTTTGGGTCTATGCTCGGATTCATCCCGGAAACCATTGACGATAATGAATACGCGGCATTCGTAGCCCGCGCCTGGACAAACAATATCATCCTGCCGGCAAAGGCAGCGGAACCATTTTATTTTTCCTTAAGCCACACCCGCGCCGAAATCCAGACTTTAAAACAAACATTGCAAAGCGCTGCACTCGTTTAAACAATAAGGGAAGGAACTTTATGGATATTCAAATCAATGTCACGCAGCGGCCTTGGGGATTTTATATCAAATTTTTTCAAGAAGCGGGCGTATGGGTGAAACGCGTTGAGGTCAAACCTGGCTGTCGGTTGAGTCTGCAAAAACATCAACGCCGTTCGGAAAAATGGAATATTGTCCGCGGATCTGGAACTGTCTTTGTTGCCGGGGAAGAATCCCCGATTGCCGCCGGCGCCGTGATCGATGTGCCGATAGGCGCAGCGCACCGGATCACCAATAACGGCGCCGAACCCCTGATCTTTATCGAGGTCGCCACCGGCGAACTTTTGTCGGAAGACGATATTGAGCGCCTGGAAGATGATTATTCCAGAAAATAATTTTCGTTTTATCCTTTACGCAAATACGACGGAAGAATTTTCAATTTATCGCGATATTTAGCGATGGCCCGGCGGGATATAGGCCTGCCGCGTTGTTCTAAAATTTCGTGAATTTCCTGGTCGGAGAGTGGGGCGCCGGTATTTTCCTCTTGAACAATCACGCGGATTTCTTCTTTAATGCCGCGCGTGGAAAGACGTTCTTGCCCGCGTTGGCGGGAAGCCCGGGTCGTAAAAAAATATTTGAGCGGAAAAATACCTTGCGGTGAATCCACATATTTACGGTTAACGGCGCGGCACACGGTTGATTCATTACGGCCAATGGCTCGCGCCACTTCACTGAGCGCCAACGGTTTCAATCCGAGCACCCCGCGTTTAAAAAAATCTTTTTGATAGCCAACGATAAATTCCGCAATCATCTGAATAGTTTGCTCTCGCTGTTTTAAATTCCGAATGAACCAAACCGCGTCTTTAACTCTCTCTCTAAGAAACTGAATGTCCTCGGTCTTCAAATCACTCCGGCGCAGGAGATTTTGATAAACCGGATTCAGCTTCAAAACCGGAACTTCGGTTTGATTTAAAATAATTTCATATTCGCTCGGGTCAGTCGCCGGGAGGATGATCATATCCGGTTGAACATATAAATTCGGCGTCCTTGCCTGAAACGCGCATCCGGGTCGCGGATTAAACGCGGCGATGATTCTGGTCATGTCTTTAACCTGCGCAACTGGTATCCGCAAAGCCCGGCTGATATCCCCAAACTTTTTTTTAGCCAAATCCTCAAAATGATCCGCGATCAATGTTTGATACAAATCAGATTGCCGAGTCAGCCGGGTCCCGGCCTGAATCAATAAACATTCTTTTAAATTTCGCGACGCGACTCCGGGCGGGTCGAAACCCTGAATAATGTTTAAAACTTTTTCCACCTTCTCAACCGCCAGGGATAATCCCGCGGCCAGCATTTCGCAACTTTCTCGTAAATATCCATTCTCATCCAAACTCCCAATAATCATTTCGCCGATTTTTAATTCCTCAGTATCGTTGATTTCCAAATCTAATTGCTGCAGTAAATGTTCTTCTAAGGATATTTCACGCGTCAGTCCCTGAAATGGGTCCTCCGGAAAGGAATCTCCCGACGCATAACGGCCCCTTGGATAGCGCTCCCGCAGCAGCTCCTGCAAAATTTCATATCTTTGTCGCGTCAGTTCCTCGTCTACATCCAAAAGCGGGTTGCTTTGCAACTCCGCCTCAATAACTGTCTTAAGCTCAAGAATTGGCAGCATCAACACTTCCATTGCCGGACGGATCAACGGCAAAAATATTGGTCGTTGAGACTGGAGTGAGGAAATTTCTATCTTCATACTGAAAGTATAACATCTTAAAAAATATTCTGCCAAATGCGGGACATAAAAAAAAATATTGTTATAATATGAATATGAGTTCGCCATCTACTCCTTTTCCCAATTATAAAAAAAATAAACCCGCTTTTCTCGACGCGGGGGGAAACAAGTCGCCGTTGCGCATGCTGGACCATTTACAAATGTCTGCGGGCGAACACTTCAGCGAAAAAATTTTTATTCCGTTAACATTATTTTTTCTTTCCGGACTATTTATTTTTTGCGCGGTCAATTACCAGATGATCGTTAGTTTACGCGCCCAAAACAACAAGGCAGGCCAGTTTCAAGAAACCCTGACTCTGCAAAACCAAAACATCGAAGCGCTCAAACAAGAGTTGAATCAAACTAAAAAACTTCTTCAAGCTGATCTAATCACCTTAGAAAAACGCATTCAAGCCGCCGAAACCCGCCAAAAACTCCTTGAAATGAAATTGGAATCTTTTCGGCAGACATTGACAGTCAACCAAACGGACTTAAATGACACCCAAAAGTCCCAAGTTCTGTTAAACAATAAAATTCTCGGGTTATCAGCGGCGCTTAATGAGGTGAAAGATGCGATTAAAAATCAGCCATCCCAACCCATCGCCAATCCTGTCGAATCCGCTCCTCCCGCAAACCAATGAAGCCAAAAACTGCGCCGCGGCCCGGCGTCCTGATAATTTTGTACCACCGCGTTAATGACGAATTGCCGGAAAATGCTTTAGTCATCCGCACCGAACGCTTCGCTGAGCAAATGGCCTATCTCAAATCCTCGCCCCTACTGGGTGAAGTGATCAGCTTGCGAGATTGGGAGGAGCGCCCTGATTATTATTACCAATTGCCAAACCCTGCTTATTTAAAAATTATTATCACTTTCGACGACGGTTATCGGGACAATTTCACCAACGCCTTTCCCGTCTTACGGCAATGGAATTTGCCCGCGTCTTTTTTCTTGGCGACCGGAATGATCGATACGGGAAAAAAATTCGCGCGTTACGCGGCAAATCCGGAGCGCGATATGTTAAACTTAAAAGAGATTGCGGAAATGGCAGACCAAGGCATGACGTTCGGGCCGCACACTCAGAATCATGTCCACCTGACTGCATTGTCACCCGAAGAACAGCAACGTGAAATTCATCCCAGCTGCGATTATATTCAAGAACACATAGCGCCGGGCAGCCGGTTAAACACATTTTGCTATCCTTATGGAGAGTACAATTCCGCGACGATCGAAATTCTTCGCGCTGCCAGAATCCGGCACGCTTTGACAGTGCGGCCGGGAAAGAATACAATAGACACGCCGTCATATGAATTGCGCCGCGTGGAAATCAGCGGGATTGACTCCATTCAAACCTTTAAAACAAAGTTAACGCAATGGGCCTGAAGAAAAAAATCATTGTCACCGGCGGGGCGGGATATATCGGATCACATACGGTTGTAGAATTGGCTCAAGCCGGATATGAGCCGGTGATTATTGATAATTTCTGCAATTCCCGGCGTTTCGTACTCGAACGGATTAAAACCATCCTGAGCCGGCCGGTAGAATGTTATGACTGCGATTGTTGTCAAATCGACTTGCTGCGAAAAATATTCACGGCAGAAGGAAAAATCCACGGCGCGATTCATTTCGCGGCCGTCAAAGCGGTTGGCGAATCCGCGCACAAACCACTGCTGTATTATCAAAATAATCTTGGCTCATTGACCGCCTTATTAACCGTGTTGCAGGAAGCACAAGTCCCATATTTTGTTTTTTCCTCGTCTGCCTGCGTTTACGGCGCCGCAAAGTCTCCGGTCACGGAAGAAAGTCCGGTTCAACCTGCAACCTCTCCTTATGGAAACACCAAACAAATTGGCGAAGAAATTACGGCTGACCTCGTAAAAAGCGGGGCGGCATTGAAGGCAATTTCTCTGCGCTATTTCAACCCGATCGGCGCGCATTCCAGCGGGCTGATCGGCGAATTACCGCTCGGCGCGCCGAACAATTTGGTGCCATTTGTGACCCAAACCGCGGCAGGCTTACGCGAAAAATTAACTATATTCGGCAATGATTATCCCACGCCCGATGGCACGGGAATAAGGGACTATCTTCATGTCATCGATCTGGCGCGCGCCCATATCAACGCGCTGGAGTATTTGGAACAAAGCAATGCCGCGCCGGGTTACGCAGTTTTTAATCTCGGCACCGGCCGGGGATACAGCGTGCTCGAGATCATTAAAACTTTTGAGCAGGTCAATCATCTGAAATTACCGGTAGTTATCGGTTCCCGGAGGCAAGGCGACGTCGCTGTCCTATTTGCTAACCCAGATAAAGCAAACCGTTTATTAAAATGGCAGACCAAACTAACGATCGAAGAAGCCTTACGCGACGCCTGGTTGTGGCAGAAAAGCTTGGCCGCCCAAACTTAAAATAACCGCAAAATCTGAAAAAAGTTCGGAGAAAAAATGAAATCACTTCTCGTCACCGGCGCGGCGGGGTTTGTGGGAGCGCAGACCGCGAAAATCTTGCTTAAACAAGGTTATTCCGTTGTTGGCGTTGACAATCTGAACGATTATTACAACGTGCGGCTCAAACAATTTCGTCTCAAAAATCTGATGGCGCAGAAAAATTTTACTTTTCATGCTTTAGACATCGAACAAGCCGCGCCGCTCCAACCGTTGTTTAAAAAACACCATTTTTCCGCGGTCATCAATTTAGCGGCGCGGGCGGGAGTGCGTTACAGTCTGGTCAATCCCTATATTTATAATTCCACGAACAGTTTGGGAACCCTGAATTTGCTTGAGCTGTGCAAAGAGTTTACGGTTAAAAAATTCGTTCTCGCGTCAACCTCCTCGCTGTATGCCGGACAAAAAATGCCGTTTCGCGAAGATTTGCCGGTAAACACCCCAATTTCCTATTACGCGGCCAGCAAAAAATCCGCAGAAATGGCTTGTTATACTTATCACTATCTTTTTAATATCGATGTCACAATCTTGCGCTATTTTACTGTCTATGGACCAGCCGGACGGCCGGACATGAGCCTATTCCGTTTTATTCAATGGATTTATGCCGGCAAGCCGATCGAGCTGTTCGGCGATGGAACCCAAAGCCGGGATTTTACCTACATTGACGATATTGCGGACGGCACAGTCAAGGCGCTCAAAAAAGTCGGTTTTGAAATCATCAATTTGGGAGGCAACGCGCCGTATGACCTTAAAATGGTTATCCGCATGATCGAAGCCGAGCTCGGCAAAAAAGCCAAAATCCAACGGTTCGCTTTTCCCAAAACGGATGTCCGTGCGACGTGGGCGGATATCAACAAGGCCAAAAAAATACTAAACTGGAAACCAACGATTCCCTTAGCCGAAGGGATCAAACGCACCGTTGACTGGCATTTGGAAAACCAATCTTGGCTTAAAAAGATAAAATTATGATGCGACCGAATTCCTTGCTCAATGTCTGGACCGGCAATACCCTTTTTGAACGTATCGCCAATATTTGCGACGCGGTAAATGCCGCGACCAATGACCAAGACTTGTTAGAGATTTCCTTGCGCAAAACTCTGGAATTATTCAATTGTGAACGCGGCTCGATTTTTATCGCTGACCCCAAACGCAAAAAATTGGTCCTACGCAGCGCGGTAGGCATGAAGTCCACGGAAAAAGAAAAGCTGGAAAAACGGCTGGGGGAAGGAGTCATCGGAAGTGTTGCCTTATTAAAATCGCCATTGTTCGTTAAAAATATCGCCGCGGATAAACGGTTTCCCGGATATAAAGCCCGGCACAGCTATAAAACACCGTCTTTTCTCTGCGCGCCGCTTTTGCTCAAAGACCAGCTAATCGGGGTCATCACACTCACTGATAAAAAAACCAAAAAAAATTTTACCGCGTCCGAACTATTATTGCTCGACTTTTTAGCTGCGCAAATCGCCTTGAATTTTCGGCGGGTTGAACTCTATGACAAATTCCAACAGGCCGTTGCCGAATCCAAAGAATTAAAAACGCGGATCGGCCAAAGCGAACGGGAAACCCGGTCCTTGCAGAAAAAAATAATCGTACAAGAAAAATTTGCCACCATCGGCAAATTGACTGCCGGGATCGCTCATGAAATCAACAACCCCTTAGACGGGGCCCTGCGATACACTAACCTTTGTTTAGGGCGGGTTAATAATGACCTGACCACCAGCCAGTATCTTAACGAAATCAAAACCGGGCTCCAACGCATGACCGGTATCGTCCAAAATCTTTTAGCCTGTTCCCGAAATGAATTCCCGGAACGCCAGGCTGTTGATTTTACCCAAGCCTTGGATTACGCGCTGAGCGCGGTCCAACCCGAACTGGCCCGAAAAAACATTATCCTCAAACGCGATATCCGTGGTAATATTCCCTTAATTCCTGATAAAGGACTGGAACGGATTCTCGTTAATCTATTAAACAACGCTTTGGACGCGTTAAAACGTTATGGCCGGCTAACCATAAAAGCACAGCGGGTCAAAGCGCGCCTATTATTCAGTGTAACTGATAACGGGCACGGCATTCACCCGGAAACCCTGGAACGGATTTTTGAACCGTTTTTTACCACGAAAGACCGGCAAAAAGGCTGCGGATTGGGCCTGACCATTGTCGGGGAAATCGTTAAAAGTTATAACGGCGAAATCAGCGTCGATAGCGCACCCGGAAAAGGAACAACTTTCAGAGTGAATTTGCCTATTCCAACTGAATTTTCATATGGCGCGAACCCAAAAAAATGAATTTTCGATTTTAATAGTCGACGACGAGCCGCTTATCCGCGAGTCGCTTTTTGAAATTTTATGGCTGGAGGGATACTCGGTTTGCAAAGCGGCGAGCGCCGAGGAGGCTTTGCTCATTCTTAAATCCTCTCCTATGGATATCGTTATAACCGATTATAAACTCCCCAAAATAAACGGCCTGCAGCTTTTGTCTCTGTTAAAAAAAGATTACCCGAAAATTGAAGTCATTCTCCTCACGGGATACGCGACCATCGCAACCGCAGTTGAGGCGATCAAAAACGGAGCTTTCGATTATCTTACCAAACCGATCAATGACAGCGAATTCAAACTCAGCATTGACAAAATTATTGAAAAGAAAAAAATCCTTGAAGAAAATGCTGAATTAAAAAAAATCTTAGCCAAAGACCGCCGCGCATCATTAGATCAACTTATCGGATCTTCGGAAAAAATGCAGAAGGTTTATCGGATGGTTGACGCGGTAGCCTCAGCGAATGCCACGATTCTGATTTCCGGCGAAAGCGGCACGGGCAAAGGATTATTGGCCCGCGCCATTCATCAAGCCGACCCCGGCCGCCGCGACAAACCCTTTGTGGAAGTCAGCTGCGGGGCTTTGACGGAAACCTTGTTGGAGAGTGAACTGTTTGGCCATGTGAAGGGATCTTTCACCAGCGCGATCCGCGATAAAGAAGGCCGCTTTGAATACGCGCAAGGCGGCACGATTTTCTTGGACGAAATAGACGCGTTCACGCCCAATTTGCAAGTCAAACTTTTGCGGGTCTTGCAGGACGGCTTTTATGAACGCGTCGGCGACAACGCGGCGCGCAAAGCCGACGCCCGGATTATCGTGGCCACCAACCAGGATTTACCCAAACTCGTGGCCAACGGCAAATTCCGCGAAGATCTTTATTACCGCGTCAATGTGATCCAAATCAATATGCCGCCTTTACGGGAACGCAAAACCGATATCGACGCTTTGGCAGTTCATTTTTTGACGCACTACAATAAAATCAACCAAAAGAACCTAAAAGGATTATCCGCGACAACACGCGAATTATTTCAGCGCTATAACTGGCCAGGTAATATTCGAGAATTGGAAAACGCGATCGAAGGCGCGGTCATTATGGCTCAGGGAATTATGGTTGAGCCGGAAGATATTCCCAATTTAGTAAAATTCCAAGAGTTGGAAAATGATTTTTATTCCCCGCATAAAGCAAGCCCCAATGGAACCCTGGCGCCCTTAAAAAAAGCGGTTGAAGCCCCGGAAAGAGAACACATTATCGCGGTTCTCAAAAAATGCAACGGCAAACGCACCCAAGCCGCCGTAGAGCTCGGCATTAACCGCACCACGTTATATAACAAACTCAAAAAATACAAAATCCATTCCGTTTAATCAGCAATGAAGAACCGTAATTCTTCGCGCTCATAAGGCGGAGTGCAACCAGCTTTAAACCGACGATTTACAAACGATTTGATGAAGGCGCGAAAAAGATCAAAAAAATCTTTTTTCGCGCCTTCTCTTTTTGTATAATATTATGATGTCATATATGTGACATCATAAATCATTGAGAGGGAACGACTTATGTTTAAAGCGAATGAGGTCAGTTACGGTGTTTTGGCGAAACGGCGGTTGGGGATTTTAAAGAAAATGGCGAAAGTGGGGCCGTTTATCATGGCGACGCCGACGTATTTAAAAGTGCGATGCGGGTATCCGGATTGCAAATGCGCTGGGCCCAAAGAAGACCGGCATGAAAAACTGCATTTGAGCTGGGGCGATGCCCAAGGCCAGGGAACAGCGTATGTGCCGGTGGACTTACGGGAGGAGGTCTTGCAATGGATCGAGAATTACTGGACGGTCAAGGAGTACATGAAGGAGATGACGGAATTGAGCCGGCAGATGATCAAGATGTATGCGCGGACGATCGGCCGGGTGAAGCGGCAACAACGCAAAGCAGCCTTATTGGCGAAGACCGGCAAAGCCAAAATTTAGTCGGGGTATTATCGACGACAGTAGGGCATTATTTTCCGCGATTCAATGAATGGCTGGCGGGATTGAGCGATCGGCGCGATCCGGATTTGATCACCTATAACAAAGAGACGCTGATTTGGGTGGGGTTGATCATGCTGATCACCAAGTTGGGGGCACGGCGCAAGATCACGAATCATATGCGAGAAGAAAATTTTTACGTAAATGCTAAGGCGTTGTGCGGACATTGAGCAAGGAATTCGGTCGCATCATAATTTTATCTTTTTAAGCCAAGATTGGTTTTCCAAATGCCAGTCAACGGTGCGTTTGATCCCTTCGGCTAAGGGAATCGTTGGTTTCCAGTTTAGTA
>JADFXQ010000059.1:4695-10612 GCA_015233495.1 Candidatus Omnitrophota bacterium | reverse complement strand
TGCCAGCAGCTAATGAAAAATGGAAAAGACGGCCATTTACACGAAAAGAACTTAACGAATTGGGACAAATAAACTTTGATATGAGTAAAGAAGAAATTACTAAAAGAATACGCGCTACTACATTTAATTCTTGGAAACCTGTTATTAACCTTCAGGGATTCGAGTTTGAATTAAAAACAGATATACAAGACTAAAATGGGGGCCTATGTTGTGGTAAGATTACTTGATTTATATGGCACGGAACCGACTGTCAGCAGGTTGGGATGGCGGCGGATCAGTTTTTGTATCGGACGAAAAAAAACCGGACGCAACAATGTTTTTCTCTCAGGTGACGCGGCATGATCGAGAAGGACGGGATTTTTTAATCCCTCGACATTTTTTTTTCATTATTTTTTTCTTTGGTGTTTTAGCTTACAGCAATTCCTTCACGGCCTCCTTTCATTTTGATGATCAAGTTTTCATTGTTGAAAATCCAGACATCCGCTCTTTAATCGATCCGGCCGCGATTTGGCACACGGTTATATCGCAGCCGTCGCGGTTTATCGCTTTTTATTCTTTTGCTCTCGACTATCGGCTTTACGGTCTCAACGTGGTCGGCTATCATGTCACGAATTTTATTATCCATTTCGTCAATGCCTGGCTTGTCTTTTTTTTATTCTGCCAGCTTGGGGTTAAAGGTTTTCATTATCCTCGTCGTGAGGTTGAGGCGTTGGCATTTATCACTGCGCTGATTTTTATCGCTCATCCCGTACAAACCCAGGCGGTTGCTTATATTACCCAGCGGTTTACTTCTTTAGCCGCTTTTTTTTATTTGCTGGCAATGACCGCGTATTTTCAGGGCAGATTCACGACCGTGAGGATAAAATTTTTTTGGTTTGGCTGCGCGCTGATCAGCGCCATTGCCGCGATGTTCACTAAAGAAATCGCGATTACTTTACCGTTATCTATTTTGGCAACGGAATTATATTTGATTCGTTTGGAGCCAAAGCCGATTTTTCAACATTTCCGGCAGCTTTGGAGCGAGCGAAAAGTCCCATTTTCTTTTATAGCGCTTTTTTCCCTGGGGTTGGTCGTTTTGATCCCGGCGATTTTTCGTTTCAATTTTGGCGGCTTGTTGTTTACGCCGCGGCTCTCTGAATCGCACGCTGGCGATATCTTGACTTTTCCGACGTATCTTCTCACGGAAACCCGCGTTTTTGCCCATTTACTGCGTTTATTTTTTATTCCCATCGGCCAAAATCTTGACTATGATTTTCCGATGTCCCGGTCTATGGCTGAACCAGCCGCGCTCTTTAGTATTCTGCTGCTCGCGGCAATGGGTTTTGGGGTTTTTTTGACATTTAAAAAATACCGCGTTTTTTCTTATGGATTAAGTTGGATGTTAATAACGTTTGCCTCAAATTTTGTGCCGCGGGAACACGTAATTTTTGAGCATAAACTGTATTTGACTTTACCGGGTTTGGCGTTATGCGTCTGCTGCGTGGGGTATCAGGTAATCAAAAATCGCCGCGTATACTTATCAGCCGGCGTAGCGTTTGTCTTGATTCTAACCATCCTGACGTGGCAGCGCAATCTTGTCTGGCAAAATGACGTGACATTGTGGACAGATGTCATAGCGAAAGCCCCGCAGAAATTTCGAGCTTATGTTAATTTAGCCAACGCTTATATTAATGCGAAAAATTTTCCAGAAGCGGAAAAGGCATTTAACGCTGCGCTGCGGCTAAATCCGGCGCAGTATAAAATTTATTTTAACCGCGGCGTGATGTATGAACGCCTGCAAGATTATGATCGTGCCTTGGCAGATTATACTACAACGATTCTCTTGAATCCTCAATATGCCAAGGCTTATGCCAGCCGCGGTCTGGTTTATAAAATTAAAGGGGAACTGCAAAACGCCTTGGTTGATTATAATAAGGCTTTGGTTATTGATCCAAAAATGGCAAAGGTTTATAGCAATCGCGGCATTGTCTTCAGTTTATTCGGACAAAAGGAAGCTGCGCTTAATGACTATACTGCCGCAATCGGGCTTGACCCTTTGTTATATGAGGCGTATTGCAATCGCGCGGTGATTTATAAAGAACGCGGTGAATTGAACCGCGCTTTGACGGAATTGCGGCACGCTTTACAACTGAAACCGGACCAATGGATTTTGTATTTGAATATCGGCAATGTATATTTGGATTTAAATCAGTTGGAAGCGGCTGGAGAATATTTGACTAAAGGTCTGCGGCTGGATCCGGGGAATAACCGGCTGATGATGAGTCAGGAAATTTTGCGAAACAAATATGAAAAAAATTATCAGCGTCAGCCGGCGCACTGATATACCCGCGTTTTATAGTGAGTGGTTTATGAACCGTGTGCGGGCGGGATTTTGTTGTGTCCCGAACCCTTATAATCCGCGCCAGGTCGCGACAGTCAGTTTGGAGCCCCAGGAGGTCAAACTTTTTGTTTTCTGGACCCGTAATCCGGCGCCGTTGATGACGCGGTTGGAAGAGTTGGACAATGCGGGATATCATTATTATTTTCTTTATACGGTCGTTGGTTATCCGCGGACAATTGATCCTCACGCGCCGGAAAGCGCTGAAGCGGTCAAAACATTTCAACAGTTGAGCCTCCGGATCGGCAAAGAAAAAGTTATTTGGCGTTATGATCCGATTTTTTATTCCAATTCAACCTCGTTGGAATGGCATAAATCAAATTTTAAACGGTTGCTTGCCGCGATCGCGCCTTATACGAAACGCGTCATTTTTAGTTTTCTTGCGCCGTATCGCAAGACTTTATCTCGGATGTCAAAAGAAACAGGGCAGGGGTTTCGCTTCGAGCCGGACGCCTTTCAGCCGGCAACCTACGCGGGTTTGATCCGAGAAATGTCGATTCTCGCCAAACAACATGGGATTATGCTCCAGTCTTGCGCGGAAGAATCCGATATGACGTCGTGGGGTGTTGTTCCGGGAAAATGTATCGATGCCGACTTGATTGGCCGGATCACGGGACAAGCGCTAGACTATAAAAAAGACCCGTCCCAGCGCTCGGCCTGCGGTTGTGCGGTCTCGAAAGATATCGGGATGAACACAACCTGTTTGTTTGGCTGCCGGTATTGTTATGCCACCAACAGCATGACCACCGCGCAAATCAATCATGCCCGGCATGATCCCAGCGCCCCGTCGCTTCTTCCGCTAAAAAAGAATGGAAGTGTATAAATAATACGTGATATACTTGATCAAAAATTTATCCTTTTTAGATAAGAGCCTAACGATGTCAAAATCATTTTTTCAGTTCAACCCGGACGGAGTTTCGTTTTGCAGCGAATCAGCGGTAAATGTCCGGACGATTTACGCGCCTTTGTGCGGCGCTGATTCTGGCAGGATTAAAAGTTCGATCACCCCGTTTCTCGGCGGAGATATCAAGATCGACAAATTTCGCTATGTGACCAAACCAGTATCGACGGAGGACCTGCGTCAGGGATGCCGGAATTTTTATGTGTCGGTAAAAGACCAAGGTTTTGTCTCGCTGGCTGATCCGCAAGCTGACAAAGAAGCGGCAGTGGAAATCGGGCCGTTATGGCATAAAGTTATCCGGACTTTTACTGAATTCGATATTGAGATGGAGGCTCTCAATTTTGTTCCGGTTACGGACGAAAATGTTGAATTGATGCGAGTGCGGATAAAAAATAGGGGGCAGAGTCAGCTGGTCACCGCTCCTTGGGGCGCAGTGCCTTTGTTCGGCCGCGCTTTGGCTAATAAACACGATCACGAGCAGGTGACTTCCTTATTAAATCGGATTAAGCAAATTAAATGGGGCGTGATTTTGGAGCCGACCATGCGGTTTAATGAAGAGGGGCATAAACCGAATGATGATATTTATTTTGTCTTAGGCTATTCCGGCCAGGGCCAAGCGCCGGTCGGGACTTTCCCGACGATCGCGGATTTTTACGGCGATGGCGGAACGTTCGCGATGCCGCAAGCTGTTGTTAAAAACCAACAACCGCGCGCTTTGCCGCCGGAAGAGTTGAGCGGCAAAGAAGCGGCCGGGGCTTTGCGTTTCGCGGATGTTAAATTAATGCCCGGAGAGACAGCCTCTTTTTATATGTTGATCGGTGTCGCTGATCAAAAAGAAAAGGTGGAAAAACTTTTTGAAAAATTTTCTAATCCCCAGGCGTTTGACCTGGCGCTAAAAGAAAATCAAAAATACTGGGATGAAAAAACCTCGGCCATCACCTTTAACACGGCTGATTCCGCGTTCAATTCCTGGATGCGCTGGGTTTCCTTACAGCCGGTCTTGCGCCGGATTTTTGGCTGTTCGTTTCTGCCGGACCATGATTATGGCAAAGGCGGCAAAGGATGGCGGGATCTTTGGCAGGATTTATTGTCCTTGATTCTCATTGAACCGCAAAACACCCGCCAAAATCTGATCAATAATTTTGCCGGGGTGCGCGTCGATGGGTCCAACGCGACCATTATTGGGACTAAACCCGGAGAATTCGTCGCAGACCGCAACGCGATCACCCGCGTCTGGATGGACCACGGGGTTTGGCCGTTGCAAACGATTTTGCTCTACATTCAGCAGACCGGACATTACGATATTTTATTGGAAAAGAATTCGTATTTTCGCGACCCGCAATTTTCCCGCACCTTTCAAAAAGACAGTCATTGGACTCCGGCTTATGGCAATCAATTGAAAACCAAAAAGGGAGAGATTTATCAAGGGACGATTTTAGAGCATATTCTCGTCCAGCATTTGGTCCAGTTTTTCAATGTCGGCGAACACAATCTTACCCGTTTGGAAAGCGCGGACTGGAACGACGGGTTGGACATGGCGTTTGCCCGCGGCGAAAGCCCGGCGTTTATGCATTTTTACGCCGGGAATTTGCTCCAGACCGCTGACCTGATGGAAGAATTAACCAAAACTAAAAAAATTAAAACTGTGGCGGTTTTTCAAGAACTGCTGATTTTGTTGGACAGCATGGGCGAATCGATCAATTACGATGACCCGGTTGCGAAGCGAGACTTGTTGTTCAAATCGTATTTCGCGTCTGTACAGCCGGAGTTGAACGGGATCGTCGTTGATATTTCTTTGGGAGCTTTGTGCCGGGATTTGCGGCGAAAAGCCCAATGGATGCAAAATCATTTGCGCAAACAGGAACGTTTGATTATCCAATCGCCACGCCAAAAATCAGTTTTTTTTAACGGATATTACGACAATCAGGGCCAAAGAGTCGAAGGGCTGTTTTCGGACCAGGTCCGGATGACTTTAACCGGACAGGTATTCGCCATCCTGCACGGCACTGCGGCACAATCCGATCTTCCGGAACTTGTGAAAAGCGTCAACCGGTTTCTTAAAGACCCGCAATTAGGCGGCATTCGTCTGAATACGGATTTCAAAATTCCGCATTACTTGGATCTCGGCCGCGCTTTTGGTTTCGCTTATGGCACCAAAGAAAACGGCGCGTTTTTCAGTCATATGACAGTCATGTACGCGTATGCCCTTTATCAACGCGGTTTATACCGAGAGGGACATGCGGTTCTCGAATCAATTTATCGCATGGCAACAGACTCGGATCGGGCGAAAATTTATCCGGGTATCCCTGAATATTTTGATTCGACCGGCCGGGGGATGTATCACTATCTGACCGGATCAGCGAGCTGGTTCGTCTTGACTGAATTGACCCAGGTGTTCGGAATCAAAGGCCGGGGCGGTGATTTAATTCTGGAACCTAAACTCGTGAAAGAACAATTTGACAATCAGGGGCGGGCCAGTGTATCGTGTTTCTTCGCGTGGATGCGGTTGCGGGTTTTTTATGATAATCCACAACATCTCGACGCGGGACAATATAAAATTAACCAGGTTGAATTAAACGGCACAGCCATTCCTTTTGAGCGCTTAGCCAACGGCTCAATTTTGATAAAACGTGAAGGGT
>JADFXQ010000059.1:0-4638 GCA_015233495.1 Candidatus Omnitrophota bacterium | reverse complement strand
CTAAACGCATGAACAATCAATTATACAGCCTTAAAATCGCTAAAGAACTGGGCATACAACCGGATCGCGTCTTAGCCACGGTTGATTTATTGGATAATGACGCGACGATTCCGTTCATTTCCCGCTACCGCAAGGAAGTGACCGGAAATTTGGATGAAGTCGCGGTGGGAGCGATCCGCGACCGAGTGGAACAATTGCGCGAATTAGATAAGCGCCGCGCTACGGTCATTGAGAGCATAACCCAGCAAGGCAAGATGACCGACGCATTGCGCGCCAAGATTTCCGCCGCGGAAACGCTGGCGGTTTTGGAAGATATTTATTTGCCGTATAAACCTAAACGCCGCACGCGGGCTATGGTTGCCAAGGAAAAAGGACTTGAGCCATTGGCGCTTAAAATTTTTGAACAAACCGGCATTTCCAAAACAGACCTTGACCAGTTGACCGCGGGTTTTGTCGATGCGAAAAAAAAAGTCAATAGCGTAGAAGAAGCTTTATCCGGGAGCCGCGATATTATCGCGGAAATCATGAATGAAAACACGGATCTGCGCGCCAAGCTGCGCGTGTTGTTTCAAGAAAAAGCCATGATCCAATCCAAGGTCATAAAAAACAAGGAAGAAGCTGGCAGCAAATTCCGCGATTATTTTGACTGGGAGGAATTGGGGAAAACTGCGCCGTCGCACCGGATCCTCGCCATACGCCGCGGAGAAAAAGAAGAATTTTTATCCGTGCGGTTTCAGCCCCCAGAAGAAGCCGCCATCGAAATTATTGATGAAATGTTTTTAATCAGCGAAGGGGCGGATGGCGACCAAGTTGAGCTCGCGATTGACGATTGTTATAAACGTCTGCTCTGCCCTTCGATGGAAACCGAATATCGTTTGGAATTAAAAAAACGGGCAGACTTGGAAGCCATCGGAATTTTTAAAAATAATCTGGCCGAATTGCTCATGGCGCCGCCGCTTGGCCAAAAAAATGTTTTAGCCATTGACCCCGGTCAAAGAACCGGCTGTAAAATCGTCTGTTTAGACCGGCAAGGCCAATTGTTGCGGCATACGGTTATTTATCTTTGCGGTTCGGATTATCAGAAAGATGAGGCCATTGCCATCATTCGGGATTTGTGTAAAAAGCACAAAACCGAAGTGATCGCGATCGGCAATGGAACAGCCAGCCGGGAAACCGAAGTTTTTATTCGTTCTCTAAAACTTCCCCCAGAGATAATTATTGTTTTGGTCAATGAAAGCGGCGCCTCGATTTATTCCGCTTCGGATGTCGCGCGGGAAGAATTTCCTGACCAGGACGTCACCGTGCGCGGCGCGGTTTCAATTGGCCGGCGGCTGATGGATCCTTTAGCGGAATTGGTAAAAATTGATCCTAAGTCTATCGGCGTGGGGCAATATCAACATGATGTTGACCAGGCGCAGTTGAAAAATTCGCTTTCCGATATCGTGATAAGCTGTGTGAATCAAGTCGGAGTTGAACTCAACACCGCGAGTAAGCAGCTGCTCATTTATGTTTCCGGCATCGGTCCAACCCGCGCTCAGGCGATCATTGATCATCGCAATGCCAAAGGTCCGTTTAAAAATCGCGCGGCTTTAAAAAAAGTTACGGGTTTAGGGCCGAAAGCTTTTGAGCAGGCGGCAGGATTTTTAAGAATTATTGATTCCGACAATCCTTTAGATGCCAGCGCGGTTCACCCGGAATCCTATGGTTTAGTCGAACAAATGGCTAAGGATATAGGCTGCTCAATTAAAGATTTGATCATCGATGAAAAATTGCGCGGAAAGATTGAACTGAAAAAATACGTCACGGCAACGATCGGGCTGCCTACTTTGACGGATATCAAGGCGGAATTGGCCAAACCCGGACGAGACCCGCGGCCGCCGTTTCAGTTATTTAGTTTTAAAGAGGGCGTCGAAAAAATAGAAGATTTACAACCGGGGATGAAATTGCCGGGTGTGGTTACCAATGTTACGGCTTTTGGCGCGTTTGTGGATGTGGGGGTGCATCAGGACGGTTTGGTCCACATCAGTCAGCTGGCCGACCATTATGTCAAAGACGCCAATGAAGCTGTGAAAGTGCATCAGAAGGTGCAAGTGACTGTTTTAGAAATCGATTTGCCTCGACGGCGTATCGCCTTGTCCCTGCGAAAAAATCCGCGATAGGGTTGACATCGCGTTAATGGGCCTCTATGATAAATTTATGTCATATTTAGTCTACGCCCGCAAATACCGTCCGCAGATTTTTGACGATGTTGTCGGCCAAACTCATATCACGGATATCCTTAAAAAAACCGTGACCTCCGGTCACTTGGCGCAAGCCTATTTATTTTGCGGTCCGCGCGGTGTGGGAAAGACATCTTGCGCCCGTATTTTAGCTAAATCCTTAAATTGTCAAAATGGTCCTACACTTAAGCCTTGCGGGGAATGTCCGGCCTGTTCGGAAATTGCCAAAGGAGTGAGTTTTGATGTTTTAGAAATTGACGGCGCGTCTAACCGCGGGATTGATGAAATCCGCACGCTGCGGGAAAATGTCAAGTTCGCGCCCAATTATGGCCGTTATAAAATTTATATTGTTGATGAAGTGCATATGTTGACTGCGGAAGCGTTCAACGCTTTATTGAAAACTCTGGAAGAACCTCCCGAATATGTAAAATTCATTTTCGCCACAACCGAGCCGAATAAAGTGCCGGCTACGATCATTTCCCGGTGTCAGCGTTTTGATTTTAAGCGGGTGTCGATTAAAGATATTTCGGCTTTTTTAGAAGCGACCGCTCAAAAAGAGGCGTTGCAAGCGGACCCCGACGCCTTGTTTGCTGTGGCTAAAGCGGGTCAGGGCAGTTTGCGCGACGCGTTGAGCATACTCGACCAGCTGAGCGCGCACAGCGAGCGCCGCATTCAATCAAGCGATGTTTTTTCGATGCTGGGATTGGTGGAAACGGATTATCGTTTTACGTTAGTTGACGCGATCAGCCGGCAAGACTGCGCGGCGGCGCTTACTGTGGTTGATCAAATCGTTGACAAAGGCAAAGATATCAAGCAGCTGATCAAGGATATGACGGAGCATTTTCGGGATATCATGGTTATTAAAATCGGCGGTAAAACCTTGGAACATCTGGTCGAATATCCGGCTGCGATTAAAGAGCGGTATTGGAATCAAGCCCAGCATTTTACCTTGGCAGAAATTTTAAATGCGATCGATGTCTTGATCGCTGCCCAAGACACCGCCCGGATTACGGAAACTTTAAGGATGCCGTTAGAAATATCTTTAGCAAAATTGACCTATCGGGAAACGGAAAAAATTAAAACCGCGTTAGGGGATAGCACTCCAGTAGCGAAAACAGCGGTCAAGCCGCAGCCGGAGGCAAAACCGGCACAACCGGCGCCGCGGGTCTTATCGGATAAAAAGGGGATGGTGGATATTTCGGGAAAAATTTCTTCGCCGGAAACAGCAGTCACGGACGTTAAGGAGTTGCAATGCGATTTACCGAGTTTGATAAAAAATTGGGATCAATTGACATACGCGGTGAGTCGGATAAAAATGTCAGTGGCGACTTATTTGCAGGAGGCAAAACCGTATGAGTTGAGCGGATCTCGGTTAACCATCGCGCTTCCCGGGCACTGTGGTTTTCATAAAGAGAGCTTGGATACCAAAGATAATCTGCGCTTAGTGGAAGATGTTTTCCAGCAGATACTCAAACAAAATATTAACATTAAATATGTTTTGGTCGATGTATTGCCGTCGGCAGTCGAAGACGCGTCCGTTGCCAGCGCTTTAGACACCTTTGGAGGAGAAGTCGTGGAAAAATGGCACGCGGAATAAAAATATGTCTTATCCCCGTCTGATCGAAAATTTTATTGAGCGCCTGATGCGGCTTCCCGGCATTGGCCGGCGCAGCGCCGAACGGATCATTTTTTGGTTTCTTAACCATTCGTTGGACGACGCGCAAGGTTTGGCGGAAGCTGTATTGGCCTTAAAAAACGGGCTGCATTTTTGCCGGAACTGCAATCATTTAAGCGAAGCGGAGGAATGCGTCATTTGTTTAGATGAGAAGCGCGACAAATCTATCCTGTGCGTGGTTGAAGATCCGAAGGATGTTTTGGCGATTGAGCGCGCAGGTTTTTTTCGCGGCACGTATCATGTTTTATTAGGCTCGATTAATCCTTCCGAAGGGAGGGGGCCGGAAGACCTAAAAATCCTTCATCTTTTGGACCGGGTTCGCGTCGGCAATATTCAGGAAGTAATCATTGCCACTGATGCGGATAGTGACGGTGAAATGACGGCTTTATATTTAAGCAAGCAATTGCGCAATCTCGGAGTTAAAGTCAGCCGCATCGGCGTCGGTATTCCCGTAGGCAGCTGCATCGAATTTGCCGATTTGTCAACCTTAACAATGTCTTTGACCTCACGCCGAGAAATCAACGAATAGTTGACAATTGCATTTTTAAAAGTATAATTTCTCTATCTCTTGTTCTTTCAAAAATGATTCCCCTGTAGCTCAGTTGGTAGAGCGGGTGGCTGTGAACAATACGCAGCTTCTTCGGGAAACCGAAGTTGAAACAGCAGGCTAATTCAGGGAAGCCCTTAAAAGAGGGTAATCCTGAGCGAAGTCCGGCGAGGGCCGCAAGGCCGCTCAAAGGAAAC
>JADFXQ010000058.1:10576-11053 GCA_015233495.1 Candidatus Omnitrophota bacterium | reverse complement strand
TGTGGACACCGTGGGCAATATGACTAACCCGCAGTTATACGTTAAAGCCAATAATACATTTCAACCGAATTCCAGCACCGCGATCACCATCACTACCGGGAGTTTATATATTCCGGCGAATTCGATTTTATACGGCAATGCCAACACGTTTAATGTCACGGGCAATTGGTATTGCGCCGGAACGTTCACGCCCGGCACGTCGTCGGTGGTGTTTAGCGGCGCGGCTTTGCAAACCGCAGTAACCAACACCCAGAATTTTTATAATTTAACGATCAACAACACCGCAACCGACGCGAACCGTAAAGTCATTGTGACTGACCGGTTAAACGTCAGCAACGCGATCAATATTGCCGGCGGCTCGCTGGATTTGGCGACGAACAATGTCAACGCGACGATCGGCGGGGATTTTACGATTCAAAACGGCGGCGGGCTAATCAAAGCGGCGACTGGGACAATGTTGTTTAACGGCAACACCAC
>JADFXQ010000058.1:0-10528 GCA_015233495.1 Candidatus Omnitrophota bacterium | reverse complement strand
ATTAGATAATTCGTGACCCGAAATACCCGGGCCGACACCTGCCGGCCGGCAGCAGGCAAGGTCGGCCCCTACGCATGATAAAACAAACTTTTTAATTGGTTTAATTTTAGGATGTCACGTTGGGGAAATCTGAAAAAAAAGGGCAGGATGAAATTTCATCCTGCCCCGTTGTCCTGCAGCTCAAGGACAAGCTCCTTTACGACTTATTAAAAGATTATCATTTTGCCGAATTAAGGTCAAGTTAAAATTGCGGGAACGCGATTCGCCTTTATATGTCAAAATCGCGTCCCTATATGACGTCCTTGGCCGGACCCGAACCGACATCCACCTTTTCGTCGTAAAGGAGCTCTATCCACTTGAGCTACAAGGACGTTTTTAGCAATTAAACAAATTATAATTTATTTTAATCAAATTGTCAAATAGATTAAAGATGATTCGTGATAGGTAAAAATTATTTATAAAATTCCAAAATAGGTGTCCCGATTTTGTTAGAAAAATAATTTTTAATAGAATTGTATTATTTGTGTGTAGGGGGGAGGACCCTGCCTTCGTCAGGCAGGCTTGTGTCCGCCCGCTTTGAAGTGACCAGAAATACCCGGGCCGACACGAGGTCGGCCCCTACGCTCGATAACACAATCTTCTTAATTTGTTTAATTTTAGGGATTTCTTCAGTGGAATCAAAATGACAGCGAAGGACGTCTTTAGCAGATACCGGATCAGCTCACGATTGGGGATGAATTATTGGGCTGGTTGATTTTTCTATCTGGCTTTTTTCCTTCCACGACGTAAAATTGCCTTTAATTTTCTTAAAATAATCAATATGTAAATTGAAGTAGTTATTTTTATATCTTATATTGCTACTATATATAGTTGTATTTTATAAGATACACACATTATCTTGTTGTTTTGAGTAATAATTCGTGCCGGTTACAAATTATGGGACTGTTGCAAAAGGCGCCAAAATCGTCATTCCCGCGAAATCATATCCTCGCGAAAGCGGGAACGGGAATCCAGAAGCCGAAATGCTCGTCATGAAAACCTCGGGATTGCCCGATCAAGCCGGGCCATGACATCTGGGAGGCATTTCGCAACAGTCCCATTATGATCCTTATGAAAAAAATTCTTGCCAACATTTTGATTTGGTTTTTGGTATTCCAAAACTTTCCGTCTGCGGTTCTGGCGAGTACCCTGGCCAGCGATGTTAACTTCGACACTGTGACTGTGGATTCCAGCGGGTCTTTGGTCACGGCCGGATACGGGATGACGGTTGCCGGAGATGTGTCGATCAGCGGGTCTTTGGACGCGAGCGCCGGAGCAGGGGGGACATCGTTGATTTCCGTGGGAGGAAGCTGGACGAATTCCGGCGGGGTGTTTACGCCCGGGGTTTCGTCAGTGACAATGACCGCTTCTCTAACCACTACGACGGTCACCGCTAACGCGTCAGCCGGGACTTTTTATAATTTGCTTTTTAACAGTTCGACTGGCGGCTGGACTCTGCAGGATAATCTCGCTGCGAACGGAACAGTCACAGTCCTGAACTCAGATATCAACGGCAATGGCGTTAACTTCAACAACAATGCCGTAAACGTGACCGGCGACTTCATAGCTTCCGGCGGCAAAATCACGGCCGGAGCCGCCACAATGACTTTAGGCGCGAATTGGCTCTCCGGCGCCGGTTCGTTCGCGGCCGGGACATCGACCGAGGTGTTCACTGCTTCGGCAACCAACCGCGCAATCAGCAGCGGTACCATCGCGTTTGGCGACCTGGTTTTTAAAGCCTCTACCGGCAGTTGGCAGCTCTCCGACAATCTCACCTGCCGCACGATCAAAGTCAATTCCGGTACGTTTGTTGACGCCGGCAAAAGTGTCGCCGTCAACGGCACTATTGATTTTTCCGCTACCGGAAACAGCAGTTTGGTTCAATCGAGCGGCAGTTGGTTTATTACGGCTAACGGTGATCTCAAGAATATCGCGGACGACTCAAAAAACCGCTTGAATTATTTAAAGGTCAACGACAATCTCACTGTTAGCAAAGCCGCGGGACAGTTTAATTCTAAAATTCTTGTCCTGGGCGCCAACGCCTTGTTAAACGGCGCGAACGGTTATTATTTGGAAGGCTGTGACATAAATGACCCGCTCACCATATCCGCGGGCGCGGATATCCAAAATGGCGGGTTGTTTTTTTATCCCAAATCCGGGGTCACGATCAATCAGCAAGCATTTACGCTGGGCAATTCTTTATACATCGGCATGACTGATACCGCGACCGTGAATATGACCGGCAACTGGACAGTGGGCGGTCAAATGTATGTGCGCGGCGGATATAATTCCACGGATCTGGCATCAGCGTTTGTTTTAAACACCGGGACATATAATCTCGCGACGAGCGGCATCTCCGTGTCTTTCGCGAGCGGGGCTTATCCGACGCGGTATTTTGGAAAAATCGCGTTTGGGTCAGGCACGCATACGATCGCCGGGTTGTTCACCGGGCCGGGTACGCAATATTCCTGGGGCTGGGTGGATTTTGGCACGTCGACGGTATCGGTGACCGGCAACATGAATTTGAGCCGGACCACGGTCAGCGGGTCAACTTCGACATTGGTGTTCAGCGGCAGCGCGGCGCAGACGTTCACGACCAATACGCAGACGTTCTACAATATAGTTGTGAACAACTCCGGCGCGGGCGCGGCCGGCGCGGTCACGGTGAGCCAGCCTTTGGATGTGAACGGCGGGCTTACGGTGGCGCGGGGGACTTTGAGTTTGTCGGGAAGCTCGACAGTGACATTGGCCAACGGCTTGAATATCGCTTCAACCGGGTCAGTGGATGTGACGGGATATACCGGAACTTGGACCTATGACGGCTCCGGCACCTTGATCGACGCCCGGCCGATTTTGGTCAATCTGGGAACTTTCACGGTCGACGGTAATTCCGCGGTTTTGACTTTGGGATCAAATGCCAAAGCCGCAAAAATCACAGTCGGCGCGGATGACAACATCAATCTGGGCGCGGGCGGATATAATCTGGAATTGACCGATCCAAATACTCCGCTCACCGTAAACAATGCCGCCGGGTTTGATAAAGGCACGAATTCAACGGTGACCTATGAGGCGGGCGGCAGTGCCACTGTGAGCATCCCGACGCTCGCGTACAATAATTTAACGTTTACGCCGTCCACCGGCACCGGCGCGTTTTATCTGACCGGGAATTTGACCGGCGCCAACGCGGTGGCGGGCAATTTGCTCATCAGCAATCCTGCGACGCTGGACGTCACGTCCAACAATTACGGCTTAGAAGTACAAGGCAATTGGACCAACAACGGCGCGTTCGTGGCGCAAAGCGGGTCGGTTGTGTTGAGCGCGACGGCTGTCGGCAAAACCGTGACCAGCGGCGGAAGCGGGACATTCTACAATTTAGTCTTTAACGGCGCGGGCGGCGGGTGGACTTTACAAGACGCTTTAACTGCCACCAACACTTTCACGATTCTAAACACCGACACCACTGGTAATGGGCTTGATCTGAATAATAAAGCTCTGAGCGTAAGCGGCAATTTTATCGCGTCGGGCGGGAAAGTGACGGCAGGGTCGTCGTCGGTCGTGATCGGACAAAGCTGGAATACGTCTGGCACCAATTTGAACGCCGGAACCTCGTCTGTGAACATGATCGCGTCCTACACCGGCGCGACTTTGCGGTCCGGGTCGAACACTTTCTACAATCTCACCTTTAACAACACAACAGGCAGTTGGTCGTTGTTGGACGATCTGGCGGCAAATAGAACGTTTACAGTTTTGCGCACAATTGGTTCCGGCGTAATGTCAAATGATCACGCGTTAAACATTATGTACGATTTGATTTTGGGCACACAGGGAACAATTAAGGCAGGATCATCGACGATTACTGTTGGCCGAAATTGGGATTCTTCTGACGGCAATTTTATATATGGATCAAGTTCCGTTAATTTAACTGGAACCGGCAATGTAAAAAATAACAGCGGTTTCTATAACCTCGTTGCGGCTTTCCCAAATCAGACGAACACATTAACAGCGAGCGCAGATATCTACAATGTCCTTACGCTTGGTACAGGAACAATTTCTACAGCTTATCGATTTAGGCTTTATGGCTCAGGAATTCCCTTTGTCAATAATGGCTTCACCTTTACCGGAAGCGGCTATATTTACTACAGTCCCTTGCTTACCGGCGTAACAACCATTACCCCCGGGGACTATGGCACGTCAACCCAGATTCTTCTTTACACGGGAGCCGCAAATACCACATTTAATTTTGGCGGAGACATTATCTTGAATTCTGGCGTCTTAGAATACTCTACTTTTACGGGGCGCCCAAATTCAGTTCTCAATACGCAAAATTACAATTTATATGCCAAAGGAATGCAGTTTGCAGGAGTGGGGCCAAGTTATAATGGCCCCTTTACAGTGAACCTGGGAAATTCGAGCATCTCCCTAGGCACAAGCGGCTTCACTTTCCAATCGCTTATTGCGGGCAATAGCACGTTAAATTTGAACTCAGCAACAATCACAGTCGCCGGTCCCTGGCAGTTAACAGAGCAGGGAGGAGATGTCTATCAAACAACCGAAAATTCAACTGTCGTCTTTACGAATACATCTTCTCAGATTATTACGACGTCAGCGACGACGCAGTTTTACAATATCGTCCACACCGGTTCCGCGCCGTTGACCTTGGCTTCCAATTCGCTCGTCGTAACCGGTGACTTGGTGCAGTCGGGAACAGGGAGTATTGTATTAGCATCGTTGCCGCTCGCGGTAAGCGGGTCGGTCAATTTGACCGGTGGAATCTTAGCGGCTGGGGCCGCGACTATTTCGCTCGGCGGGGATTGGACAGTGAATGGCGGGGTGTTTACGCGCAACACTTCGACAGTGAATTTCAACAAGGCCAGCGGCACCCAGACGCTTAATCCCGGGACACAGACATTTAATAATTTTGTGCATACGGGCGCGGGAGTGTTGTCGCTCTCGACGAATTCTTTGTATGTGGCAAATAATTTCACGAATGACGCCTCCGCGGGCGGGATAAATTTGAATGATCAGAAATTGGCAGTTGACGGCGCTATAACTTTGGCTGGCGGGACTTTCACGCAAGGCACCGGGACAGTGACTGCTTTGGGCGGGGTAACGCTGGGCGCGACCGCGTCTTGGAACAATATCTCGACCGGCGGGTTGACCTTGGGCGGTAACGTCTCCAATGCCGGGACAATCTTATTCGATGCGAACGGTCTGGGTGGCGGCGGCGCGGATTCGATTGTTATTCAAAGCAATGTCACCGGCTCACAGAGAAATTGGCAGTCCACCGGCGCCGGGATATTCTCCATGACCGATGTCGCGGTCCATGACCAAACTGTCATCGGCGGGTCGCCGGCCAACATCATTGTCTTGTCCGGAACCAGTTTGGGTAACAATATCAATTGGGTTTTTGGCACGAATACCCTATCCGGGATTTTATACGACGCGATTAACGGGACTGGGATGTCCGGAAAATCCATTCGCAACTCAATTGCCGGAGCATTAGGCACTGACGTTCAAACTACTGCCGCAGACGGCAGTTTTACCATCGGCACGGATGTTACCTTAGCGGGCAATGACACCATCGCTTTATATGTGGTCGGCGATGCCAATACCAAAGCCAGCACAGTCACCAAGATTGCCAGTGGTGTCAATTTGACCGGAGTTAATTTGTTTAAAGATTTTACTACTTTGCGCAATGAGCCCGGGATCAACTCTTTAGCCAACACCGACTTGGTTATTGCGGCTAACACCGGCTCGGCAGACTTGCTGGTCTCCACCAACGGCTCGACTATCGCGTTTAACCGAGGGCTTTACATCCCGCCGGGATATTCCTATACACCGGGCAGCAATTTGTTAGTGGGAGGGACTTGGACCAATTCCGGCACGTTTACGCCCGGCGCCACCTCAATCACTTTGAATGCCACCAACACCGGCAACAACATCAGCTCCGGCACCGGCACGTTCTACGACATAGTCTTTAACAGCGCCGGCGGCGGCTGGACTTTGCAAGACACCCTGGCCGCAAGCAACACGCTGACCGTGCTCAATTCCGACATCAGCGGCAATGGAGTAGACCTTAACAACAAAGCAGTCAATATCACCAACGACTTCATAGCCACAGGAGGGAAAGTAACGGCCGGATCAGCCACCATGCAAATCGGCGGAAATTGGTTATCGAGCACCGGCTCTTTCGCGGCGGGAACGTCCACACAAGCTTTTACCGCGACCAACACGGGCCATACCATCACTTCCGGGACAATCGCTTTCGGCACTCTTTGGTTTAACAGCACCGGAGGGCAGTGGACGATTCAAGATGATCTTGTCGCTAAAAATTTCTTGTTAAATGCCGGGACTTTTGTCGATAATGCTAAATATTTGACTGTTTATGGAACCATTTCCATGACAGGAACGACTCTAACTTCTACCGGGACATGGACTCAAGCCGCGAGCGGCAGTATTCGCAATTCCAGCAAATGGAATTCTTTTCATGATTTAAGGATCGCAGGAAGCAATTTAACGACAACCTTAGCGGGTTCTTTATTTGTCGGGTTCCCAACTCCGGGATATTTGACACTGGGCTCTGGGACACTCAATGGAGCAAATCGATATGTTACATTCTATCCGACAACGGATGGGCTGACCGTTAACAATTTAACAATGAGTTCGCTTTTAAGCGGATTTGAAATGCAAGTGACTTCGGACATCACACAAAAAGCGATTACATTGCCGAACAATTTCTCGCCGAGCGTTGGTTTTTATTTGGGCGCAAATATGACGGCTACCGGGAATTTTACTTTTGGAAATGCTTCTATTTATTTTACGACCGAAACATCAACTCCGGCGCACTATTTGAATATGGATCAATTCAATTTCACAGCCGGCAGTTTGTGGTTGGGACGCAACAGTGCGGCAACCTGCGGTTATGTTAAATTAGGCAGCGGGATAAATTCTTTTTATAATATTTATCGTTATGCCAACAATACGAATACTAAGCATCTGCTTGATCTGGGATCGTCGACTACCGCAGTGACAGGAACGATTGATTTTACAGGGTTTAATATTGTACAAGGGACATCTTCGATCACTATGACCGCTTCGACGACTGGCCAGACCATACGTATGGCGTCTCAAACATTTAACAATTTAACCTTTAACAGCGGCACTGGCGGATGGATCATCCAAGACACTGTGCAAGCCGCGGGGACGTTCTTTGTAGGCAATTCCGTCCTAAGCGCCGGCAAAGGCGTGGACTTAAACGGCAAGACTATCGTGATCGGCGGCAACTACAATCAAACCGGCGGCCAAGTGATCAACGGCGCGTCCGATATCTATCTATCCGGAGACTGGGCGAATTCCGCGACATTCAACGCCGGGACCGGATCGGTAATCTTGATCGGAGCCGCGTCCCAGAGCATTACCACTGGCGGCGCCGGAACCTTCAACACCTTGGCTATCGCGAATCCGACCACGATCACCTTTGCCGACGCGTTTAAAACCGGCATATTGCTCGTCAATTCTTCGACCCTGTCCGCCGGGCCGACTCTGCAATTTAAAAACGGCGCGACGCACACGGTGAGCGCCGCGCTCGCCATCGCCGGCACCCAACTCAAGCCGATTATTCTCGCCTCCACCGCGGGCGGCAGCACTTGGTATATAGCCGCGCCGGCGTCAACCATCACCTATGTCAAAGTCAGCGACGCTGACGCCGCCACTAACAGCATCCGAGCCAAAAAATCCAAAAACCTTGGCAACAACGACAACAAAAAACCCGCTCCGCACTGGATCTTCGACCTCGGCAACGCCCTGTGGCACGGAGTGAATTTCTAATTACTGTAATTCAATAATGTTTCGCAAACCACAAAAAGCGCGATAACTGCCTCCAGCGGCCTTTGTACTTTCCGGAAGCGCGCAGGTCGGTCGGAGGTCGTCGGTTTGTATTTTCTTCCGATTCTCCTTGTCGATACCTGCTTATTCAACTATAATATCTTATCTTTAAAAAATAATGGAGTTATTATGCCTAAATTGCTGGTGGTTGACGATGAAATTGACATCCGCGAATTCGCGAAAAATTTTTTCGCGAAACGCGGCATTCCCGTGCTGACGGCCGGCGGCGGGGTTGAGGCCTTGCAGATCATCCAGAATGAAAAACCTGATTTGGTTTTGCTCGACGTAACCATGGATGAGCTGTCGGGATTGGATGTCTTGCGTCGTTTGCGCAAAAACAACAATAACGTAAAAGTAATTATGGTCACCGGCGTAGAAGATGAAGACGTCGTTCAGCAAGCGCACAGTTTCGGCGTGCGGAGTTATATCCATAAACCGCTGATCTTGGAAGAATTGGAAAAAATCGTACTCGCGGAAATCAACCAAGCTTGATTTCCCTTGTCTCATGAGCCCACAAACCCTTTCCCTTCAACGCGGCCTTTCTAAAATCGATTATAAAAAAGAACTCGAAACTGCGAGCCGCGGCATGATCATGATTCATGATCCGCGGCTTTTGATCAAGCTGATGATCCGCATGATTGTGCGCAAGCTCGGAGTCAAACACGCGGCGATGGTTCTATACGAGCCGGAGCGCGACACTTATGTTCTGAGCATATCCCGCGGCGAACGCGGCATGCGCATTCCGCCGGGGTTTACGCGTTTTTCCCACAGCAGTCCGATTATCAAATTATTCCAGGATCCGCATTTTCGGCCGTTACGGGCCAACCGCAACGCTATTTTACTCGACGACATCAACCGCATGGTCTGGCAGGAAACCGTTTTAAGCAAAGGGTCGCTTAAAAACGCCCCCAACCTGCTGCACCGGGTCGAAGAAGAAATGACCCGGCTCAACACTGTGGCCTGCGTGCCGTCATTTTACCGCGATAAACTGATGGCGGTTTTGCTGCTCGGAGAGAAATACGATGAAAAGCGGTTCAACCAAGAAGAACTGGATTTTTTCGCCGCCTTGGCGTCGGATGGCGCCATGGCGATACGCAATGCCCAGCTCTTTGAAAGCCTGAAAGAAGAAGCGGAACGCAACCGCAAACTTTTTATCCAAACTATTGTGGTCTTAAGCTCGACCATTGAAGCTAAAGACGCTTACACTCACGGCCACACGGAACGGGTGACCCGCTACGCGGTCTCGATAGCCAAAAAAATGGCGGAAGACGGCGTGGTTTTGTTCCCGGAAGGATTTTTTGAAAATCTTTATATCGGCGGACTTTTGCATGATATAGGAAAAATCGCGATCCCCGAATCGATCCTTCTTAAAAAAGGCCCTTTAACCGAAGAAGAATATTGTTTAGTCCAAAAGCATCCCCTCAAAGGCGCCGAGATTATCAATTCTTTGACGGTTCCCGAAGATTGCGTCAACTGCATCAAATACCACCATGAGCGATATGACGGCAGCGGCTATCCTTTTAAATTAGCCGGACCCAACATCCCGATTGCCGCGGCCATTATCGCGGTGGCTGACGCTTTTGACGCCATGACCACTGACCGGCCTTACCGCAAGGGTTTTGATAAAGTCACGGCCTTGCAAGAACTGCAAAAAAATTCCGGCACGCAGTTTCATCCCTTGGTTGTCGAATCTTTTCACGCGGTATTTAAACAGGAGAACTTATGAGCCGGACATTATTTAAAATCCGGCGATTTTTTAAGCGATAATTCCATTTTGTGTTTTTTGCGGAATATGTTATAAATTATCTGTTTTTTTAACCAACCTTCGGAAGCAAGAGATGCGCCACAACGTTTTAAAATTTTTTAACTTTTTCCATCATCAAGCCTTTAAATCGCCTTTGATTCTCATTGTCGATGATAACCCGGTTGACCGGGAGCTTATCGGTCAAATTCTCAAAAAAGAATATCGTTGCGTTACTTCGGAAAACGGGCAAGACAGCGTGGCTAAGGCTTTGGCGCTCAAACCCAATCTGATCCTTATGGATTGCCATATGCCCAAAATGAATGGGATGGAAGCCTGCCAGGAATTGAGCCGGCATGAAGCGACCAAACACATACCCGTTATTTTTTTAACCGGAAATGACGTAGCGGAAAATGTTTTTGGCTGTTTTGACACCACGGCGCGTTTGTATCTTACCAAACCAATTATCCCGCGCCTGCTGCGGGATAAAATCGCCCAAACTTTGGCCGGTCACGCGCCAAACAACCGCGCCATTTGAGGATTATTTATGTTTGATATTCGTTTAATCCGGGAAAATCCCGAGCTTGTCCGCCAAGGCTTAGCCGCGAAAAATGTTTCCTTAGATTGCGCAGCCTGGCAAAAAATCGATCAGGAACGGCGGGATTTATTAAACGCTATTGAAAATTTGCGCGCCAGTCAAAATGCCGCGAATGAGGCGATCAGCGCCGCGCTGAAAAACAAAGAAGACCCGGGCGCCAAAATCACTGCCATGAAAGCCCTTTCCAACCGGATCAGTGAGCTGGAACCCAAACTGAAAGAAATTAACGCCTCCTTAAACGACCAACTCCTGCGATTGCCCAATCT
>JADFXQ010000057.1:1095-11373 GCA_015233495.1 Candidatus Omnitrophota bacterium | reverse complement strand
TTCTACCATCCTAAAGGCGCCTTGATGCGTAAGATTCTCGAGGATTTTACCAAAGAGCTTCATTTAAAACGCGGTTACGATTTGGTCATGACACCGAATTTTCTTCGCGGGAAATTGTGGGAGATTTCCGGGCACGCCGAGCATTACCGCGAGAACATGTATTATTTCAAGATCGACGGGGAAGAATACGCGGTCAAGCCCATGAATTGTCCGGGTCACATGCTGATCTATGGCAACCGGGTCCATTCGTATCGCGAATTCCCGATCAAATATTTTGAGCTCGGCACGGTTTACCGCTATGAAAAGGCCGGCGTTCTCCACGGGCTGTTGCGCGTGCGCGGGTTTACCCAGGATGACGCGCATATTTTTTGCCGCCGGGAACAGGTTAAGGAAGAAGTGGTCAAGGTTATTGATTTTGTGTTCGATCTTTTGGCGGATTTTGGATTTAAAGAATGGCGGATTGAGTTAAGCACTCGTCCGGAAAAATTTATCGGCCGGAGTGAGGACTGGGACATCGCGACCCAGGCTTTGAAAGATTCGCTCGCCGCGAAAAATAACGCGTATGAAATCAATGAAGGCGCCGGCGCGTTTTACGGTCCGAAGATTGACATCAAATTGCGCGACGCGATCGGCAGGGAATGGCAATGCGCGACGATCCAGTGCGATTTGAATTTGACGGAAAGGTTTGATATTGCGTATATTGATGAGAATGGCCAAGCTCTGCGGCCGATTATGCTGCACCGGGCCATCCTCGGGAGTGTGGAACGGTTTATAGGCACTTTGATCGAGCATTACGGCGGCGCGTTTCCGGTATGGCTGGCTCCTACCCAGATCGCTTTGATCCCGATCCGCGAGGAACATCAGGCTTATGCCGAGGAATTGAAAACAAAGTTGGCGGGTTGGGGTTTACGGGTTATAATTGATGGGCGCAATGAAAGTTTGAATAAACGCGTGCGGGAAAACACAGTGAAGAAGATTCCTTACGTTTTGGTTTTGGGCGACAAGGAAGCGCAGTCGAAAACCGTGGCAGTGCGGGCGTATGGCACAGGCGATCAGGGAGCTATGGATTTTGAGGTGTTTAGGGAAAAAGTATTAGGGGAAGTGAAAAGCAAGAAGATTGGCGCGGTTTAAGGTGAAGCGCCGGACGTAAACTATTACAGGAGGTTTACTTATCCAAAAATTCATTCGTATTAACGACCGGATACGGGTTCCGGAAGTCCGCGTCATTGGCGCGGAAGGAGAACAATTAGGGGTGTTGATGATTCGCCGCGCCTTGGATTTGGCCATGGAAAGCGGCCTTGATCTCGTCGAGGTGGCGCCCACGGCAAAACCGCCGGTGTGCCGGATCATGGATTACGCGAAATACAAATACGACCAAGAGAAAAAAGAGCGGCGGATCAAGCGCCATCAGCATATTAGTCATTTGAAGCAGATCCGGTTAAAGCCGCATATCGGCGTGCACGATTATCAGGTGAAAATGCGCCAGACGATCGGTTTTCTTGAGGCAAAAGATAAAGTGAAAGTCAACATGATGTTCCGCGGCCGGGAAATCGCTCATAAGGAGCTGGGTTTGCAGATTTTACAGCGGGTGATTGTTGACGTGAAGGAATATGGGTTGCCGGAGCAGGGTGTGATGATGGAAGGCAAGATCATGTATGTGGTCTTCAATCCGGTGACTGCGGTGGTGGTGGAAAAGGGTAAAGAGAAGGTCGAAGCAAATGAACCCAATTAAAAAAGGAAAAGCATAATGCCGAAGATCAAGACGAACCGTTCCGCGGCAAAGCGCTTTAAGATTACCAAATCCGGTAAGATTAAAAAGCGCAGCGCCATGCGTGGACATATTCTGGGAAAGAAAAGCCGTAAACGCAAACGGCATTTGAAAAAGAATTCTTATTTGGCCCCGGCTGAAGAGAAGAAAATCAGGAGGCTTATGCCAGATGGTTAGAGTGAGCTCAGCTGTTACGTCGAAACAGCGCAAAAAGAAAGTTTTAAAATTAGCCAAGGGCCAGTTTGGTCACCGTAAATCCCGGTTCCGCCAAGCGGTGAAATCCGTGCATAAAGGCTTGGTTTATCAGTTCCGCGACCGCAAAGTGCGCAAGCGCCAGTTTCGCAGTTTGTGGATTATCCGGATCAATGCGGCCTGCAAGGAAGAAGGCATCGGCTATAACCGGTTTATCAATGGCTTGAAGAAAGCCAATGTGGAAATGGACCGCAAGGTTTTAGCGGATCTGGCGGTAAGCCAGCCGCAAGCGTTTCGTAAATTGGTGGAATTGGCAAAAGCTAAACTTGCCGCGTAAATCATTCGTATAACATAATCCTGCCGGTTCAGCTTTGAATCGGCGGGATTATTCTTTTTGGTTTTCCATATTTTTTTCAACTTCCGTTGACATTCTTAAAAAATACATGGTATACTTTTAGTACTGGTGCGCATCTACCTACCGGCAAAGGGCGCTGCTTAAAATTGGTTTTTGACGGCCGGCCTGAATTAAGGAGGATTTGATAATGAAGATTATGAAAATGGAACAGGGGCAAAGCACGGTTGAATATATCATCTTGGTGGCCGCGGTTTTGGCGGCGTTATTGTTTTTTTTAAAGCCGGGAAGCGGGCCCTTTAGCACAGCGTTTAATTCGGTTTTAGCCGATAGCACGAATCAGATGAATGTTATGTCCGGCCGTTTGCGCGATTCCCATTAATAAGCGGCATAAATTTTTTAAGGAGGAATTGGTATGTTGAAAAAATTGCTGAGAAATAAAAAAGCGCAGAATACCGCGGAATACGCGATTTTGATTTCCTTGGTTGTGGCCGGGATCATCGCGATGCAGACCTACGCGCAACGCGCCTTGCAAGGCCGGGTGCGCGACGCGGGAAAATATTTGAAAGACCAAACTCCGGAAATCGGCAATACCATGCAATATGAACCGTATTATTTGAATTCTTCATATAACGTGGAGAGCGATAAAACCGATGAAGATGTAGTAGACCCGACGCAATATAATGGCATCCGCAAGCAGTCGCTCGACACCCGCACCCGGAAAGTCGGCGGTTCGGATGAATCGACGTTTAATATTGACGAAGCGAATTCGAGCACGAAGTACTAAATTTTTGGGCACATTATTAAGGAGGGAAAGCGATGTTTTCTTATTTGAACCGCAAGCGGAAAAAAGGGCAGAGCACCTTGGAATATGTGGTGTTGATTATTATTATCATTGGCGCTTTGTTGTCGATTCAGACCTATATCAAACGCGCGATTCAAGGCCGGTTGAAACAAGCCTCGGATGATATCGGCGATCAATATTCGCCTGGGAATACGAATTACGCGAAAAGAGTTTCCGTAACCAGCAATACAAAGGAAACCCAGAGTCAAGGCACCGGCACCCGGAAACAATTATTGCAAGATGAAACCACGACTACCAGCACCAATTCGCACATTATCAATCAAGGTCAGGAGTATTGGGGACATTAATCGCTTTGAAAAAAGTATGAGGGGAAAAAGGCTTGTTCAGCGGGTTACCGCGCGGACAAGCCTTTTTTCATGGTGCGCCCGGCAGGGCGGGAATCCTCCATTTAAAATTCCCAGCGCCCCCACGCATTGTAATTATGACCAGTGTCGGAGCGTAAAGTCAGAGCAACCATTTATTGGGATAGCGACGGTATTTTTTTACGCAATGTTTAGCGCCGCGAATCGCGGCGTGGTATACTTGTTACGCGGCGGGGCGTTGGGTTGGGCCGCGTCGGGAAGGCAGCCATCAATGATTCGGAATCAGCACGGTCAAAATTTGCTGGAATACACCATGGTCGCCGCGATTATTGCCGCGGTGGTCATGGCCATGAGCACCTATGTTAACCGTTCCGTGCAAGCCACTCAGCAGCAAATCCAAAAGGAATTTCAAAAATCCGAGTAGACGTTAACCAAACGCCAGGGGGCATATGGGCAGTGTTTTGTCCAAACAGGGACAGATTATCAGCAGTGAATTCGCCATGAGTTTGATTTTGGTGGTGGCTACGCTGACCTGTATGTCTTTGTATTTCCGGCGGGCGGTGCAGGGCCGCATCCGCGACGCCCGGAATTATATGGTCGCGGAAGTCCGCAGCCGCGCCGCTGGCCAGTACACGGGAAATTTGTGGGGCGAATATGAGCCGTACACGCTGGATGAACAGTCGAAGGTTATCCATGTTTCGGATTACAATGCTTATGATTATGGCAATGGTATGTATCATTCGCAAAAGACGTTTGTGACTTCGGAGGATTATGCGCAGGCGAGCAAGATCGGCAAAGTAGCGGCGCCGGCGCAGGCGAGGTAAATATGAACAGCAGAGCTCAATCCATGCTGGAATACACCATGGTCATCGGCGTAGTGGTAGCGCTGTTGATGTCGATGACGATTATGCTCAAACGCGGGGCGCAGAGCATGATCAAGACTGTGGCGGATCAAGTCGGCAGTCAGATCAATAGTGATCAGGATTTTGATCCCCAAACCGGCTGGATGAACTCAACGATCGATATAACGAAGGGCTCGAATACCCGCAAGATCCGGGAACAAGTTGGAGATGTGAATTATATGACTCATCAGGCCACGCGCAAGCATACCACGAAAGAAGAAAATCTCGGATATCAAGCGACCGAGGAATAGCCGGATAGAATACGGAGGGGAGACAATGTTTCAAAGAAAGTTTAATAGTCGGCAAACCGGGCAATCGACAATGGAATATGTGGTGGTCTTCACGATTTTGATGGCCGCGCTTTTGACCATGCAAACGTATTTTAAGCGGGCTATGGCTGGCCGGTGGAAAGCCGCGGTCGATGATTTGGGCGATCAGTATGATCCGCGCACCGCCAACACGCTTTCGAGCCGCAGTTCGATCGTTTCGACCAATTCTACGTTGTGGGTGGTGAACCGCGGCAGTGGTTTGGAAACGCATCGTATAGATATCACGGATTCCACGGATGTTTCCGACGGCACGACACAGGTGGGTCAGTATGAGCAAAAATAAAGGCCAGACCTCGATTGAATTGGCGGTGTTTGGGGCGATTTTGATTTTTGTGATCGGCGCGATCATTCAGGCGGGGTTGAACCAGAGCTTTCAGCAGGACAAAGATTTGAAGGCCATGCGGCAGGCGATGTTGATTTCTTACAATGAATCCGGCGGCGGGGGCACGGATTGGGTGCCGGTGATTTATGCCGGGACGCCGGTTGTGGTGGGCGGCAACCCGGTCTTACAGCCGGTACAAAAGGATTATAATTCGCGGAATACCGCCTCGGTTTTAATGGTGGAAGACCGGCAGACCGCGGGTTCGGACCGCACTTCCGTGGTCAGCCGTATGCCTTTGATGTCTATGGGTTCCGGCGCGCACAGCCGCAATATGTTTACGCCTACGGAGAATAATGAAGATTATAATTTGCCCAAGATGGATATTGTAGTGAATGGGAAACAGTTTCAATTCACGACCGCGAATTTTGTGACTTGGTGCACATCGATTGATCAGAAGACGGATCCGTTTCATCCGGATCCGACTAAGCCGGATCCGGATTGCGGCCAGCAGGGCAACGTTGATGGTTATGACCATTGGATCGGCGAACCGCAATTCGGCGGCATCTCCCAGAGAAATTGGGATCCTTATTGCGCGTATTATTTGGATGCGGGACCCTGCCCGGCAGTTGGCGATCCGCTGTATGATAGTCATTGCGGGGAAAAGCAGATGTCGATAACCGACCCGGATACGGGCGTGACTGTGACGAAAACGTGGCACCAGCGATTTGTGGGATGCGCGAGTGTTTCCGCGCTTTATGCCAATGTCAAGGGGAACAAGTTTTGGGATCCTTCTAAACCTCCGCGGTTTGACCTGGATCGCAACGCGGATCCCGCCGGGGTGGTGCCTCCGGGTCAAAGAGCGAAGTTTGCCTGGCAGTGGGGCCAGTGTCTCGCTTATTATCCGGATGGCGCGCAAACTAAACTTAACACGGATGCCGGTTATGAGCCTTCGTATTACTATATGAAAACCGACGTAAACTCGCAATATGATATTGACGGGGATTTGAAATTAGAATCGATTATGCAGATTTTGCCGATCGCTCCGTCGGGGGTTATTTCCCGGATCCGGGTTTTGGATTCGCAGGAAGGCGATATGGACATGACGATCGCCGCGAATGACGTGAATCCGAAACCGAAGTGCGAGTTGTCGCGGGAAATGAAAACTTATTCCTGGATACGGCCGCAAAACGGCGAGAAAGGTTCGTGGGCAGTGATTGAAGAAGGCAAGCTTTTTGCCAGGAACGGAGATAATAAACAATATATTCGTGCGGCGTCGCGTAAAGATGAGGTGGATGTGATTGAGCGCAAACTGCAGATGAATATTTCGAATGATATGCGGCGGTTTTGTTCGGACGGCAATACGCCGCCGGGGCCGGGGTTGGTTGCCGTGCCGGGCAGCGGCGTAGAGAAGTGTGTGCGGAATCTCCGGGCCGCAAATCCGGCGCATGATTGCGCTGCGCCCGGAGCGTGTCAGCAATGCCGGGTTTGGGACGCGGCGTCCGGTAATTATGTGAACGGGCAATGCGTGTCAACCGGGAGCTGTGACAGTCAAGAGAATATGTATAAGACGTGTTTGGACGTTGGTCCGAATATTCTCTATATCCGTTCGTGGCTCTCGGATCAACGCGGCCGGCGCTGGGTGACGGAGGTGAGCGGTGATGACACGGTTGATGTGAAGACAAAATGACGCTGGACGGGAGACATGAAAACAATATTTGCAAGAGAGAGAATGCGGGCGCAGGTTTCCACGGAATTTATGTTTTGCATGATGGTTATTTTTTTTATGATTTACGCTTTGTACGCGGCAGCGCGCTGGGCGGGGTTGGATCTGGCTCAACGCCGGCTGCGGCATGATCAGATTTTGAACAATGAAGCTTTGGATGTGAAAGAGCAATTACAGCCGGATTTTTCCCAGCCTTTAGGGCTGAATTCGGTGTGGAGATAAAAAAATATGTTTCAATGGCGGAATAATGTTCAAAAACAAGGCCAGGTCGCAGTGATCATGATTTTGGTGATCGCCGCGGCTTTGGTTTTGTACGCGGCGGTGTTGAATCTGGGCAAGACTTCGCGCGTCAAAACCTTGACCACCTTGGCGGCTAATCAGGCAGCGGCGCTAATGGCGTCGCAATACGCCAGTTATACCCATAAATTATACTTTGAACAATTGGACAGCCGGTTGAGTTATTGCAAGACCACCAGTTTGATTAAGGCCTTTATTATGTTGACCGTGGCGGTCGGGTTGTCTTTTATTCCCGGTGTCGGGCCTTTTATCGCGGCATTATCGATTGCGTTGATGGCCGCGAATTTTGTTTTACAGGCGGTGGTGGTTCAGCCGATGATTACCTCGCGCTGGAATCAGGCGCTTTCCGCGGCTATGCCGGATTTGGCGAATCAATTTTTGGAACAAGGCATTCAAAAGGGTTTGTCAGTCGCGGTCACGGAACAGGAAAAGGTTCCGGATTTATACGATATGGATACCAATCGCAAATGGGGCTGGAAAGACGCGAATCACAGCCTACCCGCGGATTGGGTCAGCCGGTTCGCATTTTATTATGACCGCCGTTTATCCGAAATCAAAGTTCGTGATGACTCGGTGATCAATCATTTTTTGATGGACGCCAATGGGTTAACCGGATTTACTATGCCGAATGTTACCGGGGGCTTATTGCTCTGGTCGCCGGGATGCGGGTTTGGCGCGCTTAACGCGGAATGTAATGTTTGCTGTCAGCCCGCGGCAAGCGAAGTGGCAGAGGAATTACAAAAAGCGAAGATATTTCGGCCCGCGTCTTGCACAGCCGCGGAGATTGCCGCTTGTTCTAATCCGGCTTTAAGTCCATATACGGATGCCGGTCCGATAGAGGCGCAGGGCAAATCTTTTCCGGATGTTTATGACCAGAATTTTGAAGATCCGCTGCAGGCGATTGGTTTTATTACCGGAGCTGCGACCACGGTGTCGTTTTTATCGCAATTGGGCCGGGATGATCCCAATCAATATTATCGCAAAGATTACACGAATCCCGCGACTTTTCCTTTACCGAACACGGCCGGGTTTCACGCGATCGCGCCGCCCAATTATTGGCACGCGCCGGTGCGCCAACTGCCCAATAGTGATCCTCAGCATAGGCCAAAGTTTCAGATCGAAGACGCTACCGGAATTTTTCCGTTTTTTTATGAGATCCGCCAAAATACGGATCCCACTGTTTCCGGTGATTATGGCGTGGAGTGGACCACGACTCCTAAGGACACGCCTTTGCAGAATTGCCTGTGGAAAGAAGGGGCCTGCGTATTCACTGACGACACGATACCTTATGATGTTCGGGCGGGGAGACAGTTGAATTTGAGCGCTAATCCGGAATACGCGGCGGCAGTAGGCGCGGTAGGCGGCACTGTCAATCTCTTGGCGAACGCGCGGTTTAACAAAGCCGCGCAAGTGGATGGGATCGCGGACACGATTCCTTTGGCGGGCGGCCAAATCATACCGCTCGCTTCGGACGCGATTACGGTGCCGGTGTTTGCGGCCGGCGGGATAGGCGCGGGGACTTTTTCGCTTATCGCGGCGAATGATCAGTGCGCGGAAACCACGTTTCGGACTAATTCCCCGGATATTACCATAGGGTTTTGGAAGCCGGGCGCGGACCGGGTGTGCAATATCATTTTGCCGCCGGACTCGCCGGAACATCGGGCTTGGCCTTATGGCGACTATTGTCCTAAACAATATAAAGATCCTTCCGCTTATCCGAACGGCGCGATGTGCGTGGAGCCGGGGCAACCGATCATTGATGAAAACGGCAGTCCTACCGGCGCTACCGGAGATATGAACCGGTCCTGTCAATGCGAAGAAACCCCGGATCCCCGCTTTTGGCCGGATGATGTTTTAGACGATTTGATCACGCGGGTCCCGGAATTTGTACAGCTCGCGTACGCGATCATCAATCAAGAAAACCCCCAGCAAAATTTTGAAACCTGGTATGAACAAATCGCGCCGTGGATTGAGCCGGCGATTTCCACCGCGGCGGATAAGTATAATATTTGGGCAGCGGGCCCGGGCACGGGTGTGTGCAATAACGCGGCAAGCAGTATGGGATTGTGTTGTTATAAATGCGAGGTGAATTCCGAAGGGGTTTTGTGGAAATGGTACCGTTGGATCCAAGGTATGCGCGAGCGTCTGCAAATGTGGCAGCAGCAGGATTATTCCCATGCCGCGGCATGGTGCGTGCCTTTGGCGGGAAATCCGAAATTCGATCCCGCGATTTTAGGAGCTAACCCGACCCGGGCAGAGGAAAATTTGACGTTCACTGCCGCGGCGGGTCCGGGTTTGCCCGTCGGACGCGGCAATATGGCGGCAGTTATTCAGTGTTTGAACTGGAACGTCTACGGCGATCCGGTTTACAAAGGGCCGCCTATGGATGAGAGTAAATTTAGTTCCTGGCCGAACGTGTTGACTGTGTTAAAAGATAATAAATGGGTCGCGCCGATCACCGGGTCAACTACGACATTTGGTGTTTTGCGTGACGTAACTGAGCCGGGAGATGAAATCGCTTTACGAGACGCTTTAAGCCACGCCAGCTATGCCAACCCGGCGGCGGACGCGATTGTCCTGGCGCTGAAACAAAATCAAATCGGCAACACGGCCCAGTTTCAGGCGTGCGCTGCGGAATGTCAAGGGTTGCAGGGTAAAGCGGCGCCCTTTGCTTTGACTCAATGTTCGGCTTTGCCGCGCTCTTTGGTGCCGGGATTTGATGAATTGCCGATGGACGCGAATTCCTGTGCCAATGCGCCGAATCCGGCGCGCGACCCGGCTCAGGTGGCGGCCTGGGATTGGGGCACTCAATTAGATCAAAGTTGGCAGGAAGCCAAAGTGCAGAGGGAAAAATTCAAACAGCGTTTATTTTTCCTGCAGAAGATGAACGCGGAATTGAACCGGATCGTCGGTATTTTGCAAAACGCCGAAGATCATTTTGCGGTTTTTCTTAATGGGCTGTCGCAAGATTTGATCAAACGGCGTTTGCAGGTCCAGAATAACACGGGCGAGGCGGGTTTGCCCGGCCAAGCGATTTACGCTTGGCAAAGCGCGCCCAGTGATGACGGCCGGCCCGGGCCGTGGCACGCGGTGCGGGTCGATGCCCGCGGCCCTTTGCGCTGCGGGGCGTGTAATTACGACGAGACGACCAATACATCTACCTGTCTGACGGACACTTGCAACGCGACGCAAGACGGGTTTACGCCTTTGCCCTGGGTGCATACTT
>JADFXQ010000057.1:0-1067 GCA_015233495.1 Candidatus Omnitrophota bacterium | reverse complement strand
TGTTTTGATTGGCGCGATTATGTGGGAACAGTGAAAGTCCGGGTAACGCGCTGGGATGAAGATCAGACCAATATCGGCGGTATGTTTTTCGCGGGGGGGACCGCTTTGTGGAACGCGCTGGGCAGCCGCACGGAACGCGGCGGTTTGGAGGGTACGCCAGCTTCGCCGGCTTTGATTTTGGACAAGTGCGACGCGGTGAATCAGGTGGTACAGCCGAACCCGGTCGTGACCGCGGATGGGACTCGTCCGTGGGAAAGCAATGAACCGGATTTAGCGCCCATTGGCTATAGCTCAAAAGGCTGGGGCAACGAAATATATGGCGGCGCGTTTATGATGAGCCGCCGGGTTGCGCCCTATCCGGGCGGCCGGCAGAAAGATGATCCGCCGGAAAACACCGAGTGCTGGAATCTGATGTCCCAGCTTTTAACGCGCGGCGTCACGTCGGAATCCTGCGCGAAATATTATCACGATCCGGCCAAGGGGATTCAATTTAAATTCGTCCCGTGCAAAGACTGGTAATATCATATATGTGCAATTTGGACAGCAATGGGGGCATATGAAACGTAAAGCCCAAGCCGCTACGGAATATATATTTTTGATTGTTTTTATTTTCGCGGCGTTTTTATTTTTTCAGAAATATATTGTGCGCGCGGTCAATGGCCGCTGGAAAAGCGTGGGCGACCAGATCGGCGGCGGACAGATTTATGATCCGGTCAAGACTCATGAATGCGCGGTGGGAGATGAACCGGCTTGTCCGGATAAGTGGTATAACGTTAAATATTATCAGCAAAATAATTGCGACGCGGTGTGCGTGGGCGCCGATCATGACGCCGCGGCTTGCTGCGCGTGTTTGGATAAAAGTTTTGATAAGTATTGCGTCAAGCTTTAGGCGGCGGGATGTGATTTTCTGCCAGCCTTTATTGACCCTCGCGGCGCAGCGTGTTAGACTAACAGCATTGGGTTTATGCCGGGATTGTTCGGTTAAAAAAATGCTCACTCATATATGTCCAATTTGGACAGCATCTGTCGTCGGTTAAGAGCTTTGGAAAGCAATGATGCTTACTATT
>JADFXQ010000056.1 GCA_015233495.1 Candidatus Omnitrophota bacterium | reverse complement strand
TGCTATAATCAGCCAAAGAAGATCTGAATTCACGAACGGATGCTAATTTCATAAGATCCCCCTCTTTGGCTATAAGATACCACAAAAACAGTAATGTATCAAATTTGTGTACACATATGCATCATTTAACAAGCCTCAGAAAATGCTCTTTCAAAAAATTCCTAAGATAGGCTATCAAAGAAAGACACAAAAATCACATCCGTCTTTTCATACCCTTCGCAAGGATTGCAAGAGTTCTTTGTTGGTCGGATATTTTTGCAATTGATCGATCAGGGATTGCGCCGCGTCGACCGGACTTAAACCGGATAACACGCGCCGCAATTGATGGATGGGTTCGATTTCATCGGCGGCGAGCAACAATTCTTCCTTGCGGGTGGCGCTGCGGTTGATATCGATGGCCGGGAAAATCCGGCGGTTGGCGATCTCCCGCGACAGGACGATTTCCATGTTGCCGGTGCCTTTAAATTCCTCGAAGATCACTTCATCCATGCGGCTGCCGGTTTCGATCAATATCGTGGCTAAGATGGACAGGGATCCGCCGTGTTCGATTTTGCGGGCTGACCCAAAAATACGACGAGGCACTTCCAAAGAGCGGGCGTCAACGCCGCCGGACAAGGTCCGGCCGCTGGAACTTCGTTCCGCGTTGTGCACCCTGGACAATCGGGTCAGGGAATCAATGAGAACCATCACATTTTCGCCGTCCGCCGCCTGGCGCACCGCTTCGGCCATCAAGGCGTCGGCGGTAGCGACGTGATGATCATAACTCTGATCAATCGATGAGGCGCGGACATCGCCGGTCACGGCCCGCCGGAAATCCGTGACTTCTTCCGGCCGTTCATCGACGAGCATACAATAAAGTTTCACAGCCGGACAGCTTGTCGCGACCGCCTGGCAAATATGTTTTAAAAACGTTGTTTTCCCGGAACCCGGCGGCGCGACAATCAGCCCGCGCTGACCCATCCCGATCGGGCAAATCAAATCCATGGCGCGCATGGTCAGCTGCGATGAGCCGTCTGCCAAGCGGATACGCGGCGACGGGTCAATGGCTGTTCCCTCGCGGAAACGGCGTAGGCCGTCGTCCGAAGTTCGGGATGTGATCGGGCGATGGGACGGTTGTCGGCCGCGCCCGGATTGATAAGAATGATTGATCGGCATAAGGGGAAGATGTTCTTCTTTAATTTGGCAAATTGAGCAGGGATTTGATCGTGCGAATCAACGTCGCGGAATCGAAGGGCTTGTCCAAACATTCATCCGCTCCCAGGGCGAGGACTTTTTTCTTGTCTTCATCGGTAAAAAACGCGGATATGGCAACGATTTTGGCCCGGTCGCCTTGATACGTTTCCCGGATGCTCTTGGTGACGGCAAACCCATCCATCCCCGGCATACGGATGTCTAAAATCACCACATCCGGTTCAAACCCGATAAATTTACGGCCGGCGTCAAACCCGTTGTAGGCCACATCGATCTCAAAAGCGCCGGCGCCGCGCAAGACCCGTTTGATGGAATTCGCCATATTTTTATCATCGTCGACAATTAAAATTTTTTTTCCGGCAGTAAGCAGACTTTGAAAATTCAACGGTACCGGCATATTGTATGTCCGTAAAAATTCAATAAAATTTTTGACCTCTACCCGGCTGTGATGCCCGGGGGTACGGTAAGCCTTGAGCTTGCCGTCTTCCACCCACTTGAGCACCGTGCGATAAGTCACATGACAATATTCCGCGATCTCCCCGGTAGTCAACGGCCTATTTTCCATAAAACCTTCCTTCCCTTTGCCCATAGTTCGGCGGCAATCCATCATCTGCTGATTTTTCGCATTTTTCTTAATTTTATTTTGCCACAAAACCTTCCGAAAGTCAACCCGCATGACCGCATGACCGCATGACCGCGGACTTGGGGTAACGCCTCTCTTGTCGGAGAATTCGGAAGTTTCAAAATAAACAAAATAAACAAAATCTTTATTGACGATCGGGCGTATAAATCCTACATTAAAAACATGAGTTTGCGCTTTTCCACCCTGATTATATCTATATTTCTCACCGGGACAGCTGGGATCTTTGCCGTTCCCGGCGGGTTCGCGGCTTCCGGGTCTTGGGATAAAGCTGACCAAAGGCATTTCCGCCAAACCCGGGAAAAAATCGTCACCGCCGCTTTGGATCTCACGGAACAAACCAAACCGCCGACTTGGGAAGAAGCGGACCAGCGGCATCTATCCCAACGCAGTCAGCCGCTTTTTAAAGAGAACGGCCAAGACGAGACAGCATCTCCGCCACCCTCCTGGAAAGCGGCGGACCAAAGACACCGGGATACTGCCAAAGAAATGAATGCCCCTAAATTTGAGCTTAAGGACGAGTATAGCCGCGAGCGCACCGAATCTGGGCTGATTCCCAGACGAAAACATGAATTTTATGTTGCTCCCCAAGCCGCGTCTTACAAATACGAAGAACCAAACGTGATGCACGTCAACGGTCCCAGTTTTGGTTACACGGCGAATTACACCTACCGCCCGGCCCCCAAAGACTTCCTTTTTAGCAAAGAAATCAATACCTATCGAATCGACGGACAAGCCAATTGGATGAATCTCAAATATGCCTCTGTGGATGGCGTGCGCAACGAAGATGAAAAAGACCGGATGTTCGAAATCCGGGGGTTATGCGGAAAAGAATTTTACGATAAAAATATCCGTATCCTGCTTTATGGCGGCGCCGGATACCGCAATCTCATCGATAATAATGGCGGCAAGTTGCTGCCCACGCCGGTTCCAAATACTTTCGTTTTTACCTACTACCGGGAATCCAATTATTATTATGCGCCCTTAGGCGCTGAATTTGAATTTCCATTTAAAAATAATCTCAGTGTCACTTTCAAAGGCGAATATGATTTTTTCATCTATGGCCAACAATTCAGCCATTTATCCGACGGAAATCAATTTAATCCCCAGAATAAATCCAGTGAAGACACTGTTAACAATCAACATCATGGTTTTGGGTTGAAAAGCTCGGTGGAAATCGCCAAAAATTTTGAAAACCTCAGTATTTTTGCCGCGCCCTATATTGACTTATGGCGAATACCAGATTCTGATCCTTCTAACACGATCTCCCTCGGGGTTGCGGCTACCGGAAAAGAACCGCGCAATAAAACCACTGCCTTCGGCGTCCGGGCAGGGTTAAAATTTTAATTCCGGTAAACGCCCGTTGCGCCACCATTAAAATCCATTTAATAAAGTATCAATATCCGCGGGAATTTGGATATTGTGCACCTGGAAAGAACGGTCGATTTTACGAATGAGGCCTTTCAGAATCGTGCCCGGCCCGATTTCGATAAAAGTCGTGACTCCGGCCGCGGCAATGGTTTGGATAGTTTTCACCCATTGGACCGAGGAATAAATTTGTTGGGGGAGATTGGATTTGATAATTTGCGGATCGGTAACCGGATTGGCGTCGACATTGCCCAGCAAAGGAAATTGCGGCGGCATAAATTGGACAGGCTCAAGCTCCAAAGCAAAACGGTCCGCGGCAGCGCGCATCAAAGTCGAATGAAACCCGCCGCTGACCTCTAAAGGGATCACGCGCAAGGCGCCCTTTTCCCGTAAGATTGCGCAAGCCCGCAGAACTTTATCTTTCTCGCCGGTGATCACGATTTGATCGGGAGTGTTGAAGTTCGCGACTTGCGCGCCGGTTTCCCGGCAAATCTGCGACAACGCTTGGGAATCAAACCCTAAGACCGCGGCCATAGCGCCGGGATTAGCTTTAGCAGCTTCTTCCATAAAAAAGGAGCGGCGCTCCACTAAACGAACAATGTCTACAACGCTTAACGTCCCGCACGCTGCCATAGCCGCATATTCACCGAGACTCAACCCCGCGGCAAAACAGGGTTGGAGATTTTTATACCCCGGATGCGCTTGCAAAGCTTTTAACGCGGCGAGACTAAACGCGACGATCGCGGGCTGGCAAAATTTTGTCGAGGTTAATTTCTCCGCAGGGCCGTTAAATATAACTTCCCGCAATCCCGGAACTACACCTTCGGCCGTGTCAAAAACCGCCTTAGCCTCAGCTGAAGCCGCGTAAAATTCCTGGCCCATGCCGACAAACTGGGAGCCCTGCCCGGGAAAAATTAGCGCTGTTTTCAATGCCGTTCTCCTTATGCTATAGCCGACGAACCCAAAACCGCAAAGGCGTTCTGGGCTCACCGTCCCCGCCTTACCATCGCACAATATTCGCCCCTGCCACCAAACCCGCCCCAAAGACCACCAAAGCGATCAGATCGCCGCGTTTGATGCGTTTTTGTTCCACCGCTTCATATAAAGCCACGCCGATCGACGCCGCGGACATATTGCCGTATTTTTCGATATTGATAAAAAATAAATCCTTAGGTATCCCCATCTTTTTCGCTACCGCGGAAATAATCCGGTCATTCGCCTGATGCGGCACTACACACTGAATATCTTTAACATCTACCCCGGCTTTTTTCGCGGCAGTTTCCACCGCCAACGCCATGGAGTTGACCGCGACTTTAAATAATTCCTGGCCTTGCATCACGACATAGGGAGAACGGATCAATAAATTTTTTTGTTCAAACTGTTCCCGTTCTGCGGCGACCACACACAAATATTCCGCGTAGTCGCCTAAGCCCAGCAAATAATCGGATAAAATCCCGCGCGGCTGGCGGACCGAGCCCAAAACGGCCGCGGCTGCGCCGTCGCCGAACAGTACGCAGGTCGACCGGTCGTTCCAATCTAAAATATTCGTGAATTTATCCGCGCCGATAATCAAGGCCCGTTTGGCCGCGCCGGTCATTAAAAATTGTTTGGCGGTGGTTAAAGCGTAAAGAAACCCCGAACACGCCGCAGCGACATCAAAGGCCGCCGCGTGTTTGGCATGGATGGCTTTTTGAACCAGACAGGCCACCGACGGAAAGGCGCTGTCGCCGGTGGTCGTGGCTACGACGATCAAATCAATGTCGGCGCCGGTGAGCGGGGCGTTATGCAGGGCTTCTTTCGCCGCGGCAATGGCCATATTGCTGGTTTTTTCCCCGGTCAGGGCGACCCGGCGTTCTTTGATGCCGGTGCGCGTCATGATCCATTCGTCGGAGGTCTCAACCATTTTCTCCAACTGCGCGTTCGTCAACCGATAATGCGGCAAATAATGCCCCAACGATAAAATGCCGATATTTGACATAATAATTGGCGGACACAAAATTAATTTAGCAAACCAAAGCCGGCCGAATTAATTTTGCATTCCCAGGTCCCCTATAGTTTGCTCATGGCTCCGAGGATATTGAGTTCCACCTCATGCATGGTGGCGCGGATCGCGTTTTTAATCGCTTTCGCGCTCGAGCGGCCATGGCTGATCATGACTATGCCGTTTACCCCCAGCAACGGGGCGCCGCCATATTCGGAATAATCAACCAATTTTTTGATATGTTCCAAGCGCGATTTCATCAGCATCGCGCCGAGGATGGCAAAGAAATCTTTTTTTACTTCCCGTTTGATCAATTGTCCTGCCGCCTCCATCAACCCGGCCGAGACCTTGATCACCAAATTTCCCGCGTAACCGTCGCAAATTATGCAATCGCTTTTCCCCATATAAACTTCATTGAACTCAACATTGCCAATAAAATTCGGCACCTGTTCCGCCATCATTTTATAGGTTTCTTTCTCTAAACCCGTGCCCTTGGTTTCTTCCGTGCCAATATTCAATAACCCGACGGAAGGATTGGCGCGTTTGAGCACTGCTTTCGCATAAACCCGCGCCATCAGAGCCGATTGGATCAAATGCGTCGGTTTGGGATCCGTGTTAGCGCCGACATCAATAAGAAAAGACGGGCCTTTTAACGAGGGCACGCACAGACCGATCGCCGGACGTTCCACTCCTGGAATCATGCCCAAAGTCAAAGTGGAAGCCGCGACCACCGCCCCGGTATTGCCGGCGCTGATAAACGCGTCGTATTTGCCTTCTTTCAAATAATTAATCCCTAACGAAATAGAGGATTGGCGTTTTTTCCGGACTGGCGTGATCGCCGGCTCTTCCATGCCGACGACTTCCGGGGCGTGCAGAATCTCGATTTTATCCGGGCGGTACGAATGTTTTTTTAGTTGAGCTTCAACTTTATCCTGAATACCAATCAGCGCGATGCGAACATCGAATTGGCTGACCGCGTCTACCACCCCGGCCACTACCGCGTCCGGGGCGTAATCCCCTCCCATAGCGTCGATAATAATTTTCATTAAGCAGTTTCCTTCAATTTGAAAAAAAAACTGTTTTTGCGGCTTAGGGCGATTCTTAACTCTTGGTCGACTCTTCTGCCGCTACGACAACGGGCTTGCCTTTATAAAAACCACAGGCCGGACAAATCCGATGGGAAAGGATAGGCGTTTGACAATGACTGCAAGGAGTCAACCCCCCCATGGCTATTTTATAATGCGTGCGGCGTTTACGCTGGCGCGTCACCGAGTGTTGTCTTTTGGGATTTGGCATTTTTTGTCCTCAGTTATAAGTTGTAAGTTGTAAGTTGTAAGTGATAAGCCGTCATTTAAACATCCAACTTATTCCTTACACTGACATTTGCACGACTTTATATTTAGATTCACGCCGCAGCCCGCGCAAAGCCCGCGGCACGCGTCGACACATAAAATTTTTACCGGCAATCCCAAAATCATTTCATCGCGGACATCGGGAGTTAAATCCACGCTTTCATCATGCCGCTGATACGAAATATCTACCGAAAAAGACACGTTCCACGGCAATGTTACTTCCGTTAAACAGCGGGAACAGCGCGTCGCTAATTCACCCGCCAACTGCGCCTCACCCGTCACCTGATCTGCGGTTTTATGTACCAACGCGGTGAAACGTAAAGGCCCTAAAAAAGCCCCCTCCAGATCAAAACCAACGCCGAGGAAGCTGGGCGGAACCAAAGATGTGAATTCCAAACCTTGCGGTGGAATGTCGAGAATTTTTATTTTCACGGGCTCCGCGGATCTAATTTCCGCCTCAATCGCTCAGCTACCTGCTCCGGAACAAACGAAGTAATATCCGCGCCCAATCCGGCCGCTTCTTTGATCAAAGCAGACGATAAAAACGCGTGCCCTTCCGAAGGCATTAAAAATAAAGTTTCAATTTGTTCGTCAAGCCGACGGTTGGTCAACGCCATTTGCAGCTCATATTCAAAATCGGAAATCACCCGCAGACCGCGAATCAGGACGTTAATTTTTTTCTGCCGGGCGTACTTGATCACCAGACCATCAAAGGACTCAATCGTCACTCCCGGGATGCCGGCCGTGGTTTCCCGCAGCATTTCCATCCGCTCCGCCACAGTGAACAATTTTTGTTTACGGGTGTTGTTCGCCACTGCTACGACAACCTCGTCAAAAATACAGGTCGCGCGGCGCATCAAATCCAAATGACCGTTTGTCACAGGGTCAAAACTTCCGGGATATATCGCGCGTCGGTTCATGCGGCAGCGCATCCTTAGGTTCAGCCGGTTAGCTGTTCTGATAATAACTCAACACGGAACTGCCAAATCTTTTCCGCCTAAAAAGCGTAAATCTCCCATGACGTTCAGGGAGAATTTCAGCGTTTTCATGCTCTATCACTAATAAAGAATTGGCGTGTAATATATCATGTGTCTCTATGGTTTTCAAGGCTTTTTTTGCCAGGCCTAAACCGTAGGGCGGGTCTAAAAACACCACATCAAACTGTTTTTTCTCTCGAAAAAATGTTTTGAGGGCCACAAACGCGTCCGCCTGCAAAGCTTCATACGGCCAATGTCCATCCGCGGCCGGCTGGGCGTTTAACCCCTCCAAATTCCCGCGTAAAATCGCGTAAACCTCGGCGTTTTTCTCCACAAAAACCACCTTTTTCGCGCCGCGCGACAAAGCTTCCAATCCGATCATCCCGCTGCCGGCAAAGACATCTAAAAATACTACCCCTGCCCAATCTTGGCCCAAGGTATCAAACAAAGACTTGCGAACTATGTTTTGCGTCGGCCGGATATCCGGGTGCGTCCGAAAATTCTTTCCCTTATATTGTCCCGCGATAATTTTGATCAACCGCTCCTCCAATTCAAATTGCGCGATCCTGTCCCCGAGTGTTATAGCCCGCGCGAGCCGTTTGCGGTTTTAACCCGCCTGAACCATATCCAAATAATTCGGATACCTCCGGCGGATAACATTTAAAAGTACACTGTTTTCCGACTTTGTCAAGCCGGGATCTTCCGCGACCAATTGCGCCGCCTCTTTTCGAGCCAATTGCAAAATATCAATTTGCGCCAAAGGATTCGCCACTTTCAATTCGTTCAACCCATGCTGGTGGCGGCCAAAAAAATGCCCCGGCCCGCGGATTTCCAAATCTTTTTCCGCGATCTTAAACCCGTCGGTCGTTGATAAAAACACCTGCAGCCGTTCTTGGCCTTCGGCGGTGCCGGGATCAGCCACCAAAAGACACAACGCGTCTTCCTTTCCGCGGCCAACCCGTCCGCGCAGTTGATGCAGCTGCGCCAAGCCAAAACGGTCCGCGTGTTCAATCACCATAACGTTAGCATTCGGCACGTCAATGCCGACTTCCAAAACCGTGGTGGCCACCAAAATCTGAATCTTTCCGGATTTGAACGCCGCCATCTGCGCCTGGGCTTCATTCTGGGACAAACGGCCATGAATCAATCCAAGACGAAAATTCTTAAATTCTTTGTTCAGAAAATGCGTATAGCGTTCTTGCGCGGCTTTTAAATCCGCGTTTTGCGACTCCGTGATTACCGGATAGACAAAATAAATTTGCCGGCCCGCGGCGACTTTATCGCGAACGATCTGATAAACTCGCTCAATCTCGCTCTGCGCAAACAAATGCGTTCGCACTTTCCCCCGTCCGGCAGGCAACGCGTCAATCACGCTGACGTCTAAATCCGCGTAGAGCGTTAAACCCAAAGTCCGGGGAATCGGCGTCGCGGTCATAATTAAAACGTCCGGCAGCTTGGCTTTTTCTACTAAACGACTCCGTTGACCCACTCCGAACTTATGTTGTTCATCAATGACCACATAACTCAAATTTTTAAACCGCAAGTCTTCCGTCAACAACGCGTGAGTTCCGACGACCACATCCGCCTCGCCGGCAATGGCGGCGCGGCGGACGGCATCCCGTTCGGAATTTTTCATCCCGCTCACCCACAAACGCGGCCGCAGTCCCGGCAACCCCCCGGCCGCGGTCCACTGACATAAATTGTCATAATGCTGCCGCGCCAAAATCTCCGTCGGAGCCATGACCGCGGACTGCTGTTGATTCAAAAAAGCGGCCCAACACCCCAAAAAAGCGACAACTGTTTTCCCACAACCGACGTCACCCTGCAGCAGCCGCATCATCGGTTCGACGGAAGCCAAGTCTTGCCGAATCTCCCGCGCCGCCCGGAGCTGCGCCTCGGTGAACGCAAAAGGAAACGCGTTTATATAACGCAGGATTTGTTCATCCGACATCCGCTGGACATGGCCCGCCTGGCGTTTGACGCTTTGCCGCCGCAATAACGCGGAAATCTGAAAAAAATAAAATTCCTCAAAAGCGACGCGCCGCAAGCCTTCAGCCTGCTCTGCAAAGGTTGCGGGGAAATGAATGGCCTTAAGACTGCGCCGGATATTGGCCAGCCGGTAGCGGTTGCGCAAACTCACCGGAAGTTCGTCTTTGATCTGGTCACAATAGGAATCCAAACAACCATGGACCATCTTGCGCACAAACCGCTGCGAAAACCCGGCCGTCAAAGGATAAACCGGAACAATCCGCTTGAGACTTAGACTGTCCTCGTCGCGCGGGTCGAATATTTCATATTCCGGAGCGACCATCTGAATTTTATTTTGATAGATCTGCGGCCGGCCATAACAAACCGCCCAAGCGCCCGGTTTAAAATAGGACTCGATATACGGCTGGTTGAACCACACGCAAAAAATCCGGCCGGTGCCGTCGTCGAGCACGATCTCGGAAATCTTTTTTTTCGTGCGCCAGCTTTGCCGGCCGCCTTGGGCGATAACCTGTCCGGCAATTGTCTGTTCCTCGCCGATTTTAACATCGCGCAAGGCCGTGAAATTCCGCCGGTCTTCATAACGCCGCGGAAACAAATATAACAAATCCTCAACGGTCGCGACGCCTAAATTGGCAAACAATTTTTGCTTTGCCGGACCAATGCCTTTGAGAAATTGGATAGAAATTTTAGCGGGATCTGAATTGGCGATGTGGGGGGCGCTCATGAATATTTCGGTAACCCGTAAACGGCTGATTGCCGACGGTAAACCGATAAAAAGAATAAAATTCCGTCCGCTCGACGCCGTATGCCGTCTGTCATAATCCTAACGCATCCGGCTGATTTTCTTGTGCAATTGATTGCGGTATCCGCGGCGGAAAACATCCTCAAAATCATACCGGTTGCGGAAGCTTTCGATGCTGTCTTGCTCGGTCTTGCTGAGAATTTTATTCTCCACGAGATTAAAGACCAAATGCCCAAAATCTTCCGTGTTTTTTACGCCCCAGTGTTGCAGCACGGTCATCGCCAGGGGACCAAATTTCCGGATCACCAAATCCTTTGCCCCATCCAGCAGCTCTTCACCCGTGACGTGCCGATGCGCTTGGATCCTTTTCTGCGTAAAGGTCAAAGCCTCCATCATAAATTCGTACGCCTCCTGTTTATACCGGGGGTCTTTAATTTGAATCGTTTCCAAAATATGCTCAAAATTTCTATTCATAAACACTCTTTCTGCTTAAAAATATCGCGGGGGGTTTTCTTTTTATTCTTTATTTTAGCGAATCCCAGCCTTCCGCGCAACAGAGTCGCCGATTTATTTTTTATGCGTGATTTTTTTGTTTTTTAAAGGATAATATGAAGACGATGTTTCTTTTTACGAAAAAATTATTTTGGTGGGATGTTTATGTCCTGCTGTTAGGCATCAATGCTCTGACCGCTTTTCACAGCGCGTTTAACCATCATGCGCCGCAATGGCTCTATTATGATTTTCTTCTTCACTTTGACCGCGGCTTTTTCCTGCCCGCTTTTTTTGCCGCGGCGCGTCCCGGCGCTTTGTTGCTCTTTAGCTTCGGAACCGGGATGGCCTTGCGCCAAAAAAATATGGGTCCGACGGCACTCTGGAAATTTTTTTTAGGACTGCGGATTCTCGCTGATTTGTTCGGCCAATCCTATCAATGGCAGGACACCTTATCGCTGTTTGGGGTCAATCCCGGGATCGCCTGGGCCGCGATCATCTGGGGAATTGGCTATTATCTGCCCTCTTATATCATCTGTTTTCGCTACGCTTTTTTAAATAAGCCAAGCCTCGCGACTTGACGGAAGCGTCCGCCGCAATAATTTTAAATTTTTCCGCGACCCATTTTAAAACGTTAACATATTAGCCTGAAATACCGGCAGTAAAATCGAAAAAACAATAAATCCGATA
>JADFXQ010000055.1 GCA_015233495.1 Candidatus Omnitrophota bacterium | reverse complement strand
CTGGAAAAAGCATCAAGATGCCAAACAAGCATTAAAAGATGCGGAAGCCGTTAATAAAGCCGCCAAATTAGCATTTGAGGCCGCGGAAAGGGTTTGGAAGATTCCTGGGGATAGAGAGAAAACAGCGCAAGATAGCGTGAATGCTTTGTTGAAACAGCAGTATTTGGAGGCAGCTGGGGATATTACTCAAACTTTAGATAGTCGTTCAGCTTTAGAACAGGCAGGGTTGAAAGATGCGCAGGGAGAAGACCAACTTGCAGTCGCGATTAGAGCAGTTGAGGCACAGCAAATAATTGTTGATGCCGCGCGGGCGAATCTTGGGAAAGAGCAAGCGGCTTTGGACAAATATAATGAAAGAAATCGGGTGTTTCGATGGTTTACTTTCCGGGAAGGCCGAAAATTAAATGCCGCGGTTGAAGAGGCAAGAAGCCCCTTTGCCATAGCGTCAATTGAGTTGCAGAAGCCCACGACAGCGTTGGCGCAAGCGCGGGAAAAATTGGCGCCGGTGCAAGAGCGGATCAACGCGGGCGTAGAGGCGAGATTGACAGCGGAAGCAGCAGAGCTGGCAAAAGCGCGTACTGCCGCGGAAAAACTGCCGACCGGCGAAGCGCAAACGCAAGCCGTAGCGGCGGCGGAAAAATTACCTACGGGTGAGGCAAGGGGACCAGCACCCGGGGTAGTGAAGCAACGTCAGAAGGCTTTGGATGCGGCGCACGATGCAAAGATCCAGGCAATCCAGGAGGAAGAAGCACGCGTGGCGGCGGAGTTAGATGCTGTGAACGGCGGGGCAAACGATCAAGGTGGAAAAACGAAGATTCAAGTTTTACGTGATGCGAGAGACGCGGCAAGAAAGGCGATAATCCAGGAGAAAAATGCGGTTGGTGGGGAGCAAGATGCTGTAAAAGCAGCGAAAAGATCGGATATTATAAGAGATATTGCGATGACAGAAAAAGCCTTGAAAGAAAAAGAACAAACATTGCGAGAAGCTGATACTGCTTTAGAAGACACGGAACGGGCTTTGGCCGATCATGAGGGGCGGTTTAAGGCGGCGGAAACGAAACTTAAGGATGTTCAAACTCGCAGACGCGCCGCGGAAGCCGCGAAGCTGAAGGCTAAGGTTGATGGATTGGTTGATTTGGCGGTGTTAGGGGACGCGGGAGCAAAAAAGCAAGTGGAAAATGGCGCGGGGAAAAATTTATATAAACAACAAATAAATAACAGAGAACAAGCAGTCAAGACAGCCAGAGCAGAGTGGGAAGGTGACAGTGGCGGAAATGGGAAAAAAGCGGAATTAGATAGATTGACGCAGGCTTTGGCAGACGCAGTCAAAACGCGTAGCGATCAGGATAAGGCGCGGGAAGGAAAAACAGGGGATGATTTAGTTCAAGCAGAAGCGGCGTATGACAAAGCAAAGACAGCGGTTGATCAGGCACAAAGAGAGTTGGACGCGTATAAACCTTTGGCAACCGAAGCGCAAACTGCTTTAGCTGAGGCGGAAAGGTTGTTAAAGGAAGTAACAGACGCGCAAGCGCAAGTGGATAAAGACGCGATAGCCAAGTTGAACGAAGCGGAAAGAAAGGCGAGAGCATCCAGCAATCCGGCGGAAGCGAGTGCAGAGTTGGCAAGAGTGGCGCAAGTCCGGCAGGATGCAATCGACCGGGAATTTGCTGAAAGAGAAAAAACAAAAACTACAGAGATAACTAGCACAGAAAAGGAAATCGAAGATATTACGTGTGCTATCGATACACTAACGTCATTGAAAACAGCAACGGGAGCTACAGTCAAAAATTTACAGTATCAAAAGGCGGGAATAGAAAAGGCGATCGCCAAGTTAGAAGGTTTACCATCAAACCGTGCAAGAGCGCAACTGCTTGTACGACTGAGAGGTAATTTGGAAAGTGTAAATCGCCGTCTTACTAGCGAAGGAAGCCTATTACAACGGACCGGAGAGAGCTTGCAGGAAAAACAAGCTAAACTGCCAATGTTACAAGCGGAACTCGCGAAATTACAGCAACAACAGCAACAGTTGAATGAAGAAGGAATGGCGCGCAACCGGGTGCGGATTGATGAACTGACGCGGGATATTCAGCCGGAGATGACGCGCCAGCGCGAGGCGGATGCTTTACAGCGGCGGATCGACGCTTTCGGTGAGGGAGCCGAAAGAGATTTGAGCGCTGCTGATTTTACGCCTTCGAACACGGGGAATGCTGCCGGGTCGCATGATTCGGGGAATTCAGCGGTCAAGTCAGTGAACGGCGATGTTCGTCAAGGTTTTCGGCCGGTTGGGGCGGCGAAGCCGGAGGGTGGTTCGGTTGGGCCGCAGGAGCAGGCGCATCGGGTGATGACTTTGGATCGGGAAGGAGATTTGGTGGAAGGGCCGCAAGGGGTAGAGGTGCGCGACGGACAGATCCGGGTTTGGCTGCATGAGAACATGGATTATTTTGGCAAGAACCCGTTGACCCGCGGGCATTTTAGCCGGGGGTCGGACGCGAGTTTGGGCGAGCAGATTCATATCGCGGCGCGGGGTTTAAGCAACGCGGAAGTGGCAGAATTGATTCATTTGGAAATGTATAAGTTGCGCCGTTGGCGGGAAGCGGCGCAGAGCGAGTTTGGGGTGCAATTGTCCGAGATGCGCGGGTTGTTGGGCCGCGAAGGTTACACCGGCTTGACGGAAAAGGCGCGGGCAGTGAATGACCGGATCACTCAGGAAGCGGCGCTCAAATTAGCGGCGGGCGAATTCCGCAATGTAAAAACCCCGCGCGCTTCTACGGAGCGGACCACTGAGGAACGTTTTGAATTGGAAAACGCGGCTTTGCAGGCGCCGGCAGTGGTGCAAGCGGCAAATGAGTTGAAACGGATTTTGAAAATTCGTTTGGATATCGCGAATATGGCGGGTTTACTGTCTTCGGGTAGTAATTCGGATCGTCTGCGCACGGGGACACAAGCTGAGCAGGACCGGGTTTTACGGATTTTGGTTTTAGCGTGTCAAGAACAGGCGAGCGGGTCCGGGGACAAGACTTATGTCGCGGAGTTTATCCGGGCCAAAGGCGGCGCGGGTAAAACTACGCTGATGTATTTGCTGGCAGACAAGATCGCGGAACTGCTGGGCAGCAGCGCGAAAGACATGGCTACGATTTTCACCAGCCAGTCTGACGTGGATAAAGCGCGCGAAATTCAAAAATATTTTCCGGAGTTGCGGGATATTCAGATTTTAGGAAGGCAAGAAGCTCTGCAAGCTGTGCATCACGGCCAAATCGCGAAAAATAAAATCTTTGACGAAGGTTCGGATTTCTTGTCGGACCGGCCGCTGGCTGTTCCGGACGGGAAGAGCGGATCGCGGATGTGGTTTATGAAATTGTTGACCAATCCGAGAGTGTTTGCCGCGGAACAGGGGATGTTATGGAAAGCGCGGATTTTCGCTTGGCAGGCAGTGCCAATTTTGCGCTGGGTGGAAAGACGCGGCGGCGTGGATGGCCTTTGGACCCAGGTCGGCAGCCGGGAGCAGGCCGCGGCGGATCCGCACGGCATTGGTTTAACGGTGCGCGGCGCGATTGAGGCTGGCAAGTTTTTGGGGATTCATGAATCGGAATTCAGCAATATCGCGCATGACGGCAGCGGCCGTTTCGCGGCGCAGGAAATTTCCGGGGATTCGGCTACGAACAGCCGGGTCAAGCAGGTGTTTGAGCGCACCGGCTGGGGGAAAACCAATTTAAGAAAATTGGAAATTTACGCGCATGTGGTGCGGCGGTTGGTCGACGCGGAAAACCAATATTTGCCGCGGGAAAAATTTGGTTTGCTGCAAAAAGGCGAACGCCGGTCGTATGAAAACTCGGCGAATGACGGGTCTGCCGCCAACACAGTGGCCAAGGACCCGATGGATACGGTGATTCAGACTTTGGTTTCCAAGTATACCCGGACCGGGAAATTGGTTTCTCCGGAAGCGACTGCCCGGGCGCGGGAACTTTTCCGGTTTAAATTGCCGGCTACTGACAACGGCACGGTGAGCGTGTCGCCGAAAGATTTGTTGACGGATACGATGAATAAAGGCGGCAAAATTTTCGGGTTTTCTTTGCACGTGCCGGAGATCGAAGGCCGCAACTGGGAAGCGTCGTACGGGATGCGCATTTGGGGCAAAAACACGCCGCTCACGGAAACTTTGGCGGGAAAAAATGTGCGGGTGTTTAACGCCGGCGCTCAGGGAAAAGACCGGCCGCAGTTGATCGCGGACCGGGTATTGCAGCCGATGGATCCGGGCGGACGCGGCGGGGTGAAATTGGTGATTGACGCGCAGAGGTATAGCGATGTGAACTTGCTGGCGGATTTGATGGCTCAGCGCGTGGGCAACGGCAAGGTGTTTATGTTCGCGCCGCATGAAGGCCGCTATTTGGAATATACGGTCAGAGAGGGGAAGATCAAAGGCGAGGGCGTGGCAATCAAAGAGGGCGGGAAACAACCGGCTTTAAAAAATATGCAGGACCGGATCATTGCCGCGGAACGCAACGGCGAACGCTGGCTGGCTTTGGTGAGCCGCGGTCAAAATAAAGGCACGGATTTGACGGAAATCAAAAACGCCGGGCTGGGGTTGAAATATGTGCTTTTGACAGACAGTTTCACGCCGGAACGCGACCTGGCGCAAGCCATGTACCGGCCGCGGGATTTGGATTTGGTGACGGAAGTGATCCATTTTAATATCACAGGCAAGAGCGATGGCGTGCGTTCCGGGTCCGTGGACAGTTTGATCGCTTTGGCGGAACAGAATCAGGAGATTTTGAGCAAGGTCAACGTGGCGCATGGGCATTCGAACAATATTTGGGAAATGGCCTCGACGATCGTGACCGAGGCGATCCGGCAATGGGGACCGACTTTGACTTCCAAGGAAAAAGCGCGGTTAAAGAAATTACGCGATAATATTCAGTCCAAAGAATATCAGGAAAAAACCGTGAACAGTTTGTTTGGCAACGCCACGTCGGATAAGGTGCTGGCGGAATCCATGGCTTCGGCGCTGCGGATGCTGGATGAAATTGTTTTGGATAAAAATCAGGCGTTGAGCGAAGTGGGCAGCCGTAAGAACGGCAATCCGCGGACTTTGAATTTAGGGGCGGGGGATAAAACGGTGGAGCAATTGCGCGTTGAAGTGAAACAATTGCGCGCAGAAGTCGGGCCGCTTACGGGGTTGGAATTGACCGGCTCGCCGGTCACCGAGGAAATGACCGGGTTTGGGTTGAGCTCGGATCCGACGCGGATTGTGCAAGGCACCCGCCGGCATTTGGACAAAAATTGGCTGCCGGAACGGATGTCCGGCGAGCGCACCCAATTGGAGACCATGACTGACCGGTCGAAAGAAGCAGGCCGGCCGGATGACGCGCGGGGTAAAACGCCGGAAGAGCAGGCCGCGGCGCAAGCGATGGCAATTAAATCCCAGGATAAGGGCAAAGTTTTCACGCACCGCGATTTTAAGGGTGTGCAGTTTTTTGTGCCGGATGACAAGAAAAAGAAAAAACTTTTTGTTCACAACACGCGCACCGGCACGATGCGGCCTCTGGAATTTAAGATGGAAGACGGCAAGATGGTGGCTACGGAATTGACCGCGGACGGCGCGAAAAAATTGCAGATTGAAGATTTGCAGGACGGCGGCTGGAGAGTGCAGGCGCAGGGCGAAGGCGGGAAAACCGTGCAAGTGATGATCGACCGTAAACCCGGCAAACTCCAGACCGCGAAAGGCTGGTTTGACAATGAGTCCTGGCAAAAATCCAAAGGCGCCGCGGCGGTGATGAACAGTTTGCCAGCTACGTCCGGCTTAGGCGCGCCTTTGGCGAACATACTCGCCATCCCTAACGCGCCCGCGGCAGTGATCGCGGAAATCACGCCTTTAAACGGGAAAATGGACCGTTCCGGCAAACGCAAAGCAGATCACAGCCGCATGGACGGCGCGAAATATTCTTTGCGCGAAGCGTATAAACGTTATGGCGGGAATTCGGCGTATCAGCGGCATCAGAGCGTGGGTCAGGATGAAAACGGCAATTGGGTGACTTATGGCCGGGATGTGCGCGTGGCAGCGAAGCCGTGGACCGGGTTGGGCATCGTGAAGTTGCCGTGGTTTATGGCGTCGTGGTGGAAAAAAGATATCGACGTGGAAACCCAGCGTACATATATCATTCGGCATTTGAGTCCGGATTATCAATTACAGCAGAATCTGTCGTTCGTGAATCAGATGTTGTTCATGAAACAGTATACCGCGGCGCCGGAATTTGTGCAGGGCGTGACCCGGCAGATGCAGGCGCCGGAATTTTGGGGCGATTGGTCCACCGCGGCCCAGCGGCAGTCAATGATGGACCGGGCGAAAGAAGCTTTGGCGCCGGAAGGCATTTACGCGCATATAGACGATAAAGGCAAAAAAGGCGGATCAGGCCAGGAAGCGAATTTAATGACTGCGGCGCTGTATTTCCGGGCTTATGGCCGGTTTGGGTCGTATGTCAACGCGGAAGCGATGTTGAACGACGGGATCAAAGGGCAATTGGAAAATTATCTCAACGGGTTCGCGGATGACGCGTCGCAAGAAGCTTCGGTCGGTTATGTGATGCGGTTGGCCGGTGACCGGGCAGTGCAAAAAGCCAAGGGCCGCGTCGCGAAACTGATTGGGAAAAAACCACAGACTTTGGATAAAAAGAAAAAGAAAGACGCGGCTTTGGCGGTGTTTGGCGAGATGACTGACCCGAACAAGATCACGGCCGCGGAATTGCGCCGCCGGATGCGGGGCAAACCAGTAGTGGTCAAGATCGTGAATCCGGAAATCATGACGGACATGGACATGGGCCGGTTGCAGGTGCAGGACGACGGGACCCATTACACGATGATGGTGTCGTCGTTGAACATCGGCTGGGACGATCACCGGACGCAAAGCGGCCGGCGTTTGTTGAACGATTTATCTTTGCGGTTTGACGTGGAGCATGAGTTGCATCACATTGTGCTCAATGAGACCCGGATTAAAGGTTTGACCATGGGCACCGCGCACGCTACCAATGAAATTGTGGCGCAGTTCACCGGCGCGCGCTGGTTTATTGATTTGATGAAACGCGACGAGAAAGTCCGGAAATTGGACCGCAGTTGGGAAATGGTTTTGGAAAATCTGCTGGGGATTAAAGGAGAATACGGCTGGTGGCGTTGGAACACTTTTAATTGGGGGATTTTGAAGTTTAGAAACACCGGGTTAGCGAGCCGCAACGGGGTGATTGCCAGCAAGATTTATGACCGGTATATGTTTGAGCACGCGTCTTTGTCCACGGAAGGCCGGAATTATGTGGTGCGCAAGGCCTTGGAAGCCGCGGGCACGCCGCCGGAACATTGGATAATATTTTTGCAGAGATTACTGCGGGCCAAAGGCATTGAGCTGAGGTATTTATTGTCGCAAGATTACGCGGCTCAGGTGCGGGACCAGGGCGTTATGGGCGGATCCACTATGAACGGCAACGAAACGTTGCGCCGGGGCAGTTTGATTTATGTTAATCAGGAACATGTGGCGAATGATGATATCACGCATTTGAACGCCTTGTTGCACGACGGCGCGCACGCGCTGGCCGAGCAGAGGAGCCCGGGCCGCGATCCGGTGTTTATGTCGCGGTATCTGCGGAATTTTTCGGACGCGATCCCGTTTGCCCAGCGGGTTCCCCGCCGGGCGTTTGAGGCGGCACGGGATCATTTTGGCGGCGAATATGACAACGCGGTCGGGGAAGCGATCAAGTCTTTGCGGCAAGGCGAGATTGATGAAGATCAATTTAAACAGCAGTTGATCGGCGCCCGGAACCGGATTTTGAACAGCCCGCATTATGACGGCAACGCTCCGGGGGTCGATGGGTTGATCCGGGAGATTGGTCAAGTGCTGCAGCAAATGGACGCGAGTTGGCAGACCCGACAAACCCCTAAACCGGATTTGACGAATTTGGAACGTCTGTCCAAGAGCTTGCAAAAAACCGAACACGGGGTGGCGATTGAGTTTTTTGGCCATTTGGCGCCGGTAATGTTGTCGCCGGCTTTGCGTATGCTTTTAGGCGGAGATCCGAAAGACGCGGAAAAAGAAAGTTATAAGAAAGATCAAAAGATCCAAAATCTGTTGCAGTGGATTGATCACCGAACCGGATGGAGAATGCGGCAAGCATTGCAAAACCATTTCGCGGAAATCGGGTTGACCCCGATGGCTCCGGTGGTGTCGCCGACCGGACAATACGCGTCGTGGGGTCCGACCGTGCCGCCGGCCAGTCCGGGCATGAGTCAACCTCAGCCAACTACGCGGCCGCCCGCTCCGGCGCAAAATTTTACGGCGCCGAACTCTTTGAGCTCGCCGGTAGCGATGGCGCGGGTCGCTTTGAATCCGGCAAACCCGGAGGATCGGCAAACCGCGGCCGCGGCGAGTCCGGCGGAGTTCACCCAAAAATTTGATAAAGTAGGGACAAAGCTGGGGTTTGATCAATCTTCGCCGGCGCAGGATGATGGTCTGTTACGCTTGTTTATCGCGCCGGCAGCGCCGTTTGGGACAGGCGCTTCGCCAGTGGTTTCGCCTTTTGCCCGTCCGATAGCGTTGCGGTTGAGTTCTGCCTTCCCGGCAAAAGTAACGTTTGATAATCAATTGTCCCGCGCTCCGCCTGCGGCATCCTCCGCGCAGTTCGCCCGGGCAGTAACTGGCAGTTCCTCACCGGCGCGCGCGTATAGGCGGGTGATTGAAGGTTTGCCTTATGAAGAAATTTTAAAAGCCACCGGCGATAAAAAAGGATTAGCCACCCAAATTTATAACGCTTTATTGAACGCGGGCTATGAAAGAGCGGAAGAAATCCGGGACGCGATTCGAGCGGGCACATTTTATGTTTATCGTATTAACACGGAATTTTCGTCGTATGAAGCGCTTAGCCAGGCTTTAGGGATGATTGTACTGCGGCCGGCACAGGGAGCGCGCGGCCGAAAGGTTGGAGCAGGAGAGTCGCCGCGGCGGAGTTTGCCTAACGCACAGAGGGCCGCGGAACGCGCGGCCTTGCGAGCGTGGAGAGTCGAGACCGCGGCGCAGAACGCGGCAGAAGAAGTGCAAGCTAAATTGGCGATAGCACAAGTAAGATTGGCAGATTTGACGGCTTTGGCAGACGCGCCGAAAGCGGCAGATACAATAGTCGCGGCCAAGGGGAGAGCGGAAGAAAGAGTAGCCGAGTTGACAGCTGAATCGCGAGCGGCGGAGAAAGCTTTGCAAGCCGCTCAAGCGTATGTGGAGGCGGTTTTTGCTCAGAATGCAGCCAGGGCTCCGGCAGGGTTAGCGCTTAAGCAAGCCAGCGCCGCTTCGCCGGTGTTTGATGACAATGATCCTCTGCGTCCGCGCCGGGGAAGTTCGGTCGGGCGGCCGCAAACCCCGCCGGAGGCAACGCCGCGCGTAACTCCGGGTTCCTCTTCGCGTTCGAGATCGGCTCGTTCAGCTTCGCGATCTATGCGGCAATCAGCGCCCCGCTATGCTCAGGAAGAGAGCATATTTGATAGTTTAAGGAAAAAATGGCCTTTGCTGGCTTTGGCTTTTAGCGTTATCACCGGAGGCATATTTGTTTCTGCCCGGATACAGGATCAGAAGCTGGAGCGCGCCAGCCGGATGGAGAGAATATTGCGGCAGCATACTCCGGAAGGCGATTTTATTCGCGGAATTCGGCGGGATTATATAAATTTTAGATTTGATCCGGTTGAAATAGCTTTTGCCATTCAAGACATTAAAGAAGATGTGCTTCGGCATCAGGCGGCAATAAAAGCGGCAGCCGCGGCTCAACACATTGATCCGTTGAAGTTAGCGGCAATCAAAATGGCGGAGGATTTTGATAATTTTAATAAGCAAGGCAAAGGTCAGGTAGAAGCAGTGTTGGGCGCCGCCGGGATGAACACGTCAATTAGTGATTTCCAAATTAAGAAAACTACCTTCCAGGACTTATATGCCGGCGAAACATGGCCGCAATTGAGCAACAAGAGAACGGAAGATTTGTCGAGTCGTGAAATCGTCATGCTTTTGAAGAATTTTGACATCGCGGCTGACGCGGCAGCGCGAAAAATCGCGCGTAATGAAAAAAATGTTCCTCCTGGGCCGGATCATGATTTGAATGTGTATAGCTTGTATACTTCCACCAGCGGCCATGTCTTACCCGCGCCGTTGGATTTTAAGAAATATGGTCAAGCAAAGGGCTGGGAATTGGTTCGTTATCAAGGGTCGGCCTACGCTTATTCCGCGCGGGAATTAATCAAATATTTGCAAGCTTCCGGAAGATTTAATCATCAACAGTCGAAAAATCGGCAGAAATCATCGCATTCTTCCGCGGTTGCGGATACCGAGGTTATTGTTATACCTGTTCCGTCCGCGGATTTGAAGAAGGCTTATAATTTGTGGGACGTGCTGAACGCGTTTTTTGGGAATATATTTGAGAAGCTCGCGCGGTTCTTTGGCTGGAGACCGCCAGAGAACCCGGATAATTTAACGCCGTCGGCCACATCAGCTGAATCAGGCTTGCCGGCGGTTGTGCCAACAGCAGTACCAGCGGCTTCGCCAATTAGCGTGCCTTTGATGGCGCCGATCGGGCCTTTGGGTATGGCGGTGCAGCCGGCTTCGAGACCGGCGCGGGAGAATCCGTTTAACGAGGCGAATAAAGAACGAATTCCTATGACGGCCGCGTTGCCGGTTCAGGTGGCTTGGAACGCGCCGTCTTTGTTGGATGGTCATAACGGAGGCCGGGGTGATGGCGGCCGGTCAGCGGGGTCGAATGCGGGTGGACCAGCTCCAGTGACCCGGACTTTCGCGAAAATCATGGGCGGCACCAGAACGGCCGCCGCTTCTCCAGTTCATATTCAATTAGCAATGAATTCGCCGGTGAATGGCGCTACGGACGCGGATTATTTTAATTCAAGCAAGCAGAAGAGTGCTGAAGGCGGAGCTTGGCGCGTCTTGCATCCCGGAGTCAGTTCGCCGGCGGACACTCGCTCAGTGTCCTCGCCGGTGTTGCAATACACGAGCGATAAAGTAGATGATTTAACTTGCGGATCAAGTGTGGCCACGAGAACAAGAACGGAAAGAAAGGGCAATAGAAGTCGTTTGCCCGCGATTGTAGAAGAACTGTGGTTTGTGATTGCTCGTCCGGTGGTGATCGGATGGGTGAATGGAGGTAATAAGTTAGCGAATCACAAAGTTGTAAGAGTTAATCGAGTTGTTGATATAGTAAATGGTTTGGCTGGTACAGGGCTCCTAAAGTTTTTGAAAGAGCTTCTGGAACATTACCGGCAATCGCCACCGGATATAGGTGGTGCCACATCCGCCTCAGCAACGTTTGGAGGCGCGATCAGTTCTGTTGCCGCGTTATTGGGCAATGTTTTAGCAGGAACAAAAGTGGTTGGAAGCGCCGGTTTTATGGCGGCGCCGAATGTAGAAGGTGTGAACGTTGTAAAACGTGAGGTTCAACGAGTACGTCAAGTTGTTGCAGCAGGTAAAGTAACAGGTTATACGGTTGTTAGAAGGGTTGTAGAGAGTGTTAATGATGTTGTGGTAAGACCAGTCGCGATGGTTAGACAGCAAGCAGTTTTTGCTGGTGTCGCGGCAAGCCCGATTGGGCCGGCGGTCCGTTTTGCCGGATCTGTCCATGCAGCGTCTTTGGACATGATTAGCTCTCCTGTTGTGGAAACAGGTTTAAATGATGTTGTGAACAGTGCGAAAGGTCTGGGGGTTGTTTCCAGCCGTTCGTCCAGTGCTGTCATACCGCAAGGTCTCCAAGGCCTTGATCATATAACAAACAGCGTAGTCCG
>JADFXQ010000054.1 GCA_015233495.1 Candidatus Omnitrophota bacterium | reverse complement strand
CTTCCGTCCTAACCATAACCATATCCTCTCTGTCAACCATAACGCCCCCTTTTTATCGTTATGGTATGTTATCAGATTAGGACATTTTCATTTTGGCCAATTAGGACATTATCATTTTGGCGTTACATGAATTTTAATAAACAGGGATTTAAGAAAAAATACCCGCTCCCTTGACAGCCACAAAATTTATTACTATACTTGAGCGCTTAATAAAAATTTTAAATTTATTGCGTTATTATTGTTAATCGATTTTCCTATACGGGACACCCCCTCCGATAGTGGTGATCACGCGCTTCCGCTTTTTTTAGGGAAACGCGGGGCCACCACTTCGGCAAAGGTTTTCCGTTGGAAAACCTTTGCCGAAGTGGTGAAACTGGCATACACGCTACGTTCAGGGCGTAGTTCCGCAAGGATTGTGGGTTCGACTCCCATCTTCGGCATTATATATTAAAACCAAACTCCAAAGGAGTCGAACGGAGCCGCCGAGCCATTCTTTCAGATCATGTCTTCCTCCCACACCCAACTCGTGATCATCGGCGCCGGACCCGGCGGATATGTGGCCACGTTTCTGGCAGCCGACCTCGGCGTTAATGTTACCTTAGTTGACGAACGTAACTCCCCAGGCGGCGTGTGTTTGCATTGCGGGTGCATCCCTTCCAAAGCCCTGCTTTATGCCGGTCAAATCATCCGGGATACTCAGGACGCCGCGCAACTCGGGTTAGAATTTGGCCCGGCACATCTTAATCTTGATAAATTACGAACCTGGAAAAACAGCGTTGTCCAACGCCTGACCTTAGGCTTAACCGCGCTCTGCAAACAAAGAAAAATCACCTTTATTCAAGGTCGCGCTTCCTTATTAAGCGCGAACAGCGCGATAATCCGCCTTTTGAACGGCGAAGAACAAAACATTAAATTTGATCAGGCGATTCTGGCCACTGGCTCTTCACCGATAAAACTGCCTTTCTTGCCCGAAAACCCGGGCATCCTGAATTCCACGCAAAGTTTAGAGATCGCACAAATTCCGGAGAAATTATTGATTATCGGCGGGGGATATATTGGCTTGGAAATGGCGACTATTTATTCCAGCTTAGGCGCAAAAGTTACGATTTCGGAAGCTTTACCGCGGCTTTTACCAAATCTCGACCGGGATATTGCCGGTATTTTACTCAAAAATCTGCGTACGGCTTGCTCGGCCATCCTGACAGGCACAACTGTCACCGCGGTCGAACCGCAAACCAACGGCTTTAACGTGAATTTTACAAACAGCAAAGGACAAATTACAAAAGAATATTTCAATAAAATTCTCGTATCGGTCGGCCGTCAGCCGAATACGACGGATTTAGGGTTAGCGCATACCAAAATCCAAATCGATCCCCGCGGCTTTATTGCCGTTAATGATTTCCGGCAAACCGCCGAACCCAATATTTACGCGATCGGGGATATAACCGGCCAACCCATGCTCGCCCATAAAGCTTCATATGAAGCAAAAATCGCGGTCGCTAATATTTTGGAAAAAAAACTTTCTTATGGAGCGCCGGTGATTCCGGGTGTAATTTTTACCCGTCCCCAAATCGCCTGGTGCGGGCTAACGGAAACTGAAGCGGAAGAAAAAGGCGTTGCCGTAAAGGTAGCAAAATTTCTCTGGGCGGCTTCAGGAAAAGCGCTGGCGACAAATCACCCGGAAGGCTTGACGAAAATTTTGATGGATCCAAATACGGAAAAAATATTAGGCATGCAGATTGCCGGCGCTCATGCCGGAGAAATGATCAGTCAAGGCGTACTCGCCATGCAGGCCGGGCTTAAGGCGGAAGCTATCGCTCATGCCATTCATCCTCATCCGACTCTGTCGGAAACCATCATGGAAACCGCGGAAATGCTTTACGGTTTAAGCGCCCATGTTGCCGGAAAAACTAAAATTTAAAATCTAAAACCTCGCCGGGCCGCAGACCAATTTTTTCCGCCTGACCCGAGTTCAGCTCCAGCACATATAAAGAATTATTATAGGCAGATCCAAAAGTCGCGCAAGGTTCCGCCAAACACGGCGGGGCATTTTTTTCAATATAAATCACCCGGCGGGAATCATCCATCCAGATCATATCCAACGGGATCAAGGTGTCTTTCATCCAAAAAATATGCGGCTCGCTCTTCGGGAAAACAAATAACATCCCTTGGTCTAAGGGCATATTTTGCCGCTCCTGCAAGCCGCGGATCCATTTCGCCGGCGTATCCGCAATTTCTACGGCAAAGCATTGTCCCCGCAGACAAACCTTCTGCCCCGCGCCAACCTGCCCCAACCGGCAACCATACAGCAAACAACAAATAATAATAAATGGTGTCAGATATCGATAACGCATTATGCCTCAAATATTTGTCTGGATTAAAGAACCGGACAGCGCTGCTTATCTTTCATTGCGGCTCCGTCAAATTTAAATAATCACGAAATTCCATTTTTCCATGAATCGCTTGATTGACCGCGGCAATCCGTTTGGCGATGTAAGGATGCGTGCGCCAATAACTGAATTGCCGGCTCGGTTCTTTCGCCTGTTCCGCTTTTAAAATGCGAAAAAAACCGTTAATCTCTTCCGGTTTATAACCGGCTAATTTGGTATATTTCACGGCAAGCCGATCCGCCTCCAACTCATCTTCCTGCGAATAAGCGATAAAAAGCGATTCTAATGCCAGCCCCACCCCAGCCGCGGTTGAACCATTTGTCCGGGTGGCAAGAATCTGTAACAACAAAGCCTGATACGCGGCCTGCTGTCTTTTCACGCCGTGGCGCGCCGTGATATGCCCTACCTCATGGGCGATAACGCCCGCCAATTGATCGTCATTTTTCACTTTATCAATCAATCCGCTAAAAACATAGACATATCCGCCGGGCAAGCTGACCGCGTTAATATCTTTTTCCTCGAGAATACGGATAAAATACACAAAATCCTTGCGATCGCAAACCGCGGTGATCCGTTTTAAAATCCCTTTCACCCGCTCATTAACATCCACGTCTGCCACCACTTTATACTGACGCAGGATCTGCTGGTCCACACTGTCTCCAATGTTGACATCCTTGTCCGTGTCATACATCAAGGTTTCTTGCTTGCCGGTGGCCAGATTGAATTCACTGGAGCAGGCAGACAAACCGCAAACCAATAAAACGCCCAAAACCGTGACGCCGAATTTTTTTAAAATCACGAACAATTTCGCCATGGGCAAACCGATGACATTGGTATAGCACCCTTCAATCCGGCGGATAAACACGCTCCCCCAGCCTTCGATGTCAAACCCGCCCGCCTTATCCAGCGGCGGAATAATCCGGTGATACCGGTCAACCTCCGCGTCAGACAAAGCCGTCATAAAAATTTTGGTTTTCTCATAATCTACCTGCTGTTTGCCGGTAGCGGCGTCAATCACGGCCACGCCGGTATAAACCCAATGCGGCCGCGCAAACAAAAGCTTCAGATTTTTTTTCGCCTCTTTCAGATCGCGCGGCTTGCCGATCATTTGCTTGCCACCCAGATAAACCACGGAATCCGCGCCGATGACAATGCCCTTGTCCAAACGACCGGCCACTTCCCGGGCTTTGGCCAAGGCATTGGCCTGCACAAGCGCCGCGCAGGTAGTGGTGATCTTTTTCTGTTCCGGGGCCTGACTGGGAATTACCCGGAATTCCAGGCCCAGCATAGCCAATAATTTTTTCCGCTGGGCGGAAGCTGAGGCCAAAATAATTTTGTTCATGAATGAATTTCCCGGATATCAAAAATGCTCAACAATTGACAGCCCCGCGCGGCCAAGGCCTCCTTCGCGCCTTCGTCTCGGTTAACCACACAGATCGCCCGGCGGCATTGAATCCCTAAAGCGTCGAACACATCTAAGGATTCTAAAAACGCCTTGCCCGTGGTTGCCACATCGTCGATCAGCACGATATTCATCCCCGGTTTGAGGTCCGGTCCTTCGACTTGTTTTTGCCGGCCGTGGGCCTTGGCGGCTTTGCGGATAATAAATGTTTTAACCGGCCGGCCGGCCTGAAAACTCAAAACTCCGAGCGCCCCGACCAGCGGGTCAGCGCCTAAGGTCATCCCACCCATCGCGTCGGGATAATCGCCTTTTACCATATCTAAAAGAATCCGGCTGATCAAGGTCACGCCTTCCGGGTGCAGGGTCAAACGCCGGGCGTCAATATAATAATCGCTCTCCTTTCCCGACGATAAAATAACCTTGCCCGGGAAATACGCTTCCTGTTTGACCATTTCCAATAACCGCGGTTTATCTTTATGTTGTAACGGCATTTTGAATCTTTCCCCATTATATTAAATTATTTTACCCAATCCTCGATCGGCGGAACGTCGATTTTTCGCTCGACCATCTCCTGACGCAACCGCACGATAAATTTCAACAAGTCTTTAAATTGCGCGTATTCTTTGGGCGTCAATCCCGCCCGGGTAAAAAACACCTCAGTGGCCCGGCGTTCGATCACCGCGTCGGTGTAAACATCCGTCAACTGTTCGTTCGACAATTTTTTCAACTCCTCTTTCGACAAAGCCTGGACTTCATAAAGAAAAGCGTACGCCGGAACAGTAAATAATAAAAAGCATAAAAAACCCATTAACATTTTTTTCATAACCGTTTTCTCCTTTTGGTATCCTGCGAATTAAAAAGATTACGATATTTAATCTATTTCACGTCTGCTCTGATTCCGCGTTTTTCTTCCCCTTGAAAAACCAGTCACTGCGCATTTCCAAATGGGTTTCGTTTTTCGGAGTGTCCGGCGGCGCTACCCGCACTTCGACAAAAAACTTCGCGCCTTTGTCCCGGCCCTCTGACTCGAATCCGTATTTCGCGTCAATGATTTCGCAAATCTGCCGCACCCGGTAACAGCCCAATCCCGTGCCTTCCATTGACCCTTTGGTAGTCACCGGCACATTGAATAAATCTTCTTTCGGCTTGCCCACCACCCCGTAGCCGTTGTCTACCACTTCAATGCGGATATAATTACCGTTTTTCCGGAAAATTTTAAGAGCGACTTTTTTTTCTTCTTGATTATTTCGTTTCACGGCGTGATAAGCGTTCTCCGTGTAATTCGCGAAAATCTCTTCTAACAAAACTTTATCGCCCAAAACCATCGGCAAATTGGGTTCGATTTCTTCGGTATAATTGACCGCCTCTTTACGATATTGTTTGCTAATAACCTGATGCAAAATCGAATATCCCTCATGCGCGGCATAAATATCCACCGAACCGACCCTGCCGGTCCCGCCGCGCGAATATTCTTCGATATATGCGATGATTTTAGACACCCGTTCGGCGCACTCGAGAATTTCCGATATTTTTTTTTGAGTTTCGGCGACCGCCTCGGGAGAAAAGCCCGGCGGATTCGTGGATAAATAATCTTTAAACATAGATCCCATTAAAGTTAAACCTCCGATCGGATTATCTATCTCATGCGCCATCGTTGATACCATGTTATCCAAAGATCGCCGGCGGATAGCCGCGCCTTCTTCCTTGATCTTCTCGGTTGTCGCGTGAATCGAACGGCACGCCTCAATCGATACCGCGGCCAGACCGGAGAGAAAATTCAAAGTGTCCAAATCTCCGGGCGTGTATGCCGCGCCAAAATCTTTACTGCCTAAAACCAGCACTCCCAGCAAACGCGCGTCATTGCGCTCGCCGTGTATCATGGAGACCAGCACTTCCGCCCGCAGATTATGCAGCACAGCGGCGAACTCCGGCCGTTTCTCATGGATTTCCTGTGCGGATACCGCGCCGTTACGGGTTTTTAAATACGCGATCAGCGGATCCTCTTTGGAGATTTCCTCCGGGCAAGGTTTGTCTTCATACTCTTCGCTATTCTGCAAATGATATGACTGCTCGTCAGTGTGATACAGATAAACCGCGGCCCGGCTGATGCTCATCAACCGGCGCAAAGAATGGCATAAATGATGCGCCACCTGGTCCAAAGTCTGCAAAGTAACCAACCCCCGCGCCAAAGCCCGCACCGTCTTCTGATAATACCGCTCCTCCTCAAGAATCTTAGCCTCCGCCCGGCGCTGAATAAAATTATAAATAAACGGCCCGGCGGAAGCCAAGCCGATGCCCATAATCAAAGCGTAAAACTTCAGCCCCAAGAAAAAAACATAAAAAGGCGCGCCCAAAACCAAAGCATAAACAAAAATAAAAATCACCGCATTGGACATGGCCAAACGGATGTCCATAAGTCGATATTTGACGATGGCGTAGGCCCAAATAGCCGGATAAACCCCAATGAAAAAAGTGCAATAAGGATAAAGAAAAAAACCAAAATCAACCGCGTACTGGAGCTGGCAGCCAATCCAGCCTATAACAGATCCGAGTACAAGGTATTTTAGTTGATTGCGTTTATTCCCCTGTGAATTCTTATATTCCCGCAATAACAAATAAAATGTATAAACAAGAATAACCCATTCAAAAAATATATAAAACAACAAATAAATAGGGTTTTTTCTTATCGTCCAATCATGCCAATAGAACTGATTAAACACAAAGCTTATATCTGATAAAAAATAAGCTGAGTCGCGAAACCAGACAAGAAACAAAGAGATAAGTCCTAAAATATAAATGGAATAAATAAAAAATCTTTTATTAAGTCGCAAATGATGAATAATAAAATGCGAATAAAAAATAACCCCGAAAATCGGCGAAAAATATCCGATTTTCCACCACAAATATGCCAACTGATAATTTTCTTTTGGAATTGTCGAAATAAAATTTGAAGCAAGTCCCCAAATACCGCTCGAAAAACAGACCCAGGATATAATCATTACCGAGCTGTTCAACTTCCATTTACTCAATAGAAAAATGAACAATGTAAAACTCGTTAAAATAATAAAATAAGATGAAATATGCAGTACGTTCATAATATTTTCCGGATCAGACCTTCCGCCCTATTCTCCCGCTTCGGAGAATCTTGAGAAAAGCCAAAAGTAACAACGGCAATTAATTCCTGATGCTCGTTTAGACAGGCGTTAATTTCTTGTTGACAAACCAATGGCATATTTAACCAACAGCTGCCTAAATTATAGCCTTCTGCGGTAAGAATCATATTTTGGATGCCTGCCGCTATACTCTGAATTTCCGCTAAATGCGCCAATTCGGCATATGTCATCTTTTTGAATTTTTTTAAAGGCCCGCTCAATAGTCCCGTATTGTAGGCGAACACGCAAAACGCGGCGCCGCGGATAATCCGACCGCCAAAATTATTGCCGCCCGTTTCAAGATTAGCCGCTTTTTGATCGCATATATCCGCAATTCGTAAAATTGTATTCTTATCCGAGACACTGATAAATCTCCACGACTGTTGCCGGTGCACCGAAGGTCCCCATCGTCCAGCTTCCAAAATATTATCTATCACCTCCTGCGGGACCGGCTTATCGCTATACCGGCGGGACGAAGCGCGGCGCTTGATGATTTGTAATATATACTTCGCGTCATCCATTGTTTACAAAACTCTCTTTTTTCTCGGCCGAGGCGGTCATATTCAGGTGATTCCTGATCAAATCCGCCGTAGCCTTACCGCTAAAAGCCGCTCCGGGCACGCCTCCGGGGTAGGGCTGATTAACCCAATGTCCGCAAAAAAACAAATTTCGTATAGCGCAGTTGCGTTTGACGATTTGGGATTGGATCTGTTGGGAAGAATACGCCCAACCACAAGTTGCCCCGCGATAATTAGAGGTGAATTTTTCAATATCCCCGGGCGTGGCTGTCGCGCAAAACGATATATCCCGGATCAATCCGGGATAATGTTTTTTAACCCGCTCAATCAGTTGTCCGGTGAGCCGTCGTTTGTTGTTCTGCCAATATGCCGGGTCTCCATAACTCGCGCTCGTGAAAATATACATTTTTTCCCGTGTCCCTTCAACCGCCTCAACCTCAGACACTTTGGGAGCAACACAAAAAGCGAAGCCGTCGCTCAAATATTTTTTTCTGCCGGCATAAATCGATATCAAGCTCCGGTTAAAATCATATTTATCAAAATGCCAAATCGTGCCGGCATCCTTAACCTCATTGCGTATTTGATTTTTTAATCCCAAATATACCGAAAACAAAGACATGGTCGGCTTAAGGGCTTGCATTTTTTTTAAATATGTCGATGTGAAAATAGAATCGTCTAGCAAACGCGAAAAAACCTGCGTCGCGTCACAATTCGCAACGATATATCGCGCCTCAATAACCGTCCCATCCGATAAAGTGACCGCCTTGGCTAGTTTGTCCTGCGTCAAAATTCTATCGACTTTTTTGCTTAACAGAAGTTCTCCTCCCTGGACGCGAAAAACCGCCGCCAAGGCATCCGCGAGACGTTGGGTACCCCCATCCAGGTAATATCCGCCGTCCATTATATATTCCCGATAAAGCATTATCCCGGACAAAGCCGACATTTCAGAAAACGGCATATTGACATTTAAAACCGGAACGCACAACAACGCGATTAATTTTTCATCGGAAAAATAGGATTTCAGCACGTCAATAAATTTACGGTCAACATACGTTTTGTAAAACCAAACATAATTGGCCGTAAAATCAAATGAGTCGATAAAATCAAAATATTTTTGAATATTGGCTTTTTCTTTGGGGAAGGCCCGGCTGAACTGGCGAATTGTCCGGGTTTTATCCCGAAAAAATTTCAATTTCATCCCGGAGCTGAAAACCAGATCGACAATTTTTCTCTGCTCAAAGCGCAGGTCGTTAACCCCCAATTCCCCCAAGATTGACCCCATTATGCCTCTTGGACGACAGCTCGCAAAATTATGCACCGCGGCGTCAAAGGACAAACGGCCTTTCATAAAAGACGTGCAGCACCCTCCCGGCTTGTTTTGACGTTCGGCGATCAATACCTTCAAGCCCTGTTTGGACAAATAACTTCCGCAAACAAGCCCGCCTATCCCCGCACCGACTATGACAGCGTCATATTTAGGATGTCTCACTTCCGAACCTCCAAACGCGCTTTCCGCCGCAAATATTTTTTAATAAAATAGGAAGAAATAGAACCATTATTGATAACCCCCAGCCAGCTTGACATAATGATCCCGACCGACCCGATATAAAATAATCCTTTAATGTATTGCGGCAGCAAGCGGCTGACTTCCAGGCCTTCAAACTTTGTCCCAAACGTGGCGCCTCGCTGATGCCCGGCATACCGCTGAAACGTCTTGGGAGTCGCGGCTTCCACATAATCGATTTTCGACTCAATGTCCGGAATATATTTTTTTAACACCTGCAAAACTCTTCTAATCAATTTTTCTTTTTCTTCATCATAGGCTTTTTTTGATAGCGTCGCCCAATCCTGCCAAAGGGCGTTTATGGTCGCGACAATAACCGTATCCGAAGACCCCTCACGATACCCTGAATAATAAAAAGACAAGCACATCGATGTTGTGCCTGGCTTCAACAATTCATCAACATCAAAAACATACTTTTCCGAAGTAAAGATCATATCACCAACATAGGGAATGCTGACCTCTTCCTTAATCCCGATATACACTTGACAATTGGAAGAACTCGGCCGGGTTTTCTCAACCTGATCCAAAAATGCCGTATCGAAATTGTCTCTGCCTGTCAAATCATAAACCGTTTTAAAAAGATCCGCGTTGGAAATCACTGCTTGCGCCGCGATACTTTTTCCATTGATCAAAACGCCGCGCGCCTGCCCGTCAGCAACAACAATTTTTTCTACCCGCGCTTTCGTCATAATATCAACCGAGGATTTTTTTAACTCTTCTACCATCAGTCCGATGATCTTTTTTGTGTTGATTTTAAAAGAAAAAACCCCGTCTTGCATAAATCGCAAGAAAATCAAAGAAAACGCGTGCGCCGGGTCATCCAAGTCAAAACCATTCGCATAGGAAATCGGCTCTAAAATAAACCGTAAAACATCATTTCTTCCGGGAAAAAATTTATTGAAAACAACTTTAAAACTCTCGATTTTGGAATCAGCCGCATAATGCTCTCGCAAAGCCTCAAAAAAACCTTCACTCTGTTCTTCCGGGATATTAAACTGCTCTTTCAATATCCGCTTATAATCTTTTTCATCGTAAGAAGTCTCAATTTTAAATTGCGGGTTATCAAAAACCACTTTTTCCAAACGCGTCAAAGAACCCGCCAATTCCGCATTCCAATTTATTTCTAAAGACTTTTTCAAATGTGACGGGAATCCATGCATAGACACATCAAATGTGTGCTGACGGCCCCGCTTAAACCAGGTCGCGTAACCGCCGACCTTGGAATGCTGTTCAGCAATCAAAACAGAATAACCCTCCTTGGCAAGACGGTTCGCGGCGGTCAAGCCGCCTAATCCGCCCCCGACAACAATGACGTCATAACTGGATTTTGTTTCCGCTTTCATGATATTGTTTCGCCCGAATTTTGATTAATAATACCGGATACTTGTTTAACGGTTTCATTGATGGAAGTAAATTTGGGCAGCATTGCCTCCGGAATTTCAATGCGATATTTTTTTTCAATACTGGCCAAAATTTCCAAGGCCATCATAGAATCCATGCCCAGATCCTTAATAAACAAGGCATCATCGCCGATGTCCTTTGGGTCCATTTCAATAATATGCGCGACCATTCCCCGGAGCGTTTCTTTGAGATCATCCATTATCGCCTCCCTTTCGCTATTTTTTACTGAATTTTAAACTAAATATCCGAATTACAGCCAAACTTGCCGCGCCATTTCGCCCGTTAATATTGGTGTTATTATATCCGCCGCCTTTCAGTCGTGCAACAAGAAATAATTGACTTTTTCAAAATCGCTTGATAGGATAACAATCGTGCTGAAAGATTATATCGACGGGTTGATTGACCTCGTTTATCCGCCACTTTGCTTGCTCTGCCGCAAAAAAATTCTGCCTCGGGCGGGATGTCCGACGCTCTGCGCGATCTGCCAATCGCGCCTGGTTAAAAACACGCCGCCGTTTTGCGTCAAGTGTTCCCGGCCCCTGCCGGGAGCGCCGACCGTGCTTTGTCCGAGCTGCCGAAAAAATCAGCCGAATTTTGATTTCGCCTGGTGTGCGCGGACTTATACTGCGCCGCTTAAGTCGTTGATTTACACGTTTAAATACGGCGGCAAAACCCAGATGCGCCACCTTTTCGCCGCGGAAATTCAACAGTTTATCGCCGCCAGCAATTTCGATATCCGGCAATTTGACGCCCTTGTACCCATACCGCTTCATCCTGCCCGGTGGCGCGAACGCGGTTACAACCAAAGCGAACTCTTGGCCAAAACCTTAAGCGCACTTTATGCTATACCGGTTAAGAGTTTGCTCCGCCGCGTTAAACCCACCCGTTTTCAAGCCGGGCTTACCCGAAAAGAACGCTGGACAAACATTTCCGGCGCTTTTAGAATGAATGCTTCAACCTTGCCGGATAAAAATTTGTTGCTGGTCGACGATTTACTAACCACCGGCGCGACCGCGTCAGAGGCGGCCTTGACTTTAAAAAACGCCGGCGCCGAATTAGTCGGCGTACTCACGCTGGCCGTGACTGTAGCGGCGGATCTGGAAACATCATGAAAATCATCCGAACTTATATCCTCAAAGAAATCATCGGGCCGTTTTGTATCGGTTTAGGGGTATTGACGTGCGTATTCCTTTTAGGCAATCTCATCCAATTGGCCAATCTGGTCGTGAATAAAGGCGTGGCCTTCGAATCGGTTGGCAAAATTTTTCCACTCCAAAACCCGGCTGTGCAAAGCCGAGCGATGAAATTTTAACGAGTAATCACGGGCGAAAGCGTATTTACGTTCGCCAACCAAGGGATGCCCGGCTTGACTGAACTGGATGCGGATCTGATTCGTCCGGCCAGTCAAAATCTCCGCCTCCAGCACGGCAAACCTCGGCAGTTGCTCCAAAACGCGGTAGCGCGTAATCGCCAATTTGCCAGCCGCGGCCTGAT